>USCL01000093.1 GCA_900553145.1 uncultured Desulfovibrio sp.
AAGGCGGGGAACGGGCCTTGTATGAGGCGTTCAAGTCAAAGGACGCACGGTTTGACGGGCGTTTTTTTGTCGGTATAGCGTCTACGGGCATCTATTGCCGCCCCGTATGCCGGGCCAAGCTGCCGAAGCCTGAAAACTGCTCCTTCTACGCCACGGCGGCGGAAGCGGAACAGGCGGGCTTCCGCCCGTGCCTTCTCTGCCGTCCCGAGCTTGCCCCCGGGGCCGCGCCGGTCGACGCCACCGCCTCCCTCGCGCGCCGGGCGGCACGGCTGCTTGAGGAACATTGCGGGGAGGTGCGGAGCCTTGAGGATGCCGCAGCCCGGCTTGGCTGCACGGGCCGTCACCTGCGCCGGGCGTTCGCGGCGGAATACGCCGTCTCTCCCGTGGGATACCTCCAGACATGCCGGCTCCTGCTTGCCAAAAGCCTGCTTACGGATACGGATCTTTCGGTAATCGATGTGGCGATGGCCTCCGGCTTCGGCAGTTTGCGGCGGTTCAACGATCTCTTCAAGAAACGCTACCGCCTTGCGCCTACCGCCCTGCGTCGGCAGCCTTCCGGCGCTGCGGGGCGGGGGAGCGGCGTCACGCTGGCCTTGGGGTACCGTCCGCCTTACCAGTGGCGGCGGATGCTGGATTTTCTCGCCCCCCGCGCCATCCCCGGGGTCGAGATCGTCGGGGATGAGGAATACGCGCGCGTCGTGCGCCTCGTGACCGAAGATCGGCGGCCCGTATGCGGGTGGGTACGCGTGGGGCACCGCCCGCAAAAGAATGTCTTGGCCGTCACGGTGGATGCCGCTCTCCTGCCCGTGCTGCCGCAAGTGCTGGCGAAGATCCGCCGCCTGTTTGATGTGTATTGCATCCCGGACGCCGTGTATGGCGCCCTCGCGTCCATGAACACGCTTCGCCCCGGCCTCTGCGTCCCCGGCACCCGCTTGCCCGGCTGCTTCGATGCTTTTGAAATGGCGGCCCGGACGGTGCTGGGCCAGCAGGTCACGGTCAAGGCGGCGACCACGCTGGCCGGGCGGCTCGCACGGCGGTACGGCGTCCCTGTCCTGACCGGGGTGGAGGGCCTGACCCACGCCTTTCCGCCGCCCGAGGCGTTCATCTCCCTTGATGGGCCGATCGCAAACCATCTCGGCCCGCTGGGCATTACGGGATCGCGGGCTGCGGCGATTCTGGCTCTGGCGGAAAGGGCGGCGGCCGGGGGGATGGATTTCGGCGTCCGCGCCGATCCTGAAGAAGAGGTGCGCGGGCTGATGGAGATCCCCGGCATCGGGATATGGACGGCGCGGTATATCGTCATGCGGGGCATGGGATGGTCCGATGCTTTCCTGCATACGGATTATGGCGTAAAAAAGGCGCTTTCGCCCCGTACATCCAGGGAGATAGAGGCGCTGGCGGAAGCGTGGCGGCCTTGGCGCGGCTATGCGATGGTCAATTTGTGGAATGCGTTGTAACCCTCATATCGTGTTCGGGAGAAGGTCATGTTGTATTCGGCGCAGTATCCGTCACCGTTGGGCCCGCTTCTGCTGGCGGGCAATAAAGACAGCCTTGTCGGGCTCTGGATCGAAGGGCAAAAGTATTTTGCCGGTACCGTGGCGGAAGAGGTGACGGAAAAGGGCGATCTCCCGGTGTTCGCCGCCGCGAAGGCGTGGCTGGATGCCTACTTCGCGGGACGGAAACCGGCCATTTCCGATTTGCCGCTGGCTCCCCAAGGCGGGGCGTTCCGCAAGGCCGTGTGGGACATCCTGTGCGAGATCCCCTATGGCGGGGTCATCACGTACGGCGAGATCGCGAAGGCCATGGCCGCCCGGATGAACAAGGCAAGCATGTCCAGCCAAGCCGTGGGCGGGGCCGTGGGGCATAACCCCATCTCCATCATCATCCCCTGCCACCGGGTTGTGGGGGCAAGCGGCAGCCTGACGGGCTACGCGGGGGGCATTGATAAGAAAATCAAGCTGCTCCGGCATGAAGGCGTGGATATGTCCGGCCTGTTTGTGCCCTCCAAAGGCACCGCGCTGTAAGGGCAGGCTGGAGGTTTCCCGTCTGACGGGCTGGCCGGATGCAGGAGCCCGCCCGGCTTCGACGAAGCGGCTCATGACGCGCGGAGAAGCCTGAGGAAACGCGCTCCTTCCGGCTCGGCTTTTGCCTGCCCTCCCGAGATCCGCATCAGGCACGGCAACGCCTCCGGTTTGCGCCGGGGGCGTCTGTTATGGCGTTCCGGCGTGAACGCAATGCCCGATGCCGTGAACCCTGCCTGCAAGAAGGTTTCCCGCACCGCCTCCGCGTTTTGTTTGCGGGCATCGAATCGCTCTTCCCCAATCCCCCGTCTGCTCCCCGCCGGCCCTTTCCGGACGGCCCCTCAAAAACCGTGTGCGCCCTTGGCTGAAAACAGGGGCGTTTTCACGTCCCTTCCGTTCCCCGCTTTCGTTTTCCCGTGTTTTGCGGAGCTAAAAGAATCGTGCACGGAAAAGGCCGCCTTTGAGCGGCCTTCCTTTTGCGCTAGCCCCTTTCCCACGGCTTCCAACAGTTTTGAAGGGGGTTCTCTTTATCAATAGAGGTTTTTTTCATGTATAACAGATGGGTACAATCGGTCAGATCTTTCCGTGCGGCCAAGGGTTGGAGAGACTCCTTGGCCACATGGCACTCCGCGATGACGTCGTTCAGCGCGGAACGGATCTTCCGGGCATTGTGGGGGGCGATTACCCGCGTTTGCGCAAGAATCCGTTGCACGTCGCCAAGCGCGGCCCCGGCGCGGACTATGGACGTCAACACCTCAGCCCGGTTCTGGGCGGGAGGGACCGCGTTTCCCTCAGCTTCGACCTGCGCCTCCAGCCATTGCAAAAGGATATTGTTGCCGAGCGTTGAACAGAGGCGTGGGATCATTTCCAAACTGGGGAGATATTTGTCGTCCGTTTTGAGGTAGCGCTTGATCACGGAAGGGGAGACGCTGAGCCGTTCGGCTATTTCTTCAATCGTAAGGGCGCTTTCAGCCTTTGCGAGTTGGAACGCTTCGGTTCCGGTCATGTTCTTCAGATCCGCCATGTGGTCTTTTCCTCAAAATGGACACAGTGATTGTTATCCTTGTTCTTTATATGTATTCCCGAATACCGACACATTGATAGGGAGGCTATGATGAGTTTAAGCAAAGAAGAACTCGTACTCACAGCATGCATATTGAAGAGCACGGACATGTCGCTCTCTGTTGAGGACGCAATAGGTGATGTAAAGCAGATTATAGCAAACCTCCCCGAACCGTCCGATCCGGCATACCGCAGCGTTCTTGCAAAGGCCGCCTGTATCTTGCTCTCGTCAAACAGCCTTTCACCGGGTACGGCAATAGCCGAAGCCCGGAAGGTCATGGCCCTTGCCGGGTTTTGATGCCTCCTTCACAGGGTTCTTTTCAACCGGGACAGGAACGGCTATGGCCCTTGCAGGCCATGCCGCCGTTCGTGTGGCCATCCGGGCCCCGCAGTGTAATAAAGGGAACTGGCAGTGCCAGCAGGGGAAGGCTGATTGACGCATAAGGCAATAAAAAGGATCGAAGCGGTACGGGCGCGATAGAAGGGGAGGCCGGGGACCGGAAGGGCCCTCGGCCTTTTCGTTGGGCCGGATCAGCCGCATGGCGCCGCGGCGAATACGTCCGCCATGCGCAAAGGCATCGCCGCATGAGGGGGCTGGTTCGTCCCCTCCGGGCTTGTTCAGCTAAAATCGGAATCCGTATGAAACACCGTAGGTGTTGAAGCCGGAATTGTGGCTGTTGAGCCCCGCGTTGGAAAAATGGGCCACGTCAATCTGGACATTGTGGCGAAAGGACTCGCCAAAGCGGATGCCTGCGCTCCCTTTGGTGCGGAACTGGAAGTTGCAGCCTAGATCGTGCGAGGCGATTGCATTGTCCGAAAGCAGGAAGCCGCCGAAGGTTCCCGCTAGGTAAGGCCGCCAAGAACCTTCCCGCCAGAAATCTATGACGGCCCCGCCCGCAATGCCGCCTCCCCAGATATCGTCATGATCCCTTTTCCAGTAGACGCCGGCGCATTCGATTAAAGGGCGGATTTCCAACGTGCCGTTCCCATAGAACGGGTCCAATGTATAACGCAGGCCGAGGTCGCCGGTTATCGTATCCGAGTCGCCCCCGTTCAACCCCAACGAAACGGCCCATTCCCCGGCGAGAGAGGGCGCGCAGAACAAACAGAGCAAAGCCGCCATGATCATAAGCTGGCGTAACGAAACAGTCGCATCATGCCGCATAACTTGAAGAAAATGTTTCATTTTTCACCAATACGTTATAATACAGGGTGTTATGTGGATAAAGGATACTCTAGTCGGGCTTCCTTTTCAATGCACATTCTGACGCCATTGTGGGGCGGGCTTGGGGGGAAACATGGCGCACCCGATCCCGGGAAAGGCGGAATGTGCCGTATATGGCCATGCAGAAAAGGGGCGGGACGGCAGCGCCGCAGCCAGGCAGGGAAGCGTTGCGCGTTGCCATCAGCCTCCGGAATGCGGTGAGGGAGGCGGGGAATTGTTCTTGCGCCCATTCATCATCATCTTCTTCTTCGCTTTGGAAAGCCGCCTTCTCCCCGAGAGGGGCGATGCTGACGAAACCCGGAAGGCGGCCCTTGTCCGTTGCGGTTCCGTGCGGACAAGGGCCTGTCCTCATGCATTCCGCAGCGGGGGAACGGGGGCCGCATGCCTTCCGTACGTTGCCCTCGCTGGCCGCCGTTGCGGTTTTCCGCGCATGCCGGACTCCTCCGGATTGGGGGAAGGGCCTTGCGCTCTGGATAGATGGGCGGGGCTTTGCGTGCGGGGTGGCCGTGCTGCCGCCGCACCGGAAGGCGGCGGAAAACGCACATCCGGGCGGGGCCGTCCGCTTGAGGGCCACGGGCCTGTCCGCGATGGGTTATGGGGAGTCCCGATGGGGGTTGCGTATACCGCCTTCCCGGCGCCGGGCCGGGCCCGCCTTATCCTGAAAATACGTGCCGGAGAGTCCCGTGCGGCCGCGCATACGGCAAACATGCCGGCCAATCTCTCGTACGCCGGAGAGTCCCGTGTGCGGCAGCACATCGCATGAGCCAAAATAGAAAACAGGGCCTCACGAGTTGCCCTTTTTTCGTGATTTTGTTATTAAAAGCTTCTTTTATTAATAAATCCGTTTCTAATCGCGACCTATAACCTGAATTACAATAGTCAGGAAGTCCTTTTTCCCTTCTTATGCCGTAACGGCTCTCTTTTGGGAAAGAGCCGGGCATGACAAGCAAGCGTATCCTTAAAAAGGCCAAGCCTGTTCGGTACACTTTATGAGAAAGCTTCTGTTCCTTGTTATCCTCGCGCAATCTTTCCTCTTATCCGGTTTCTACTTCCAGAGGGGCAACCAGAATGTGGAGTACGACAACCCCGCCTTGTCTCCCCAAGTCTTGCTGACCTTTCTGGGGGTTCAATATCCATTCGAAAACAAGGCGTCCATTGAGCACATTTTGAACGATTATTCCATGTCGCATCCGAATGTCCTGATCAGCTATGAAGGCGTCCCGCTCTGCAATTATTCGCATATCCTCAAACAGCGGGTGAAGACGGACAGCATTGACGACGTGTTTATGGTTTCGCCGGCCTATGCGCGGCAAATGCCGGAAGGGCTCCTCGCCGATCTTTCCGCCCTGCCGGTTTTGGGAGCGTATCGTCAGGAAGTCCTTGAGCAAATGCGCGTGGGCAACACCATCCCGTATGTGACGAACAGCCTCGGGGCGTTCGGGTTGTTCTGCAACCTCGATATGCTCGAACGGAGCAAGTTGGGCGTCCCGCAAACGCTGGACGGTTTCCTTGCCGCCTGCGAGGCCTTCCGCCGTGCCGGGGTGACGCCCCTTGCCGTGAACAGGGAATCCCTGCGGGCGCTGCTCATTGCCAGATGCTTCGAACCCGCCGCCTTCGGGGATGCGGAGGGCTTTTTCCGTTCGCTCGATACGGATGTGGCGTTCTTGGAACAAACGCTGCTGGATGGGTTCCGTTTTCTGGCCCTGCTGCGCGACAGGGGCTATTTTGATGCGGGCAGCCTTGCGCGGCCCAGGGAATCCCTGCCCGATATGGTTTTTTCAGGAGGCGGGCAGCCGTTCATGATCGGGGGCACATGGCTTTCCCCGGTGATCGGCAAAGCGCAAGCCGGGCTCCGGTTTTCCGTCTTTCCCCTTCCGGTGGCGGGCCGCGGGGCCGTCGTCGTGCTCGGCCTTGATACGCCGCTCGCGGTCAGCTCGCGGAGCAGCCACAAGCAACAGGCGATCCAGCTGGTGGAAGGGCTGACGAGCCCCGAGGTCATCCGGTTTTACAACAAAGGGCAGAACTGCTTCAGCCCGTTGAAGGACGCGCCCCTCCCGGCGGACAAGGCGGTGCATCCCCTGTGGAAGGGCATGGAGGCGGGGAGAGGGGTCTTCCATTCGGACGTCAGGCTTCGGTACAACCTCTGGGAGCTGCTTGATCCCGGCATCGAGCTGATCCTTTCGGGGGCGTCCCCCGAGGAGGCTGCGGAAAGCGTCATGCGCTCCTTGTACGGGGCCCAAGAGGGAAGGGGAGGGGGGAGGCCATGATAACGCCGCGGAAGCAGAACCTGTTCATCGGTTCCGCCGTTGCCTTGCTTTTCGGAGTGCTGTGCTGGATTTCGTTTGATTTCATGCAGTCCGTGCAACAGTCCTTATGGGACAATTCGGTCAAGAACATCATGGAAAGCACCGCGCGCGGCGCGAACGTGCTCCAGCGCGGGTATGTCAACAATATTGAAATGCTGCGCATGCTGGCGAGCGAACTGGAGCAGGGGGAGTCTTCCGACGCCGAGCGTATCCGCAGTAAATTGAAGACGTTCCTCTCGGATACGGGCAACCTTTCCGCCCTGATCTTCGAAGACGGGACAGGCTATGTGGACAACGGGCTTGCCGTCACCCTCACGCCTGAGGAAATGGTCACGTTCAAATCGCTGCGCAAGGGCAGCGGCCTGCTGTTCCCATCCCGTAACCGGGGGACGGGGCGGAGGACATTCACCATCTATGTGGCTGTGCGGTTTTCCGACGGGCGGGAGGCCTATCTGTTCAAGGGGTATAACGTCGAGACCCTGTATATCGCTTATGGCATGTCCTTCTATAACAATACGGGCTTTTCCTACGTGGTGGCCCCGGACGGCAACATCGCCATGCGCTCGGTCCATCCCGCCAGCAATAAGACCTTTTCCAACCTGTTCGAGCTTGTCGGGGGGAAGGAAAACAACCCCGATATCGTGGAATCGTTCCGCAACTCCTTGAGAAACGGCAAAACCGGCGTGGCCGTGTTCAGTGACAAGCATAAGGAGTATGTCTTCTGTTACGTCCCCATGCCGGAGATGGCGGGCTGGTACGTCGTCTCCATCGTCCCCAATACGGAGATCATGCGGGAAGCGAACTCCATCATCCAGAAAACGTTGTTCATCTGTTTCCTGATTTTCATGGGCTTCCTGATGAGTTTCCTCATTTACCTGCGCATAACGCGGGGCTATCAGAAAGAAATACACGCCCTCGCGTATACGGATAAGCTCACGGGGGTGCGGAACTTCACGAAATTCAGGCTGGACGGCGAAGGGATGCTTCAGGAGCCGGGCGGGCTCCGTTGTGCGCTCCTGTCCATCAACGTGCTCAATTTCAAGATATTCAACGATGTCATGGGGTATTCGGAAGGGGATGCGCTGCTGAAGGCCTTTGCGCGGATATTGGAGCGCGAGGCGCCCCGCCCGGTGATCATCGCGCGCATGCTGGCCGATGCGTTTCTGGTGCTGTTCCCCTACGGGGAGAAGGAGGAGCTGGAGGCGTACTGCGGGGCGTATTCCCGGGCGATCAACGCGTTTTTGGCTTCCCGGGGGCAGCATTACCAGCTGGAGCTGCGTTCCGGCATCTGTTGCGTGGAGGACAGCGACGCTTCGGACATCAATTCGCTGCTGGATCGCGCCAACATGGCCTTGAAGGCGATCAAGATGAAGGGCGCGCCCCAGTGGAATTTTTATGACCACACCATGCGCGACAGGCTGCTGCGGGAAAAAGAACTGGAAATGCGCATGGAAAAAGCCCTTGCCGACGGGGAGTTCCTTGTCTACATCCAGCCGAAATACTGGATCAAGAGCAGAAGGCTCGCGGGCGGGGAGGCGCTGGTGCGGTGGAAAAGCCCGGATCAGGGGTTCCTTTCCCCCGGCGAGTTCATCCCCCTTTTCGAGAAGAACGGCTTCATCATCAAGCTTGATCAGTTCATGTTCGAATCCGTCTGCGGCCTGTTGCGCCAGTGGCTCGACGCCGGGCTTGAGCCTTGCCCCCTTTCGGTCAACGTGTCGCGCATGCAGTTCTATACGCCGGATTTCGTCGAGAGGTACATCAAGATAAAGTCCCGGTACGCCATCCCCGACGGCTTGGTGGAACTCGAGTTCACCGAGAGCATCTTCTTCGAGAACGTGGAACTGTTGAGCAGCTCCGTGCGCGAATTGCGCCGTGCGGGGATAGAATGCTCCATTGACGACTTTGGGGCGGGGTATTCCTCGCTCAACGTGCTTAAGGCGTTGCCTGTGGGCGTGCTCAAGCTCGACGGCCTGTTTTTCCACACGGCCGAAGACGACGAGCGGGCCAAGATCGTCATCCGGAACATCATGCGCATGGCCGCGGAACTCAAGATGGCCACGGTGGCCGAAGGCGTCGAGACGCATGAGCAGGTGGCGTTTCTGGAAACGACGGGGTGCGACATCATCCAAGGCTACGTGTTCTCCCGCCCGATGCCCGCCGCCGGGTTCGCCGGGCTTCTTGCCGGGGAGGAGGGCCGCGCGGATCGTTAGCAAGGGGAAGGCGGCTTGCCCGGAATCCGGGCTTGGGCCGGGTCGGGCCTGAACGCCCCCATTCCTGCGGGCCTTGCGGGGGAGGCGGCCCCGCTGCGTTTTCCCGGTTCCAACAGTTCCTGTCCGATTCCCGGATGCCCGAAGGCGTCCGGGAATCGTTCGTCTGGAGCCCCGCATGTTTTCCCTTTTTCAGGGGAGGCGGTGGACATCCACTCCAACCGCGTTATAGTTAGAATGCGCTCCCGACAGGCACGCCTTTCATACTCCACCCGGCCCATCCCGTCCGGGCCGTCAGAATATATTCCCGAACAGTACGCGACTCGCTGAAAGGCGGAATGTTTCCAACCGGCAAGGAGCTCGACATGCGTTTTTTTGCGGACCGGACCACCGCGCTGCTGCAGGTTTTCCATGTGATGGTGGACGGGCTGTATGACAGCGTGCCCATTTTGTTGTCGTTTATGATTATTGCGTTCGGCGCGCAGGAGAAGGACGCGGGGGTTATCCTGTCGATTGCGGCTCTGCTGGGCACGCTGGCGGGGCTGGGCACGAAGGGCTGTTCGCAGCGGTTCGGCTTTTTGCGTACGCTGTGCCTGATCACCGGCGCGTACGGCGTAGGATATACGGCCAATACGTTCTCACAACACATTTGGTTTTCAGGCTTTTTCTTCGTCATCGCCATGGTGGGCTATGGCGTGTTCCACAACGCGGCGTTTTCCTACCTCACGGCGCGCACCGAGCGGGCCATGCTCGGCAAGGTGCTGGGGGACTTTACGGCTATAGGCGACATAGGCCGTATCCCGATTACCGCCTTTGCCGGGTTCCTCGCGGCTTGGAGCTTTGCCGGAATCCCCGGCTGGCGGATCGTCTGTGCCTTGTTCGGGGCGGTTTCCTGCGGCATCACGCTGTATTTGCTGTGGATGTGGATGCGGGAAGGGGACGCCGGCGGTTCGCCCCGCGAGGGATGCAGGAAGCCGCAATCCCTGCTGCCGCCCCTGTCGCTCCTGCGGGATCGCCATACGGCGTCCACGGTCGCCGCGAACATTCTGGACGGGTTCAGCGGCGATCAGATTTTTGCCTTCCTGCCGTTCCTGCTGTTCGCCAAGGGCATGGACCCCAAGGTCATCGGCAGTTTCGCGTTGGCCTTTACCGTGGGCTGCTTCGTGGGGAAAATGGCCTGCGGGCGGCTGGTGGGCGTTTTCGGTCCCCGCAAGGTCTTCATCACGTCCAAACTGCTCATGTCCGCCTTGCTGGCTGTGCTGGTAACGGCACAGGGGTTGCCCGTGATCATCGCTGCTTCCATCCTGCTCGGCATCGTCACCAAGGGGACCGTCCCCGTCCTCCAGACGTTGCTTGTGGAACCGGTGACGGACCCGCAAGCCTACGACGACCTGTTCGCCGTCAATACGTTCGCGCGCGGTTCCACCAATATCTTGACGCCGCTGCTGTTCGGGTTCATCGCTTCGGCGTTCTCTGCGGAATATATTTATGTGCTGATGGCGGTTGTCTCTGTGTTCGCGGTGGCCCCGGTACTGTTCGGGCGGCCCGCCCGCGCTTAGGGATTGCCATTTTCTCCGCAGGTGGCGGAAATCGAAGAAACGCTTCGGCGCGCGAGGTTTCGAGACGCCATTCCCTCCGCAGGGGGCGGAACTCTTGGCTGCGGGCCCGGCTGTGCGCACGGCCTCGCCGCTTCTCGGGAGAATTGGAGACGCCGGGCCGGATGGCGGCAACGGGCCGTCAGCGGACGCCAGCCGGGAGGAACGGAAAGCCTTTCCGAAAGGGGGCGGCCTCTCCATTGTTCCCGCTGTCGCGCGTCAATGCGGTTTGCCAGATCTATCGAGAGCGCCGTCCGAGGCCGGACCTGAGAAGGGGCCTTCATCGTGGCGGCGCTTTTTCCGCCTCGTCCGCAACGGCGTCCGGTATCTCCCCGGGGCGGACGCCGCACGCCTTCGCAAGCGTGATCAGCATACCCACATTGGGGACGCTGCGCCCGCCCTCAGGCGCGCGGAAATGAAACCCTTGCTGACGTCGGCGAAGTCCGCAAGCTGTTGCGGGGACAGCCCGGTGGCGTCCCTGTAGCGCCTGAGGATCAGGGGCTTCGCCTGTTTTGCGATGCTCCCGCTTTTCTTTTTCATGTTCCCCCTCTACGTGTCCGTACCCTCGCGGGCTCTCGGAGGAGCCGCTCGCAGCGTATGGCCGAAGGTTTCCGTGGGCAGGCTCTATCGATCCGCCAGCGGATTGTCGCCATTACAAGGATGAGGTTGCGCCAACACGGACGGGAAGGGCGTAGGGGCCGCAACGGTGAAGGACTCGGCGGTTGGGCCGGGGGGCAACCTGTCTTTCTGATGTGATGCGGCGAAACAATCATTCCCATCCGGTGGCGGCGCTTTTGGTCTTGAGGAAGAACCGCCCAATCCCTCTTGGGTTCTGACTGGTCGGGGAGAGATGTATGGGTGAACTGCCCGCCCGCCTTGCGGGGGCCGTGAGGTTTCCGGGGAAAGGGCGCGCATATGCCAACAGGCGCGGCCATGCCATTTCCCGGCGTCGGCTTTCTTGAGCCGCCGCTCACGCCTATGCCCGGCGAGTTTTTGAAGAGGCCGCCGTCAACGCGTTTTCCATCGCGGCGACAAGTTCGGAAGGGGACATGCCAAGCGCTTCCGCCAAAACGAACAGCATTTCCAGATTGGGGAATTTTTGGCTGCTCTCCAACATACTGATGTAGGACGTAACCACGCCCGCTTTTTCCGCCAGCTCTTCCTGCGTGAGTTTCCGCTCGTTTCGGAATTGCCTGAGGACGGGACCGAAGGCTTGGGATTTGGATTTGTTCATATAACATCCATAGCCATTACCTTTTACTTGTTTTTCACCTATAGATGAAATTATCTATAGGTGAAAAATGAAATGCTCAACTTCCCGTCCGCCAATGTTTCATAGTATATCTGACAGTATTGCCTATGATGCTATAATACAAAGGTGTTGTGACGTTTTGGGGGCGACATCTCCGCTTGGACTGGCACCGTTACCCCAAACTGCACCGCGCAGTATGGGGCAATACAGGAGGCATTTAGATATTCCAGTGGCATGGGGTCGCATGGCATTCTTACGTTGGCATGCTCATCCTTTATGGATCTTGAGTGGGAAAGGCGAACGTTGGCTGTAGTACAGAATGGCTGGCGGAAAGCTCGTTGAATTCCCCGGCGGCATCCTGTACGACGATAGGAACGCCCATATGGGCGGAACAAGACGCGTCAAACCCGAAAGGAGCGTGAAGGATATGTTGAAGCCAAACGGAGCCTTGGAACTGACCGCATTTACGGAAAAATCCTATAAAGAAACGATAACTCCCATCGTGCCCGGCATCTGGCATGTCCTCGGCGTCGGCCACAGCAACGCCATCATTATTGATGGCCGCACCAGCGTCATCCTCGTCGACACGCTCGATACGCTGGAACGGGGGCAAAAGCTGCTGGATATCATCAGGGACAAGACCGGGAAGCCGGTCAAGACCATCCTGTACACGCACGGCCACCCGGACCACCGGGGCGGGGCGGGC
>USCL01000094.1 GCA_900553145.1 uncultured Desulfovibrio sp.
AGCCGGGACGCCGGGACGTTGATGCCGAGCCGGGAGGCGATATCCGCCTGTTCGCCGGTGAACCGGATGGCGTCGCCGAGGGGGTGGCGGTTCAAAAGGAGCCAGAGGGCAAGCGCCATCAAGACCAGCCAGAGCGACTGCATGGGCAGGAAGCCCCCGAGCCTCCCGACCAGCACAGTGCGGGTGGGGCTCTCCACCAGATCCGCCAGCCCGAGGGCCAGCCCTTGGCTCAGCAGCATCACCGCGCCGCGCCAGAAAAACTGCGTCCCGATGGTCGCAATGATCGACGGCACTCCGATATAAGCGACCAGAAAACCGTTGCAGAAGCCGATCCCCAAACCGATCAAGACGGCGACGGCGACACCGAGCCAAACCTGCCCCGTATGCATCGCCGTAAGCGCGAAACCGAACCCCGCCACCGCCAGCGTGGAGGGGAAACACAAGTCCATCTCCCCCGCCGCGACCACCAGCGTGAGCCCGAGCGCCAGAAATCCGTACAGGGGCAAGGTCGAAAGCAGGCTCTCATACATGGGCCACGCCAAAAACGCCCGTGCGCCCGTCAGCATGAACAGCCCGAGCAGCCCCAGAAACAACCCCGTCAGCCAAAGCTGGTTGCGGGTGCTCGCGGGCAATGCCCGCCGGACGCGTCCGCCCATTACGCCAGCCCCCCTTCGGCAAGGGACAGCAGCCGCCCCGTCAGATCCGCCGGGGACGTCTCCGCCCGCCGCACCTCTCCGACCGTCCTGCCCTTATCCATAAACAAAAACCGATCCGCCACATCATAGGCCTGATGCACATGATGGGACACCAGCAGCACGGAACGCCCCTTGTCCCGCAGCGTCTGGATGAATTCCAGAACGCGGTTCACCTCTTTCAGGGAAAGGGCCGTGGTGGGTTCGTCCAGAATGACGAGCCGGGCCCCGAAATACATGGCCCGCCCGATCGCCAGCGCCTGCCGCTCGCCCCCGGAGAGCACCCCCACATCGGCGTCGGGGTCGAGCCCCGCCCCGCCGAGCCCGAGCCACTCCCCCAGCATCACCCGGGTCGCCTCGCGTTCGGCGGCGATGTCGATGAATCCCCAGCGTGTCCGCAAATGGCGTCCCACGAACATATTCCTCCAGAGCGACTGCCCTTCGCACAGGCAGCGATCCTGATGCACCGTCTCGATGCCCATGTCCCGGGCCTTGCGGACGCTGTATTTCGCCAGATCAACGGGACACCCGCCGAACCGAAATTCGCCGCCGTCGGGACGCCCGGCCCCGGAAAGCAGACGGACGAACGTGGACTTGCCCGCGCCGTTGTCTCCAAGCAGGGCCACGACCTCCCCTTCCGCCATCTCCAGATCGGCGTGGCGCAACGCCGCCACCGCGCCGAACGACTTCCGCATCCCTCTTACACTGAGCAGCATGATCCATCCCGTTGAGTTGAAAGCGGGCCGTCATCCCGCAGGGGGAAGGTTTTCCCCGCCCTTCGCCTGAAACCATTTCCTTACCGCCCGTCCTTCATCGAACTGAAAAACGGCAAGGGGGATACCATAAAGCCGAAAACGTCGGGGAGGAGAGGGTTCCGGGTTCGCGGGAAGGGAGAGGAGGCTTTTGCAGAAAGAGGCCCTCTCCCTCCCCGCGGTTTCTCTCTACCGCAATCCCTGCTTGGCAAAGCCGGACACCGCGCCGATAGTCGTAGCGTCGACGATGCCGCCGCCCGTATCGATGCTGAACCCGGTAAAGCCGTACTTTTTGCTCAGCACGGTCTGCACGACGCCGAAGTAGCCCATCACATACGGCTGCGCTTCGGAAACGAGCTGGACATACCCGTTTTCAATGGCCGCCGCCGTCGCCGGGGACAGCGAGAATCCGGCTACGTACACCGTGTTCGGCTTGATGCCCGCATTTTTGAGGTGATTGCCCATCTGCGCGGTCAGGGAGCCGTGATCCACGATGATGACCTTGGTGTCGGGATGACGCCCAAGCTGTCCCGCCACCACCGGCGCGCCGAGCACGGGGTCCTTGTCGATTTCAGGGGTGATTTCCTGATAGTCCACGGTCACGCCCGCCTGTTCCAGCATCTCGACGATGGCCTGCGCGCGCCGTCCGCGATCGGGGATGCGCTTCAGCCCCCAGACAAAAGCCCGGTCGCCTTTTTTCAGGCTTGTACGCCGCAGCACTTCCTCGGCAAGGGCCTTGCCCTGCGTATAGTTGTCCGTGCCGACATAGCCGAAGCCCTTGGCGCGGTGGCGGGCCTGCGTTTCCGGCAAAGCGGTGTCGATCGAGGTCACGACGATGCCCTGCTTGACCGCCGCGTCGACCAGCGGCCCGAATGCGGCGTCGCCGGGGTGCCCCATGACGACGATGCCGTCGGGACGCGCGGCTACGGCATTGCGGAAATGCGTGAGCATGGTTTCAGGATTCCAGTCGGAATACAGCAGGCGCAGTTCGCAGCCCATGTCGGCGGCTGCGGCCTTGGCCCCATTCTGAACGATGGTCCCATAGCCGTCCCCTACGGAACCGCCCGTATCGAACCAGATCGTCATACCTTCGCCCGTTTTGGCGAATGCGGAGCCACACAGCAGGGTCAGGGCCAGCAGGCCCAGCATCAGGACACGTTTCATGGACAACTCCTTTTTCGGGTTCCCTTCCGTAAGCCGCAACCGATACGGCACCGCCGCAAAAGCGCGGGCCGGCTTCAAAGGAAACACCGTCGTTCAAGCGGATCTATGATTTTCCGGCAGCCGTGCCCAACCAAGGGAATAGCCGGGAAGACGCCGCAATCGCCAGATAAACCTTCCCCCCATGCGCCGGCTGCGGCACTCCCAAAGAACCTTTCTTTTGTGCGGCATTCCGCGAAAGCCCCTCAGCCCCACCGGCCTGCCGCCGGAGAGAGCCGGAACCGGGCACGCTACGGGCGGATGATCTTTTCCGCAATCCCCCCAATTGGGCACGGCATCCAGCATATTGGCCGTTTCGCCCTTCTGCTCGGCGTCCGGCAGGCCGCAAAGGACAGGCAATTCCTGAACGAGACGGATGCGCCAGAGGCTTCAGGGACTTCAAGAGATCCAACGCCTTGCCCGGTTGCGCCGCAAGCCTGCCCCGCCGCTCAACAGGATGATCCGCCAGAGCGGAATCACCCAGATCCGGCAGGATGGCAAGGAAACTGCCCATCAGTTCCTTGCCCGGCCCGCCGTCGCCGTCCCCCGAAATGCCGAAGAAATCAGGACGGCGGTTTTCAGAGGCGCGGCCAGTGCAAACGGAACCGCCCCTTCAGCGCGGGGCGCGGCGTCCGCCGCATGCCGTCCTCTTCCCACAGAGCCGCACCATCCTGCCGCGCGCTCACCGCGAAACCGTTCTTTTCCCCAAAACGGCTCACGTTTCCGCAGGCGGCGGCTATCCACCGGCAACGGCATCAGGCCGTTTTTCGCTCACCAGCCCCCGGCGGCGCACCACCGGTTCCGGGCACGCCGGCCCCCTGCAATCCAGTCCGCTCCCCGTATGAACCGCCCCGGACGGATCGGCTTCGCCACGTCTTTCCGAGCCGCGCAACGCTGGCGGAACTATGGCAAACGCCCGGCGAACTTTCAAGCGGCCCTGTCCGGCATCCTCCACGCAGGCCTGCCCGGAGCGGGCCGCATCCTTCCTGCCGGGGCGCCGAAAGAGCCTGTTCCGGGCCATGCCAGTTCTTAGAAATCGTTCTTAATAAAGAAGATTCACTATCCGCCATAAAAGACTACTCTCTTTTTATGGAACAAGAGCATGGTATCCGGGCAAAAACTTTTTTTGATTTTTCCTCGCTTCGCGGTTTCTTTTTAAGCAACCGCGTGTTTTCAAAACTGTTTTCCCCCTTTTTGTCCGCATACAATTTTTTTGACTCTTTTTTTCTGTTGCCGTCCCGTAACTTCAATCCGGCCTTTTCACAAATTATCCGCCGTTTTGGGGCTCGTTTACCCAAAAAAGAACAAAAGTCTTTTCAGGCAATTATATCGGATTTTGGTATGGGAAACAAGAAACGGCGGCATTCCGTGCGCCTCTAATACGGCGTTTTTCCCCTTCTTCACGTTTTTCCTTTGAAGCCGAGAAAACAGGGCTGTTCTTTTTGGTACAAGAACTTCCCCGAGGGCGGGGTAATACCCGTCCGGAGCGGAACGGCTTTACAGAACGTGATTTCACGGTATGCTTCTGCCCAAAAGTAGCTTCACACCCAGTGGGGGACTGTATGGAAGATCAGAAACGGTATGATTGGGAACCTTCTGTCAGAAAGCTCGGGGAAACGGAGATGTTGCCCGAAACGGCATGGCAGGAGGAATGGCAGATTTCTCCGGACTGCGAATCGTTCGCGGCGGTTTCTGCCCTCGAAGACGGCACTTTTACCGTACGCTTGAACGGTGCGTTGTGGGAAACGCGCACCGACAAGATGTATAACTGCCAGTTCGCCCCTGACGGGCGGCTGACGGCTCTGTCTCAGAGCGACGGCGAGTGGGCCATTGTGGTCGACGACGCGGAAAGCGAAGAACACGCCGACTATTTATGGGGAACCCGGTTCAACCAGTCCGGGACCATCGCCGTGCCCATGCAGACCGGCATGGAATACGGCATGCTGGTCAACGGCGCGCCGTGGGAACAGCTGTATACCGCCGCCACCGATTTCATCCTTTCGGAAACCGGCAAAACCGCCGCGATCGTCCAGACCGCCGGGCTCGGCCAAGCCGATCTGGAAGGTTTCCGCAAGGGTATCTATACGGTCGCCGTCGACGGCGAGGCATGGGAAGAATGCTACCTGAACGCGTGGTCTCCCTGTTTCGACAGGGAAGGCCACCGGGTCGCCAGCACCGTGCGCGTCACGCCGTACGAATATACCGTTTCCATCAACGGCCAGCGCTGGAGCGAAACCTACCCCTGCGCGTGGGAGCCCGTTTTTGAGCCCAAGTCCGGCGACGTCATCGCGCCTATCCGCAAGGAAGGCAAGTGGGGCCTCGCCCGCAACGGTTCCCTCTTCTGGAAGCCTATGTTCGCGCAGTGCTGGTCGCCGCAGGCCGCCGCCACCGACGGCGAATACATCTGGGCCATCGCCGCGCCTTCCTACGGCGCCTTCACCGTGGCCTGCAACGCCACGCCGTGGAAATGCCGCTTCCCGTCCGTGACGGACCTCGTCCTGTCCCCCGACGGCAGGCACGCCGCCGCCCTCGGCAGCCAGAACAACAGCCGGTTCCAGATCGCCGTGGACGGCAGGGTATGGGACGACGCCTTTGATATGGCATGGCCCGCCGTGTTCTCCCCCGCCGGGGATCGCGCCGCCGCCAAGGTCCGCCGCGACGGCAAGTTCGCCCTGTATGTCGACGGCAATGCCGTGATCGAAAACCTCGACGGCGTGTGGAACCCCACGTTCAGCCCGGACGGCACCGTTCTGCTGTTCTGTTCCCTCAAGGACGGCGAGTTCTCCCGCCACACCGTGCGGCTCTAGGCATCCAACTGCAACAAGGAACTCATCATGAATGCCCTGTACAATTTTGCGGTAGGCCCGCTGGCATGGATCGCCTTCACGGTGTGCATCGGCGGGATGATCTGGCGGCTGTGGTCGCTCGGACGCCTCGCCCGCCAGCGTGACGCCTCGGCCCTCGCCTATATGAACTGGAAAGACTCGCTGACCTCGATCATCCGCTGGACGCTGCCCTTCTCCACCTGCGGCTGGCGCGAAAACCCGCTGCTGACCGTGGCGAACTTCGTGCTGCACATCGGCATCCTGCTCGCCGTGCTGTTCTACTCGGCCCACAACGTCATGTGGGACTACAATTTCGGTTTTTCCCTTCCTTCCCTGCCCGACGGCTTCATGGACGCCGTCACCCTAGCTACCATTCTGGCCTGTCTGGTCCTCGGCTGGCGCCGACTGGCAGTCCCGGCGTCGAGCTACGTGACCCGACAGGCCGATTGGTTTTCCCTGCTGCTCGTCACCGGCGTTATGGTGACCGGCTTTGCCTCCGCGCACGGGTTCGGAAGCGAAAGCTTCATGGCTCTGCTCCACGTGCTGTTCGGCGAGGCGATCCTCATCTGCCTGCCCTTCACGCGCCTGAGCCACGCCATTCTGATTCCCTTCACCCGCGCCTATATGGGTTCCGAATCCATCGGCGTCCGGCGTACCTGCGACTGGTAATTTTGGAGGCACACGATGGGTATTGAAAAACGCTTAATCGAAGACGCCAACCTGACGCGCGGCATGCAGCTTGCCACGCCGGAGCGCATCACCAAAGTGATCCGCGACGTGCTTAAAGGCGAGGTCGGCGCGCGAGTCAAGGTATACGAACAGACCTGCATGCGCTGCGGCGCCTGCGCCAAGGCCTGCCACTTCAGCCTTTCCCACCCGGACGACGCGTCCTACACGCCCGTCGCCAAGCTCGACAAGACCATCTTCAAGATGGTCCGCGAGAGCGGGAAGCTCAACGCCGAACAGATGCGGGGCATCGCGCAGATCGCGCATACCGAATGCAACATGTGCCGCCGCTGCATCCACTACTGTCCCGTGGGCGTGGACATCGCCTACCTGCTGAGCCTCGTGCGGCGCATCTGCAACAAGCTCGGCATCACCCCGACCTTCATTCAGGACACCGCCAACAGCCATTCCGCCACGTTCAACCAGATGTGGGTGCGCGAGGACGAATGGATCGACAGCCTCGTCTGGCAGGAAGAGGAAGCCCGCGAGGAATTCCCCGGCATCCGCATCCCGCTCGACAAGGAAGGCGCCGACTTCATGTACTCGGTCATCGCGCCCGAGCCGAAGTTCCGCACGCAGCTCATCTATCAGGCCGCCGCGATCTTCCATCAGGCGGGCAGCGACTGGACCATGCCCTCCCGGCCCGGCTGGGACAACAGCGACATGTGCATGTTCACGGGCGACTACGAAATGATGGGCCGCATCAAGCGCGCCCACTTCGAGCTGGCCCAGAAGCTGCGCGTCAAGCGCATCGTCATGGGCGAATGCGGGCACGCCTTCCGCTCCGTGTACGATCAGGGCAACCGCTGGCTCGGCTGGAAGGATTCCCCTGTCCCGGTGGTCCATGCCATCGAGTTCTATTGGGAGCTCATCAACGAGGGCAAGATCAAGATCACGCACCAGTTCGAAGATCCGGTCACCATCCACGACCCCTGCAACACCATCCGCGGCCGCGGCCTTGCCGACAAGCTGCGCGACGTGGTACACTTCCTCTGTGCCAACGTGACGGAAATGACCCCCAACCGCGAGCACAACTTCTGCTGCAGCGCGGGCGGCGGGATCATCAACTGCGGCCCGCCCTTCAAGAGCGTGCGCATGGAAGGCAACCGGGTCAAGGCCGATCAGCTCCGCAACACCGGAGTCCACACCGTGGTCGCCCCTTGCCACAACTGCCACGGCGGTCTGGAAGACATCATCAAGCACTACAAGCTCGGCATGCACACCAAGTTCATCGGCGACCTCATCTATGAACTGATGGAAAAGCCCGAAGTATAGTCAGCCCGCGGGGAGCCCTCCCCGCCTTCCCTGTAACGGGAGGGCCCCCGCAGCGCTCCGGACCCCGTACACCGCTTTTGGAGGCGCCGCCTCCGTGAATCACTGGAGTGAACTATGCCCCTGCACGCCCTTGCCCGCGCCGGCCTCGCCGTCACGTTGCTGCTTGGCCTCGTCGGGACGGCCCACGCGCTGACCCTGAAATCGGAAGAGTTCAAGACCCACCGCCGCCCCGCCGTCACCTTTGATCATGACAACCACAACGAGCGCGCCAAGATCGAAGACTGTATCGTCTGCCACCACGGCGGCGAGAACGGCGTCATCGACCCCGAGCTGAGCTCGGAAGATCAGCCCTGTTCCGAATGCCACAAGGTCAGCATGCCCAGCGGACGCACGCCGCTCATGCGTGCCTACCACAAGAACTGCATCGAATGCCACACGGCCCAGAACAAAGGCCCGACCACCTGCGGCGCCTGCCACAAGTAGGGCCGAGCTATGGACGCCATCCGGCTGCATGCCGACGGGACGCTTTCATCCGGGGCCCGGTTCGCCGGGCTTCTCCGGATGAGGCTCGAACTTGACGGCGACGTCACGCTGCGCTCGTTCTTCAGGCTGCTCAAGCGGAACCCGCTGGCGCAGGAACTGGTTCCCGGCCTTGGCGACGCCCTCGCCGAAGCCGAGGCCTGCCCCTCCTCCGGCTGCCGCTATCCCGGCCTTGAAGCCCTGCGCCTCGGCAAGCGCGTGGAACTGACGGGATTTCCCGGCACGCCCCGCGTGGATGTCTACCTCGCCGTCGAAGGCGTCGGCGACGATCTGCCGGAACTGCGCTTTTTCCGCCTGCGGGACATGCTGGATACCCCCCTTGAAACGGGGACGGCCCGGCATGTCCTGCTCGGCGAGACCGCGACCACACTGGATGCGGAAACCAGCTTCACATTGTTTGATCTGTTGGAGGGCATGGGCTGGGAACTGGGGTTCCAAGGCGGCTCACTCACCTGTAATCTCAAGGAGTAGCGAGATGTTGTTCAAGAACATCCTGTTTGCGAGTTCGGGAACGGCCGGCAGCGACAACGCCGCGAAACTGGCTTTTGGATTGGCGGAAAAGCAGCAGGCGGAACTGACGCTCTACCATTGCTGCGGCGTCCCCTCCCGGGGGTTCGCCACCAACGTCACCGATACCCGCAGCGGCAGCCTCGAGCAGCCGGATGAGGCGTATCAGGAGATGGTGCGCGAAGAACTCAACACGGCCTATGCCTATCAGATCGAAGCCTGTACCCGCCCCTTCCGCATGGAACTGAGCGTGGGCATGCCCTCCACCGAAATTTTGCGCTACGCCCGCCAGATCAAGCCCGATCTCATCGTCATGGGCGCGAGCAGCGCCGCCGGGGACCCCAACGCCGCCCGCATGCGCTCCATCGTGGGCAACACGGTGCGCGCCGTGGCGAAAAAGGCCCCCTGCCCGGTGCTCATCGTCAACCGCCCCTGCACGACCTGCTGGCACCTGTTTTCAAACATCGTCTTCTGCACCGACTTCAGCGAAGCCGCCAACCACGCGTTCCGCTTCGCGCTCAATACGGCCCGCCAGCTGAACGCCAAGCTGTACATCACGCACGCCGTCGACATCACCCCCCTTCAGGGCATGACGATGGACCAGTCCGAAATCGAGCGCAATGCCGAACAGATGCGCGAAAAGATCGAGAAGCTGTACCTGTCCAAGCTCGACGGCTTCGCCAATGTCGATGTCATCGTGCGCGAAGGCACGCCTTACGTCGAAATCCTCAAGGTCGCCCGTGAGAATGAGGCCGATCTCATCGTCATGGCCCACCACTCCGCGGATCTGCCCGACGACGACGCGGACATCGGCTCCACGGTGGAGCAGGTCGTGCTGCGCTCCGCCTGCCCCGTCGCCAGCGTGACCCGCCCCGAGGCCCGGTGACATGGACGGCAGGCGTGCTCTCGTCGTTGATGACGAGGTCCATTTCCGGTACTTTCTCAGGGTGCTCCTCGAGAAGGCCGGGTTCGCCGTAAAGATGGCCCGCAACGGGATGGAGGCGCTGGACGTGCTCCGCTCATGGAGGCCGGACGTCATCACGCTGGACGTCATGATGCCCGAGCAAAGCGGCCTGACCTTCTACGGAGCCGTCTGCCGCGACGAGGACTGGAAACGCATCCCCGTGGTCATGCTGTCCGCCGTGCCGATCCCCGTCCGGGAACATGCGCTCGCCGCGCTCGGCCTGACGCAGGGCCCGCTTCCCGCTCCCGCGGCCTGCCTTGAAAAACCGTGTACGCCGGAAGCCCTGCTCGAGGTCGTCAACCGGCTCGTTTCCGAACCAACCACCGCCTGATCCGCACGCAAGGAGAAGTCCCATGCCCAAGAAGATCCTGACCATCGACGACGACCCGTATATCGTCAAGTACATCACCGAAGTCCTTTCGGACAACGGCTATGCGACCTGTTCCGCCTCCAGCGTCGAGGAAGCCCTTTCCGTCCTTGAGGCCGAGAAGCCCGATCTCGTCACGCTGGACATGGAAATGCCCGACGAATGGGGCCCGCGCTTTTACCGCAAGATGACCATGAACCCCGAATTCCGGGACACGCCCGTCATCGTGATCAGCGGCCTTCAGGGCATCCACCTCGCCATCCGCAACGCCGTGGCCACCCTCCAGAAGCCCTTCGATCCCGAAGAACTGCTCTCCATCGTCAACCGGGTGCTCGAATCCAAGGACGCCACCCGCAAGGCCATGGACGGGGAATAACCGTTTCCGTTCCGGCGGTTCCCCGCGAACCGCCGGAAACCGGGGTTGACGATGCACAGCCGATTCGGAGCCTACCGCCTCATGGTCAAGACCATCACCATGACGGCGCTGCTGTTTCTCGCCGGGGTGGGGGCCGTCCTCTGGCTGATGCCCTACGAATGGCTGTGGGTTATCCTGCCTTCCGTCACCCTGCTCCTCTGCGCCGTCTCGGTGGCCCTCTACTGGTACGAGGTGCGCCTGCCGATCGGACGCATGATCGCCAGCATGCAGGCCATGCGCGAAGGGCAGGCGGTCACCCTCGACGACGCCCGCCGCGACGACGAATTCGGCCAGCTTGCGCGGGCCATCGTCGAATTCAGCATCCGCAACCAGCACCACCTCGAAGAAATGCGCCGCCGGAAGGACGACTTCCAGCGGCTGTTCGACATGGTCCCCTGCGGCATTTCCGTGCAGGACCGCGAATACCGCCTCCTGCGCTGGAACCACAGCTTCGCCGTCCGCTACGCCCCGCAGCCGGGCAAGACCTGCTACGAAATCTACAAGGGCCGGAACAGCCCCTGCCCCGAATGCTCGGTCCAGCGCACGTGGGAGGAAGGGGCCGTCCAGTGCAACCAGGAAAGCCGCGTCAACCCTGACGGGACGCGGGATTACTGGTTCGTGCAGACCGTCCCCCTGTTCGACAGGGACGGCAACGTGTCCTCGGTCATGGAAATGAGCATCGACATGACGCTCATCCATACCCTCCAGCACCAGCTGCAGGCGTCCGAGCGCACCCACAAGGCCATTTTCGACAGCATCCCCAACGCCGTCTTCCTGCTCGACGCCGCCGGGCTCACCATCCTCGACTGCAACCCCGCCTCCGTCAAGATGTACGGACGCCGGCGGGAGAACGAATTGATCGGGCGCAGCATCCTCGATCTGTTCCTGCCCGAGGAACGCGACCAGTACGCCTCGCAGCTGCGGGCCTTCACCGTCTTTTCCGGCGTGACGAACATCAGGGCCGACGGCACGCCCCTGCGCGTGGACATCCGTTCCGCCTCGGCCATGATCGAAAACCGCCGCGTCCGTATCCTCTGCGCCACGGACGTCACCGAACGCATCGAGATGGAGCAGAAATTCATTCAGGCCGGAAAGATGGCGACGCTCGGCGAAATGGCGACCGGCGTGGCCCACGAGCTCAACCAGCCGCTCACCGTCATCAAGGGCGCGGCGAGCTATTTCCTGCGCAAGACCCGCCGCAGCGAACCCATCGACCCGGAAACCCTCTCCGAGCTGTCCGTGGAAATCAGCGGGCAGGTCGACCGCGCCAGCGACATCATCAACCACATGCGCGCTTTCGGCCGCAAATCCGATCTCACGCTGCTGGATACGGACGTCAACGCCGTCGTGGCGCAGGCCTGCGATCTGTTCGGCCGCCAGCTCGTGGTCCACGGCGTCACGCTGGAAACCTCGCTCGCCCCGTCCCTGCCGCCCGTCCTCGCCATCCCCAACCGTCTGGAGCAGGTGATCGTCAACCTCATCCTCAACGCCCGGGACGCCGTGGAGGAGCGCGTCAAAAACGCCCCCGAGCGGCCCGCCGCCATCGGCGTCTCCACGGCGGCGGACGGCAATACGGTGCTGCTGTCCGTCTGGGACACCGGGACCGGCATCCCCGGCCATCTGCTGAACAAGATTTTCGAGCCGTTCTTCACCACCAAACCCGTCGGCAAGGGGACCGGGCTGGGCCTTTCCATCATCTACGGGCTGGTCAAGGATTTCGGCGGCTCCATCTCCGCCCGGAACCGCGACGAAGGCGGGGCGGTCTTTGAAATCCGGCTCCCGATCACCCGCCGCGGCGATCTCCCCTCACAGACGCCCGCCGATGGGGGCAGGGACGGAGGCACCCCCGCCCCGCAACCGGAACCTCTTTCCTGAAGCAAGGATGATGCATGGACACTTCCGTTCGCGTTTTGCTCGTTGATGATGAACCCGGCATCCGCCATGTCCTCGGGGCCCTGATCAGGGATTTCGGCTATGACGTCCTTACCGCCGA
>USCL01000095.1 GCA_900553145.1 uncultured Desulfovibrio sp.
ATAGCGGCGGACGCCTCGTATCAGGGCGCCAGCGAAGGCACGCCCCGGAACGTCGACAAACCCCAGTACCGCACGGAAGACATTCACGGCATGGCCGACGCCATCAGCAGCTATCCCGGCGTGGACGCCAGTCGGCTCGGCGCGCTGGGATTTGCGGCGGTGGCGGCTATACGCTGAATGCGGCCAAGTCGGACAAGCGGTTCAAGGCCGTCGCGACCCTGAGCATGTTCAACTCCGGGCAGGTAAGAAGGAACGGCTATATGAATACGCAGCTCGGTTCCGTTCAGGCGCGCCTGAAGGAAGCTTCCGACGCGCGGGCCAAGGAAGCCGCCACCGGAGAGATCAGCTATTCCGGCAACGTCGATTTTGACGCTCTTACCGAGGAAAGCATCAGCAAGATTCCTACCGACCTGTATCGTGAAGGCATGATGTACTACGGGAAGACGCACCGGCACCCCCATTCCACCTTCCGCTACACGACCAGCAGCCTCATTGATCTGATGAGCTGGGACGCCACCGACAACATCGAGCTGATCAATGTGCCGCTGCTGCTGATGGCGGGCGAAAAAGCCGACTCGCTGTACATGTCCGAGGAGGCATTCCAGAAAGCGACGGGAACCGACGATAAGGAACTCTTCAAGATTCCCGGAGCAACGCATATCCAGACCTATTTCGTCCCTGAATATGTGGAGCAGGCCGTTGCCAAGCTCAAGGCGTTCTACGGCAAGAATCTGTAAGCGTGTCCGCCGGTGAACGGCAAGGCGGTGCCGCGCACGAGGCCGCAAGGGGCTTTTCCCCTCTCTCTGGGGAGTCGACTGCGGGGAATGCGGGCGCGGCGCCGCACGCAGCCTATCCAATGGATGTCTTTCGTCACGGAGAAAAACCATGAAGCTGTTTCCCTTCTTCCTCATGTCGTGCTTGTTTGTTTCGGGAACCGCATTCGCCGCGTCGGCCTATGCCGAAGACCGGGAATCCCTTGGGCAAACCGTCATTCCCGCCGGTTCCCGTCCTTCTTCCTTTGCTTCCGGTGACCATTTCACGGGAAAGGTTCGTGTTGATCCCGCCTTCCGGGCACAGGCTCCCGCCCGCGCCTATGGCTCCTATGTCACCTTTGAGCCGGGCGCGCGTACCAACTGGCATACCCATCCTCTGGGGCAGACGCTTATCGTGACGTTCGGGACGGGGCGGACACAGGAGTGGGGCGGCCCCGTCAAGGTCATCAGACAGGGCGACGTGGTGATGTGCCCCCCCGGCGTCAAGCACTGGCACGGGGCGGCCCCTGACGTTGCCATGACGCACCTCGCCATTGGAGAGCATTTGGATGGCAACAGCGTGGAATGGATGGAAAAGGTAAGCGAAGAAGCCTATCGGGGCCGATAGGGCAAGCCACACGGAAGAAACCTATCCCCCGCAGGCACATGTTGAAACTGGCCGGAATGGCCGCAGTTCCGGGTGTTTTCGCTCCCGCAGCCCTGCCCGTTTCAGTCCGGGCGGAGAAACTGAACGGAAAGGACATCCCCGTTGTCTGCTTTTTCATGCCGGAGGCGGGCAATCCCCACAACATGGCCAGTGAGGAAGGGAACAGCATTGTGGCCGCCGAAGATTTGGCCGCCGCTCACATGGATTTTTGAGCATACGGGCGATCTGGGCGTGACGGCTGGCGGCGGCTCCACATGGGGAAATTCGGCGTGCGCAAGGATGGCCGTGAATACCGGTTCGTATGGTGTGGAAGCGTTCGGCGGAGAGTCTCCCGCGTCCCGGGCCGTGGCATGGCCTATGCCGGGCATGGCCGTTACGCGGGCAGTGTCCGCCGACCTTTGCCACAGTCAGCGGCGATGGCCCCATCGCCAGCCCGCGCGTCATGAAACGAAGAAGAGACGCCCTGAAACAGTCGGGAATAGCGGCGGGATTCCGACGCTGTCGCCATGCCGGGCACGGCTTCGGCACTAGAGGGCACGGAAGCCGAAAGCTGGAGGGAACAGCCGCCCGTTTTGGGGAAGAACAGTCGTAAGGAGTAACGAACATGAAACGGAAAGCATTTTTTGCGGGGCTGTTGCTTGCAGCGGGATTGGCCTCCGCAGCGGGCGTAACGGCGGGTGGGAACGGCTCCGGGCTTTTGACGCTTCGGGAGCAGGGGAGCTTTGCCGTGGGCGGTACTGTCATCCCGGCCACGGAACCCTATGATCCCCTGAAGCCGAAGGCTGAAGGGCAGACCCTGCACGGCGATCACGCCTGCGTCTTTTATCAGATTCCGGCCGATGCCCGGAAGCATCCTCTTGTCTTCCTGCATGGAGCGGGGCAGTCCGCCAGAACATGGGAAACGACGCCGGACGGACGGGAAGGCTTTCAGAATATGTTTTTGCGTCGGGGGTTCGGCGTGTATCTGCTTGATCAGCCCCGACGCGGGGACGCCGGACGCAGTACGGTTTCCGCCGCCGTCGAAGCCTCGCCTGATGAGCAATTCTGGTTCGGGCAGTTCAGGCTCGGCGTCTGGCCCGGCTTTTTTGAACGGACGCAGTTTGCCCGTGGCGATAAGGCGCTGGATCAATTTTTCCGCCAGATGACGCCCAACACCGGCCCCTATGACGCCGGCGTCATTTCAGATGCGATTGCCGCATTGTTCGACAAAATCGGTTCCGGCATTCTGGTGACGCATTCGCAAGGCGGAGGCCCCGGCTGGCTCACGGTCATGAAAAACAAACACGTGCGGGCCGTAGTTGCCTACGAACCGGGCAGCGGTTTTGTGTTTCCCGAAGGCGAACTTCCCGAGCCTATTCCCAACGCCAGCTTCTTTGGGCCGTTCAAGGCCGATACTGTGCCGCTGGAACGGTTCAAGGCCCTGACGCGCATTCCCATCGTTATTTACTACGGCGACAATATCCCGGAACAGCCCGTTTCGGAACCTCATCAGGATTACTGGCGTGCAAGCCTGCGTATGGCAAGGCTCTGGGCGGAAACCGTGAACCGGCATGGCGGCGATGTGACCGTTGTCCATCTGCCGGAGGCAGGACTTGCGGGCAATACGCACTTCCCCTTTTCCGACAGGAACAATGTCGAAGTCGCGGATATGCTGTCGCAATGGCTGAAGGAGAAAGGGCTGGATCAGCGCTAGCCGTTTTGTTTTATGACAACTTCAATCCGCTGTAAGGGATAAAAAGAGGTTGGTATGAACGTATTGCCGGTTAGCGCATGCCCATTTTTCCAGTTGCCCGCCAGATTGGCGGAAAGCCATATTTCCAGCCCGGCTCCGCAACGGAGGGCCTGCACTTCTCCCTTCACGCCTTGGCGTTCCTGATGGTAAATCCCCAACAGTGTGTTTTTGTTGCTATTTTCAAACGCCCGTAAGACGGTACCTCTAATGGCACCTCCTTCAAGTCTATGCACCTCTTGGGGGAAAAGATGCCAAACGTTTGCGGGCGTCCTCACCCCAGCTGGATGAGGCTGAAAAGAGAAATCCCGAAAGTCCGCTGAACAGCTTGGCTTTCGGGATTCAAATGGCTCTCGCCGAATGGGCTGATGGTGGAGGCGGGGGGAATCGAACCCCCGTCCGAGAAAGATTCACGCGAAGCATCTACAGGCTTAGGTTGGGTATCGTATCTCGCTTCAGGCTTGGCCCCCAATCAGGGCGTCCGTCAGCCAGTCCACCGTAAAGTCTCGCGCGTCGCCCGGCAAACACAACGCCACGCCAGCCCGATAGTTTTACACCTTGCCAGCTTATCGGGCGTGAGCCGGTTCGGTGTGCCGCTTAATTAAGCAGCGTAAGCGTATTCGTAATCGTTGCCAATTACTATTGTGCCGCTTTTTACGAGGCCAGCGGCGCCTCGGCCTGCCACTTCGGTTTCAACATCCCCGTCGAAACCAATGCGCCCCCAATAGGGATAAGCAGACTGCGGGACTTCCCACTGGGAAGTCCCCATTCGCGTAGGATGAAGTATAGTCATTCCTGCGGAAAAGGCAAGGATGAGCCTTGCGGTTCTTTCTTCCGGCGTGCCTGTATTGCCTTTGCCGGGAAATCAATTCCCTCTTCGCGGAAAGGCCGTCATTGTTCTCGGGATTGAAATAAAAAGGCTCTGTCATGGCATTTGATTGATACCCATCCATAATATGCTGAATTTTTAATGTTTGTTGTTGGCAAGTTCACAGCAAAGGAAGTTCCTTTTAGTATCTGTCTGAAATTTTATGAAATAAAACATCAATCGTCGGCTGTGGCAGGGGCAATAAAAAAAGAGGGGGTTGCCCCCCTCTTGGTTATTCGTCCGCGTGCGGTTTTGCTTACTTGCTGTCGCCTTCGGGCGTATCGCCCAGAGCCAGCGAACGGAAGAAGGTCTGTCCCTGACGCTGAAGCTGGAGCATGACGACCCCGCGCTTCTTGGCGTCTTCGCGGATAATCTTGCTGAATTCTTCCACGGACTTGATGGGCTTCAGGTTGGCGCTCAGGATGATGTCGCCTTCCTGAAGTTCCGCTTCGGCGGCGCGCTTGCCGGGTTCGACACCCACGATGAGGAGGCCGGTGCCGGGCTTGACGTTCGCGGTGCGGGCTTCTTCCTTGGTCAGGGGCCGGACGGACAGGCCGATGGACGGGGCGTCCTGTTCCACGGCGCTGCCGGACTTGCCGGAAGAGGCCTTGAGATTCCGTTCGCCGAGCTGGACGGTGATATTCTTGCGTTCGCCGTCACGCCACACAACCATATTAACCTTGGAGCCGGGCGTTTCCGTAGCGATGGCACGGAGCAGGGCACTGGAGTCGTCGATCTTCTGGCCGTTGACTTCGAGGACCACGTCGCCGTCCTTCATGCCGCCCTTGGCCGCAGGTTCGTCGGGCATGACGGAACCGATGAGGGCGCCGGTGGCTTCGGGCAGGCCGAGGGCTTTAGCGGTGTTTTCGTCCACATCCTGGATGGTGACGCCGATCCAGCCGCGGCTGACCTTCTTGTCCTGCTTGAGCTGGCTGACGATGCGTTCGGCCATGCTGCTCGGGATGGCGAAGCCGATGCCCTGCCCGCTGGCGATGATCGCGGTGTTAATGCCGATGACCTTGCCTTCCATATTGATCAGGGGGCCGCCGCTGTTGCCGGGGTTGATGGAGGCGTCCGTCTGGAGAAAGTTGTCGAACGGCCCGGACTGGATGTTGCGGCCCTTGGCGCTCAGGATGCCCGCGGTGACGGTGTGGCCGAGGCCGAAGGGGTTGCCGATGGCGAGGACCCATTCGCCCACTTCCATCTTGTCGGAGTTGCCGAAGTCCAGGAAGGGCAGCGGCGCGTCGGCCTTTACCTTGAGCAGGGCGATGTCGGTTTCTTCGTCGGTACCGATGACCTGAGCCTTGAGGGAGTGCTCCTTGCCGGTGCTGCCCTGAAGGTTGACGAGAACGGTATCCGCCCCGGCGACCACGTGGTTGTTGGTCACGATATAGCCGTCGGAAGAGATGATGAAGCCGGTGCCGAGGGAACGCTGCGTACGGGGCTTGGCGCTGCGTCCGCCTTCGAACTGCTCAAAGAAACGCTCGAATTCCGGGGGAAGCCCGCGGAACATTTCGGAAGGCATGCCGCCCCGCTGCATGACTTTCTTTTCGGTACTGATGTTGACGACGGCCTTACCGGCGGACTGGACCAGCGGGACGAAGTCGGGAACCACGGGAGCGGCCTGCGCCGAAAAAGCCAACGACATGACGAGCATGACCGCAACGAGTGGCAGCATCTTGTATTTGTGCAACATGTGAAAAACTCCTTTATAACATATGTAGGGACAGTCTCGGTCAAACTGTTTCCTTCATAATAGCCATAGGCAAAAGGTTGTAAATACCTTGATTTGGTACAAAGTTCTTTACTTTTGGGCTCATGGGGAGCGTTTTGCCGTCTCTCATTGCCGAACTGTGCAAAATGAAGAACTTATTGAAGATGAAAAATTTGTACTGCCTTAGAGTGGGAATGATAAGTTTGTTGAGAGGCTGGAAAGGAAGCGGTTCCGAAGAAAGCTTCGCCTCTTGCCCCTTCCCCTCTCAAGAGCCTTGATGTGCGGAGGGGCGGTATGGCGAAAGCTTCTCCCCATGGAGGATATTTTTATGGCAACTGGTTGTAATACATATTTATGAGGGGGGCAACGTTTGGCCTGTCCAAGATTGCGTGGCGAGCATGGGCTGCCTTCAAGGAACCTAAGCCTCGTTTGCGATGATAAAGGAAGTGGGGCGTGAAGGCTTTATATTGATGGTCGTGTGCGGCTTCTTTTTCATCATCAGTCATTACGCATCCATTTCAATATGTTTTTCGAATGAACACAGGCCCGTTGGGCAAAGAAAAAGGCGGGAGATACCCGCCTTTTGGTTTTACGGCATCATAAGAATCAGAATTTGCGGCAGAGGCTGCTTTCGTTGCCCGCTTGGATGGCGACGGCGACGAGCACCGGCCCCGCGAAAACGCCTACCGGCCCAAACGCGGCGAGGCCGCAAAGGATGGACAGGATCAGGGTGACGACTGACGCGTCGATCCCGGTCTTGAGGAAGAAGGGGCGGAGCAGGTTGTCCACCCCGGCCACGACCAGCGCGCACCAGATGGCAAGGCCGATACAGGCCACGGTGGAGCCCGTAAGCCACAACCAGATGCATACCGGAAGCCAGACGAGGGCCGTGCCGACAAAAGGAATGGGGGCTACGAACGCGGCAATGAGGCCCCAGAACGCGGGCTGGGGGACTTCCGCCATGGCGAAGCCCACTCCGCAGAGGAACCCCTGAATGAGCGCGACGAACACGACCCCCACCAAGACGCCGAAGATGGCCTTGCGGATGGTCGAAACGAAACGGTCGATGACTTCGGCCGGCCACTGGGTCAGGCGGCAGGCGAAGTCGTGGATAAGATCCGCGCGGGTCACGCACATCATCGTGATCATCACAAAGAGGAACAAGACCAGCACGGCCTGAAACGCGCCGCCCGCAATGCCCACGCCGCCCGCGAGCACGGTCCGGGCCGCCGTCCCGGCAAGCCCCGCCCCCGTGCTCGCAAGCCCATCCAGCCCGCCCTCAAGCCCCGGCAGGTTTTTGAGCCATGCGTCTACGGAAGCGAACCACGCTTGCGCCTCCGGGCTGTGGATCCAGCCGGAATCGCGCAGGCCGTCAAGGATTTTGAGCCCCGCAACGGCTTGCGGCGTCACCAGCGACACCACAGTGGCGATCGGCAGGATCGTGATGGCCGCGAGGCCCACCGTGTAGGTGGTCATGGCCCATGAAGGGGACATCTTCCGGTGCAGCTTGCGGTATATCGGATAGGTGACGCAGGCCATGCACGTGGCCATGAACGTCGTGATCGGAAAAGGCCAGAGCAGGAAAACCCAAGCTCCAAGGGCCAAACAGGCAAGCACTCGTGTCATCAAAAGCTCCTCGCCGTATGGCGGCGGGTTGGTTTGCTGCGTGAGGGGCGGTATCCGTTCACCCGAACGCGGAACGCTGCACGGGAAACGGCCCTCCGGCCTTGTAGCGGGATGGCGCAGCGCCGCCCGCAAGGTTCCGGGGTATGACGTCAAAAAGAGGGGGGGCGGTATGCTGTCGTTTGTGCGGGGCATCCCGGAGAAGGGGGGAACCTTCGCGCCCGTCAGCCCCGGAGCGGATCGCCTTACATCAGGCACGCATCGGCGGGAACGGCAGCTACAGGTTCCCTGATTCCTCGTTGTATTCGCGCACGGCTTTTTCCATGCGTTTGCGGATACGCTCCGCATCCTGCCGGGCCGTGGCCAGATAGGCCTCCACGCATTGGCGATAGGCCTCCATGTCGGAACGGTACATCCTCCAGTCCATCGGGCCGTCGCCGGGCAGAGGGCGCAGCGGTGAGCGGCAGTCGGGGGCGGGGTAATCGCCGCCCGGAAGCAGGGAGGCGGCCCGCGCCGTGAAGGGCGTGAGCAGGACAAGCAGGGACAGCAGCAACAGGGTATGCATATCGTTTCCTTTCCGGGAGGGATTCCGGGATACACGGGCGTTTTTAGCAGAAAAGGCCGGAAGAGTATAGGAATCCTTATCGGGGGGATGCGGCGGAACGTCCCGGGCGGCGAACCGGCAGGGCATAGCCGCCCCAGACCGCGCAGAGGCATAAGGCCATGTTGAGGGCTATGTTCAACCCGGCTGAGAACATATCGCCGGAACGCCAGAGCAGGAACGTATCGAGCGAGAAGGTGGAAAAAGTGGTAAAACCTCCCAGAAAGCCCGTCCCGAGCAGGCAATAGCCTGTGGTGAACGTCCTGCCCGTGCGGCGCATCCACCCTTGAAGCAGGCCCATCAGGAACCCTCCGAGCACATTGACGCACAGCACGCCCAGAGGAAAGCCGGAAGGCAGCTTTTCCATAACGGCGAATCCGATCATGGCGCGGCAGGCCGCGCCCGCGCCGCCCCCGAGCATGACGGCAAGGGCATTTCTGGAGAGGATCATGGCGTGGTTCCCGTTACGCGACAATGAGAAAAAAGGCCGCAGCCGTGGCGGCGAGGCACAATGCCGTATTCAGCGCGATGTTGAGCACGGCCTTCGCGGGATGCCCGTCGCGGAAAGCGGCGAAGGTGTCCATCGAGAACGTGGAAAAGGTGGTCAGCGCGCCGAGAAATCCCGTACCGGCGAACAGCGCGAAAACGGAAAACGTCCCCCAGCGCTGCCAGCACCCGGCGAGCAGGCCCATGAGCAGCGAGCCGCTGACGTTGACGAGCAGCGTCCCGCAGGGGAAGCCTTTGCCGAAACGATCGGCGCACCAGAGGGAAACGCCGTGACGGCATAGCGCGCCAAGCGCCCCTCCGGCCGCCACATACAGCACTTCCGCAGGCATCATCAGCGTTTTCCCGCCATATGGAAACTTCTCCAGCGGCAACTCCGCTTTTCAAGCGCATTGCACAATTCGTAGAGGGCCACCCCAAGCAGGCTCATGGCGAGGATGCCCGTGAACATCTCAAGCTGGTCGCCCCGTCCCCATGCGTCCATGATCAGAAAGCCAAGGCCGCGCCGCGTGGCGAAGGATTCCGCCATGAACAGCACCGCCACCGCCGTGCCGCTGGCGACCTTGAGCGCGGTCATGGCATCGGGCAGGGCGGCGGGGATGAGCACGTGCCGCAGCGTCTGCAACGGCGTCCCGCCGAGGGATCGGAACGAGTCGAGGTATTTTCTGTCGAGCCCCTGCGCGCTGGCCCGCGTGACGACGAGGATCTGGTAACCCGTGGTCAGGGCTATGAGCAGGACGCGGGGAAGATCCCCGAGCCCGAACAGGGTCAGGAACAGGGGAAGCAGCACGATCTTGGGCAGGGGATAGGTCAGAAAGACTATCGGGGACAGGGTGTTGTCCACGGATCGGACATGGCCCAGAATGAGCCCGAGGGGGAAGGCCACCAGCCACGCGAGGCTCATGGCGGAAAGCACCCGCCATGCGCTGGCCCCGGCGTGCTGCCAGAACGCGCCCGTGGCGAGCGCCTCCCCGAAATACGCCAGCACGTCCAGCGGGCGCGGCAAGAGAAATTCGCCGAGCGCCAGCGAGCCGATTTGCCAGATCGCCAACAGGGCCGCCAGCGCCAGCAGGTAACGGAAGAGGGCGCGCATGATTCTTTGTCCCTACCCAATCAAAACTGTTGCGGAGACGAAAGGGCACTCGGATCAGGAGCGTTCCCCTTCGTTGCGTATCCTGCCAGAACGGCTGAAAAGCCGTGCGTTCTCCCGTACTTTCCCCGGCCTGTCCGCCCGGAGTGCTTATGCGCCTGCGGCTTCTCCTCAGGGGGCCTTGCGGGAGCGGTGCGGCGCTTCGGGAATCCGGGAGAAGCTTTTGAAAACGCCCCTTGCCTTCCCGGCCTCAACTTAAAAACTTGTGCAGGATCCGGGCGGCGAGGGGAACCGTAAGGATGATGGCGTACAGCCGGACCATCTGATAGGCGAGCACAATGGGGGCGTTGGGGCCCATGTCGGCGGCAAGGCCGACCACCACGTTCAGGCCGCCGGGGCTGGTGGCGAGGTAGGCGCTGGTGACGTCGAGGTTGCCGAATTTGACGACGAAAACGGCGATGAGCATCCCCGCGATGAGCACCAGCAATGTGCTGAGCGCCAATACGGGCCACGTATCCCGGACGGCCACCAGCATCTCCGGCCGGTACATGTTGCCGACCAGCACGCCGAGCCCCACATAGATGCAGAACTGGAAAGGCCGGGGGAAGGCCGCCTGCGGAAGCGTGGAAAAGCTCTTGAGAAGGATGACGGCTATGATGGCCCCGGTCATGGCCCCGCCGGGGAGGCCGAACCATTCGAAGATAAAACCGCCCGCGGCGCCGCACAGCAAGAGGATGATCAGTGTGGACATGAAAAATCCTTTGTTTCGGACAAGGCGGCGTACACCTTTTTCGTCAGGGAGAAATACCGATCCTCGCCGCGGGGGTCCGCGTCGCCGAAACAGGGGTTTTCGAGCCACATGACGTTGCGGGCGGGATGGCCGTTCATCACCATGACGTGCTTGCCCAGAAACACGGCTTCAGGAACGTTGTGCGTCACGAGGACGCAGGTGGGACGGCGGCGTTGCCACAGCGACAGCACGGTCGTCTGGAGGTGTTCGCGGGTCAGGGCGTCGAGGGAGGAAAAGGGCTCGTCCATGAGCAGGATGTCGGGGGCCGTAATCAGGGCCCGGCCTATGGCGACGCGCTGGCGCTGGCCACCTGAAAGCTGCGCGGGATAGCGCATCCCCAAGCCGCCCAGCCCGAGCTCGTCCAGCATGTCCGCGACGGCTTTCCGGCGCGCGGGGGGCGCGGCTCCCTGAAGCTCAAGCGGCAGGGCCAGGTTCTCCTGCACCGTCTTCCACGGGAATAGCCCGTAATCCTGCAGGATAAACGAAATCCTTCCCTTGTCTCGCCTGCTGGCTTCCCCGGTACTTACCGTGCCCCGGTCCGGCTTGTCCAGCCCCGCGAGGAGGTAGAGCAGGGTGCTTTTGCCACACCCCGAGGGCCCGATGACGGAAAGGGTTTCCCCGGAGGGGAGATCAAAAGAAAGGCCGTCCAGAACCGGGCCTTCGCCGTAGCCCTTGCTCAGATCGTGGACGGAGATGCCCGCATTGGACGCGCGGATCACTGAAAGACCACATCCCCATACGCGGGGTCTTTTTTGAGGATGCGGTTCGCCTTCATCCAGTCGGCGAAGGCCTTGATGTCCGCTTCGGAAGGCAGCCCCACCGGCGTGTGCTCCATGTCGAAGCGCACCATCTTGTAGTTGGCGGAAGCGCCTTTGGGCAGCAGGCCCTTGGCTTCCATGACCGGGCGGTAGGCATCGGGGCTTTCGTTGATGCGCGCGGCCGCCTGCTTGAGGGCTTCGCGGAATTTCGCCACGGTCTGCGCGCCGCCGGGGGCATCAAGCACGTCGCGCTTCAGCGCGATAACCGCCAGCGGGGTGTTCAGTCTGCGGTCATCCAGAACAGTGCGCGCGCCCTTCGCTTCCACAAGGGACACCAGCGGTTCGGGGAGGAGGGCGGATTCGATCCGCCCGCTCAGGAGCATCTGAAGGCGCACCGGGATCTGGCGGATATCCTGCCGGTTCAGGAAGTCGGGGGCGGCCCCTTCCTGTTGGAGGAGCTGGGCAAGCAGGAAGTCGATGATGGTGGCGCTGGAAACCGCAATGTCTTTTCCTTTGAGATCGGCCAATGTCTGGGCTTTGGACTGAGGGGAAACGACGAGCCCGAAGCAGCGGTTGTCCGGCGAGGAGTGCGAGGTCGTCGCCACGATGGCCTGCGGCGAGCCGCTTTCGTTCTGCATGAGGACATTGATGATGTCCCCGAAGTGCCCGTCCAGCGCGCCCGCCCGCATGGCGGCCCCGAGCTCCAGCGCGCTCTGGAAGGGGATAAGTTCCACTTCCAGCCCCTGTTTGGCGAACAGCCCTTCGTCCGCGGCGACGTGCAGGACGATGGTATCGGCTGCGGGAAGGACGCCAAGCTTGAGGGAGGCGCTGTGGGCGGGGTGGACGGCGGCAAGGACAAACAGGGAAAGGAGGACTATCAGGCGGCGCATCATGTGAAGTTCCGTTGTGTTAATGGTGATGATCCCGGTATATTCTCAATGGAAAAAAGATGGTTGTGGAGAACCGTCGGAACCGATCCTTACACCGGATTGCGGAAAATAGCCAGTACGGCACCGTTCCATGGGAACGTGGGCACGGAGGGGAAGCGGGAAGGCCGGGCAGGAAGGCAAAAAGGGTTGGACAAAAGGCGTCCCGTATGATCTCTTGCGGGCATGCCGCCTTCTGGCGGGAGAGCCGCTGGAATAGCTCCGGTTTCCGC
>USCL01000096.1 GCA_900553145.1 uncultured Desulfovibrio sp.
ATACCGCGCACGATCTCAAGCTGATGCGGGCGGAACGCCGCATAGCCGAACACCCGGGCCAACGCCCCATGCAACTCGGCATCAGTCCACACCCCTGCGCCGCCCTGTCCCATACGTCCCCCTTGGGTCATTTCAAAAGGCTCTGTCATAAAATCTGATTGATGCAATTTTATAATATTGTGAATTACAAAGATATTTATCGATACCTTGTCAAGGCTTTCCGCGAGTTCGCGATTCTCTCCAACATCCCGCCAACGTCACATGGAAAAAGACCAAGGATGAATACGGCAGAGCGGTTCAAAAATACGTCCGTTCCGTCAACCTTCCATAAAAGGGCAAGCGGATACGCCCTGCGCATCCATCCCGACCCGCAGCCATCCCCGCGGCACGGAACCGCCCCCGCCCGCTGCCCCCCATTTCCTCCCCTTCCTCCGGACAGGGAACCGATACGCGCGAAAGCACCTTGGGAGAGGGAGGAGGTTAAAGGGGCGGAGGAACCTGTGCGGGTACTCCCCGCCCTTCAGAAAGATTCCCCCCTACTCTTCTTTGCCTTAGCCTCGCTCCCTCAGCATCTGGCCGACGCTCGGGAACACGGCGGACGAAGCGGCGCGCACGTCGGGCGCGGCGTTGGCCACGGCATAACCGTTGAAATGGCGGATCATGGGAAGGTCGTTCATGTCGTCGCCGATGACGAGCACGTCCTCGGCTTCACCCCAGCGGCGCAGGTGGAGCAGATGTTCCATGCCTGCGGCCTTGCTCACGTCCGGGGCGGTGATGTCGATACAGATATTGCTGAAATGGACGCCCGCGCTCTCGCCGCAGCCTTCCGTAAAGGCTTCGGACCACGCCGCCGACTCCCCGGGTTCGGCATAGGCGAGGCTGATCTGATGCAGGCCCGGCAGATGCAGGGCCTCGGCGGGGGAAAGGCGGGGGAGGATGTGATCTTTGACGATCCAATAGTCCGTCTTGCCCGCGTGGGTGAAAATGGAAGTCCCGGCAAAAAAAGCGCACTGCGAACTCGCCCGCATCCCCGGATGATCCATGATCCCGGCGCGCACGGCTTCGGGCAGGACAGCGCAATACACGTCCTGCGCCTGCTCGTCGCAGATCATCGCGCCGTTATTGCAAATCAGAAAATCATAAGGGATGTTGAACCGCTCCACATCGCGCAACAAGGTATTCCGGCCCCGGCCCGTCACGATCCCGAAGGCGTTCCCGGAACGCCTCCAGACCGCTATCGCCTCAAGGTCGGCCCCGCTCACCGCGCCGTCGCGGAACAGGGTCCCGTCAAAATCGCAGGCCGCTATCTTCATGCCGCTTCCTCCTCCCTTTCCTCTATAGCCGAAACCCGCCGCCCGCAACCCCGGGGCGGGCAGGGGCTAGGCTCCGCCCGGCCCCCGTGAAGGTGCCGCCTCCGCACTCCACAAGGGGCGTGCGCCCTAGCAGCGCGGCTCGCACCTTGCGGACGCCGGGGCCCAGGGCAAAGCCCCGCTTAAACTTACACGACGGAAGAAGCCTCGTCCTTCGCGTACTTGCGGTTCCAGCCGGTAATGGCGGAGAACAGCAACACCGCGAGCAGCGCCCATGAATAGGGATTGTACAGGGCCGCGCTGATGGGCGGGGCGGGAATGGCGTAGGTCTCCGCCGCGCTGTACAGGGCCCCGTACCACGCCGCCACCGCGATATGCCACGGCAGGATGAAGAAGACCGTGCACACCGCACAATCCATGAGGTTGGCGCGCCGCGCCGCCGCAAGGCCGAACCGCTCGCCCAAAGGCCGCACGATGCTCGGGCCTACCAGCAGCTCCGCCGGGGCATTGGCCGAAATCGGAATAGATGCCAGAATGGTCACGCCGACGATGAAGAGCTCGGCCTGCCGGACTGTAGCGACCAGCGTGCTCTGGGCGAAATCCAGAATACGCCTCATGATCCCGCATTCCACCAGTATCTGCGTCACCGCCAGAATGAGGATGGCGAAAATGATCGCGCCGACCACGTTGTCTATCCCGGCCTGAATGATCCCGGTGGAACCGCCTTTCGCGGCCGGGACGCTGAAGATGTCGGCGGGCCGGATAGTCCCGATCAGCATGCCCGTAAACGCGGCGGCGACGTTTCCGTAAATGAGCGATTCGATGATGTGCCGCCCTTTGAGTGCCGCAACGACGACCACCGCCAGCGCCGCGAGCATGAGCAAACCGGAAGGGTTCAGGCTGGCCTGCATTTCCGGGAGGGGCCGCACTTCGCCGCCTCCGCCGAACACGAGGAACACCACGGCGGCGATGGCCGCCGCCGAAATGGCCAACGGGAAACGGCTGCGCACCACGTCGCGCATTTCGGCCCCTTGCGTGTAGGCCGAGACGATGGTGGTGTCGGAAATGGGCGCGAGGTTGTCGCCGAACGCCGCGCCGGACAAAATCGCCAGCCCGAGCATGGCCGGGTCCGCGCCGAGGAAATAGCCGGCCGGATACAATACCGGCGACAAGGCGATGCAGGTTCCCGTACTCGTGCCCGTGCCGAGGGCGAACAGCATGGCGGCGAGGAAAACCAGCAGCACAAAGACGCCGCCCTGCGCCCCGGTCGTCATGCCCATCCACAAGAGCCCCTGCACGAGGCCCCCGGCGGCCATGAGCTTGCCGAACACCCCGGCCAGCAGCCACGCCGTGACGATGACGATGCCCGTGCGATCGCCTATCCCGCGCATTGCCGCCTTGCAGTATTCCTCCTTGTCCTTGGCGAAGAACAGCCCGGCACACAGCGCTATCCACGCACAGGCCCAGAACGGCTTGGTGCCGCCCCGCTCCGCCACAGACAGCCAGACGAGCCCGCCCACCAGCACCATGAGGGGAATCAGGCCTCCGAACAATCCGCCGTACATCTCAAGCTTCTTTTCCCGCATGGAGCACTCCTTGTTACCAGCGTATGCGTTGCTCGTTTCTTGCTCTATTGTCGACATTCGACAACAACTGATTGGGGATATAGAGCCCCGTGAAAAAAGAAGCAAGCCCCTTGGCGCATCCGGATGGAAAGAAACCCAGTGCGTCAGTACGGGAGAACATCTTATCAATTTGATTTTATTTATAAAAATAAAACAATCTACTGAAACCGCTGTTTCCGCAACGGAAAACCGTTCTGGTATGTTATTCTTATTTACATGTATTTACTGATTTTATACGGGAAAATGCCTCCACCTTCCATAAATGGGCTTGAGCCATTTTTTCTGCATGCCTTGAAGGCCTTGCCATCTCCAAGATGGAAAAACGCGGACGGATCAGGCGTTTGGAAAAATCGTTTTTCATGTGTAATAAAAGCCTATTAAAAAAGTTTATGGGAAAAATCATCCGCCGTATTGACACGGGTTGGTTCTTATGTGAAAAACGGAATGAACGATTGTCGACATTTATACAATCGACAAGAAACGGTGAGAAAGACAGGCGCGGCACGCCGCAGGGGCACGCACGCGAGCATTGCGACACGGCAAACAAGCCCCGCACTCCTGCGGGGAAAGACGGAGGAAGCATATGAAAGGTTCCCGGATGAGTCTGCCAACGCAGATGGCTATCGGTATGGTTCTCGGCATCGCCGCCGGAGCGCTGACCCCCGCTATGGGGCTCGATCCCTCGTGGTACAAGCCCGTAGGCCAACTGTTCATCAATCTGGTGCGCATGGTCGTGGTCCCGCTGGTGCTGACCACGCTTGTCGCGGGCGCGGCCAGCGTCGGCGACGTGAGCAAGCTCGGGCGCGTGGCGGGCAAGACGCGGGCATCGCCGTCGTCATAGGCCTTGTGCTGGCCAACATCTTCCAGCCCGGCAGCGGCCTGTCCATCGCCACGGAAGGCCTCAAGGCCAAGCAAGTCACCCCGCCCACCCTCGTCGACGTGTTCCTGAACATCGTCCCGATCAATCCCGTTGAAGCCCTCTCCAAGGGCAACATGCTCCAGATCATCTTCTTTGCCCTGCTGTTCGGGTTCGGCCTCAGCGTCATCGGCGACAAGGGCAAGCAAGTGCTCCACTTTTTCGACGGCGTCATGATCAAGGTTACCGGCTTCGTCATGCTCTACGCGCCCATCGGCGTGTTCGGCCTCATGGCCTACACCGTGAGCATGCACGGGCTCGGCGTGCTCCTGCCGCTCATCAAGCTCGTGCTCGTCATGTATCTCGCCTGCATCCTTCAAATCGTCCTCGTCTATCTCCCCTGCGTGAAGGTAGCGGGCCTCACCCCCGGCCGGTTCCTCAAGGGGCTCGCCTCCTCGATGATGATCGCCTTCACCACCTGCTCCAGTGCCGCCGCCCTCTCCACCACGCTCCTCAGCGTCCAGAAGCTCGGCGCGTCCCGGTCCGTGTCTTCCTTCTCCATCCCGCTCGGCAACACCATCAACATGGACGGCGCGGCCATCTATATGGGCATCGCGGCCATCTTCGCCGCCGAAGTCTACGGCATCCCCATGCCGCTCGATCAGCAGCTCACCGTCATCCTGCTCGCCATACTCGCCTCCATCGGTTCCATGGGCGTGCCCGGCGCGGCCCTCATCATGATTACGATGGTCTTCACGCAGGTGGGCATCCCGTTGGAAGCCATCGCCCTCGTGGCCGGGGTTGACCGCATCATGGATATGGCCCGTACCACCATCAACGTGCTCGGCGACGCCACGGGCGCCCTGTTCGTCTCGAAGCTGGAAAACGATTTCGACCCCGAACGCGGCGAACGGTTCGCGACGGCGGAATAACCCGGGATCTACCCGGACGGCCAACGCAGTGGAAGCCGTCCGAAAAAAGATGAACAGCCCGAAGAAAATGCGGAACAGGAGACAACCATGCGACAGGATGAACGGATCGGCATCGTCGGCGGCGTCGGCCCCCATGCGGGCCTTGATCTGACGCGCAAGCTCTTCGACCACACCAGAGCCGACGCCGACCAAGAGCATTTGCCGGTCATGCTCTATTCCTTTCCCGACCGGATTGGGGAACGCCCGGCCTTCCTGCTCGGCAAGACACAGGAAAACCCCGGCGAGGCCATTGGGGACATCATGGCGGAATTGGCGCGGGCCGGTGCGACCGTGATCGGCATGCCCTGCAACACGGCCCACAGCCCGAGGATACTCGACGCGGCGCTCCGGAAGCTCGACGCGGCAGGGCGGCCCGTGCGCTTCGTGCACATGATCGACGCCGTGGTCCGCCATGTGCGGGAACGCTGCGGGGAAGGCGCGCACGTCGGCATCCTCAGCACGCTGGCCACGCTGGAAACACGGCTTTATCAGGACAGCCTCGACCGGGCCGGGCTGACGCCGCTGCACCCCGGTCCGGAAGGCAGCGCCCGGGTACAGGAGGCCATCAGCAACCGCGAATACGGCATCAAGGCCCGGAACCCGGTTACGGAACGCGCCCGCGCCGATCTGCTGGGCGAAGCCCGCCGCCTCGCCGCAAACGCCGACGCGATCATCCTCGGCTGCACCGAGATCCCGCTGGCACTCCCCGAAAAGGAACTCGACGGCGTTCCGCTTATCGACGCCACCGACATCCTCGCGCAGGAACTGGTACGGGCCTTTGCCCCTGAAAAACTCCGGTAATGGCCCGTAACCCCATCCATAAGGAAAGCAAAGGAAACGATATGAAAACCATCCTCTCCACCGCCGCCGCGCCCGCGGCCATCGGCCCCTACTCCCAAGCCGTCCGCTCCGGGGAGACGCTGTACTGCTCCGGGCAGCTCGGCATCGATCCCGCTACAGGCAAGCTCCCCGAAGGCGTCGAGGCCCAAACGGAACAAAGCCTGAAGAACATCCAAGCCCTTCTCGCCGAAGCCGGGGCGGGCGTCGAAAACGTGGTTAAAACCACCGTGTTCATTACTGACATGGCGGACTTCCCCTTGGTGAACGCAGCCTACTCTAAAGTGTTCGCCACCAATCCCCCCGCACGTTCCTGCGTGGCGGTCAAGGAGCTGCCTCTCGGCGGACTGGTCGAAATCGAAGTGCTCGCCGCCATCTGATCTCGAAGCCGCCCGGCTTCCCGATAGGTACGGAATCGGCCCGCCCACGGCCCGGCGGACGCCTCTCCCCAGCCTCAGACGGCGCCGGGAAGGAAAGAGGCACCACACCGGAACCGAAAACCGCTTTCCGGCCTTTTTCCGAAGGTATTGCCAAGCATGAAGCCGTGGGCCACAGGCCGCGCCATCCGTTGGAAGATACGTATAACCATATGGCATATAAAATGATTTTTTCACGGCTTATTTCCTCGGAAAGGCCCTTGACAAGACCTGTAGCCGATGGCACAACTGAATTGTCGATTGTCGACATTTAAAAATACATCAAGAAACGCTGCGCCAGCAGCACACGATACCCACAGGAGACTGCTATGAATCTCGCCAAGTTCCCCCGTCGCGGCTATGTGACCGAACCCACGCCTCTGGAAGCGCTTCCCAACTTCTCCAAAGCCCTCGGCGCGGACATCAACGTCTACATCAAGCGTGACGACCTGCTTCCCGGCACAGCCGGGGGCAACAAGACCCGCAAGCTCGATTTCAGCATGGCCGACGCGATCAATCAGGGCGCGGACACCATCATCACCTGCGGCGCCGTGCAGTCCAACCACTGCCGCCTGACCCTCGCCTGGGCCGTCAAGGAAGGGCTCGACTGCCACCTCGTCCTTGAAGAGCGCGTAAAGGACAGCTACAACCCCGAAGCCTCGGGCAACAACTTCCTGTTCCAGCTTCTCGGCGTGAAGTCCGTCACCGTGGTCCCCGGCGGTTCCAACATGCTCGGCGAAATGGAAAAGCTCGCCGAAAAGCTGCGCGCCGAAGGCAAAAAGCCCTACATTGTGCCCGGCGGCGCCTCCAACAAGATCGGCGCGCTCGGCTATGTGAGCTGCGCCGAGGAAGTCCTGCGCCAGCTCTTCGACCGCGGCCTCTCCATTGACCACATGGTTGTCCCGAGCGGCAGCGCCGGTACCCACGCGGGCATCATCGCGGGCATGGTCGGCAACAACGCGGGCATCCCGGTCACCGGCATCGGCGTCAACCGCAAGAAGCCCGTCCAAGAGGCCGCCGTCCTCAACCTCGCCAACGAAACGCTTGAATACATCGGCGCCGACGCCCGCGTGCCCGCCGAAAAGGTCGTGGCTTTCGACGACTACGTGGGCCCCGGCTACTCCCTGCCCACCGACGCTATGGTCGAAGCCGTCAAAATGCTCGCCCGCACGGAAGGCATCCTCCTCGATCCGGTCTACTCCGGCAAGGCCATGTCCGGCCTGATCGATCTGGCCCGCAAGGGATACTTCCCCAAGGGCTCCAACGTGCTGTTCCTCCACACCGGCGGTTCCCCGGCGCTGTATGCCTACCTGCCGACCTTCCGCGCCTAACCTTCAATCCGACGCTCCTCTCGGGCCGGAAGCCTCTCCGCTGCAGCATGCGGGGAGGCCCCGGCCTTCTTCAATTTCGCACAGGAGGTTTCCCCACGGCAGCCCGCCCCCTTTCCTGCGGCCCCTTGCGGCACTCTCCACCTTACGGCCCCTTCGCTTTCCCGAAAGGCCGCCCCTCCCGCAAACCTTGCGTAACCGCTCCTCACGAGACGACTATCAGCCTTGCGCGTCATGCCGAAACCACGTAGAACTCTACCTCAAATTACATGACGAAACCGCATAGGGCCGCTCTTCCAACGCCCCGCATCTGTCCGGAGCATCAATGGACTTTACGAAGCAAACATACTGTAATCAGGTAACCAGCTATATCCGCTCACTTATCCGTAAAGGCACGCTGGAGATCGGCGCTCCGGTCAAAGAGGCCGTCCTCTCGGAACAACTGGGCATCAGCCGCGCCCCTATCCGGGAGGCACTGCAAGTACTCGTTCAGGAGGGGCTGATCACCTCTGAGCCGCAAAAAGGCAAGCACGTCAGGCAGATGACCGGAAAGGAGATCTACGACAGCTACGTCGTCGCGGGCATCCTCGAAGGGGCCGGCGTCGCCGAATCCCTGCCGCTCTGGACCGAAGCGAACATGGAAACCTTCCGTGCCGTCGTCCGGGAGATGGAAGGGAAGATCAGTTACGCCACAAAACTCGACGAACTCGCCGAAATCGATGAACTGTTCCACGCCACCCTGTTCATGGCCTGCGACAATACCCGGCTCGTGGAAATGGCCCGCACATCCTGCGCGACCATTTCCAAGTACCTGTATTATCAGCACTGGATCACCATGTTCACGCCAAGGGAATACGCCGACCGCCACCACGCCGTGGCTGAGGCCGTCTATTCCCGCGACGTCAAGCACGTAGAAACCGTCCTGCGCGATCATTATAAGGAAACAGGCCTGCGCATGGCCCAGTTCGGCAAAGCGACGTGATATAAATAACTAATGATTATATATAATTACTGGGATGCTGTTTTAGGGGCTACGGGGTGCCACATATTTTCTGCCACATATACGGGCGCGGGAACGGACTCGGCGGCAGTGCGTTTTTGTGAGTCGAGCACATGTTGGTAATGCTTCAAAACCATTGTAAGGCTGGCGTGTCCCATGATCTTCGCTACCGTTCCAATGTCAGCCCCGGCAGCAATAGCTTCCGGGGCAAAGGCATGGTGTAGGTCATAGGGACGGATCCGCCGTTGTATCCCTGCGCGGATCAGGATTTTCCCCCAAGCCTTTCTGATGGAATGGACAGGTTTGTTGCCATAATGAATAAGATGGATAACTCCTGTTGCCATATCCGCGTTATGCCATGCCTTCAATGTTTCGATCAGAACACGTCGGATAGGAATATCCCGAACAGGTTCCCTCTTGTTCTTTTTTGCGGCACGTAGGTGGATAACCTTATTGTCAAAATCAACATCCGACCATTTTAATCCGAACATTTCTGAGGGACCGACGCGCATCCCCATTTGCGACCCGAGGACAATAACACGACGGATATGCTCAGGTGCATGGGCATATATCTGCGCAAGCTCTTGTTGTGTTGGCGGAACGAAGTGTTCATACTCAATATGTGGTAGCTTAGGGAAACGAGGAAGCTCTTTGAGCACTTCATTTTCATATGCCCAACGAATGACAGAAAAGACCTGGCTCAAGTATCTCTTTAGACTTGAAGCTGAAACATTCATAGATAGAAAATGGAATACAAGCTCCTTTAACTTCACATTATCTATCTCATTCAAAAGCATATTTTGAAAAAAAGCCAATGATGGCTTCATCTTCCTGAGATGATCTTTCAGCGCGTTTTCCGGAAAACGTCTCTCCTTCAAGAACAGGTAGTAAGCCGATTCAAAAGTATGCTCGATCTTGAGAGGTGGGATTTCCTCTCTCCTGAACATATCGCGCTCGAATTTGAGCTGGTATTTCTTGAGCGCATCCTGCTTTTTTGCTTCCTCCTCTGTTTCGACATACAATGATTCTCGCTTGAGGGTGAAAGGGTTGTTCCAGTACACTTCCCACGGCTTTCTACGGCCTTTCCTCTGTCTGATAGCCATACTGAACAGCTCCTGAGCAAAGGGGGCCGCGCCAGCGTTACTGGACGGCCCCCGTATTGAATTCTGCGAAAAGTTCCTGTGCGGATTTTCCGATGACGCACCCTGATGTTTTGAGTGATCGTCGGCGCTTGGGAACTCCTGCCTTTGCCTGAGCCTCAGCATGTAATGTGTCGATCACCGTCATAACGGCGCGCCGTGGCCAGCGTAAGGTTTTACGCTCCTTGCCCCACGGAAGGCTCACAGGCTGAACGCCACGGGACAGCAGGATTGCCCGCGCCCTCTCTTCTCCAATGTTCATGATGGAAGCGGTCTAGTTGGTCGTGAGCAATTTCGGCACCATCTTATCCTCCTACACGGTTTGCGGGTGGCTTTGTGCCAATCCGATGACGTGGAATCATAATCCATTTTTTCCCGCGCGTTATTGTCCGGCCACGCCCCTGGATAGCTGGTAACCTCGGCGCGTTCATCATGAAGCTGAGCGGCCCAATGTGAATTACCGGAAACAGAAAAGAGGCCCTCCGGACCGTTTCGAACGTCTAGCACCGTAACTTATAGACGGTATTGACCTCTTCAGGAAATATGGTTATTTGTGAAAAAATAATCAAAAAAGATACTGTGTAGTATTATAGTAAAACGTTCGGGGTCAGCATGGGATTCATGTTTTTCCTGTCTGTTATTCATAATGGAGTATTGGTTTATAGAAGAACAGCTATAGATGAAAGTGAATTGTTGTGAAGGAAGAGAGGATCTGCTGCAATAGTGTGTAATAACTGCCATCAATATTACTAGTTTACATGTTTTTGATGAAAACCTCTCATGGTACCAAGAGCATTGCATTTTGTTAATTTAACGAGAGGCTTTTTGCTCGATTCCATATTAATGGCATAAAGGAAGATATATTATCTTCTTTGATTAAAACTGCCTAAAGGAGATGCTATGCTCAAAATTTGCAACGTACTATGCTTGGCTCTATTCTTATCGTTTAGCCTCCCTTCCTTTGTCTTTTCGGCTTCGTTCACTGCCGAATGGCAACCAGAGCTGGTGGCCCAGCCTTCAGCTCTGTCTGGGAATGCAGGGTTGGTGTTGGATGCACGCCAAGGCACGAATGACAAAGAATATATCCCTTCATCCATTAGGGTTGATTGGAGAGTTTTTTATACTAAGGACGGCAGTAAACGTTTACCGACGAGTGAATGTAAAGCCTTGCTGGCCGCTTTGGGCGTGAGTGATGGCGGCAAAATCGTGGTTTATGATAACGGCCCGCAAGATGGCAGCGCTTTTATGATGTTCTGGCTGTTGGAGTCTGTCGGAGTTAAAAATGTAAGTGTGCTGGAAGGCGGTTTTCCTGCTTACAAAAGAGTAGGAGGTAAGGTAGTTGATACTCCCGCAAAATCCAAAAAGGGAAAAATCACAGGTGGCGTTTCGGGTGATATTGCAGTGAGCCTTTCCCGTCTGATGGAAATTTTTGGCGACTACGATCTGATGCTCATCGACCCTCGCTCTGATGAAGAATATAACGGGTGGCCCTTGAACAACGAAAAAAGAGGCGGACATATCCGTACTGCTCTCAGCTACAATCCAATGTGGGCCTATACGGCTGACGGCCTTTTCAAGCAGGAGCAAGATATCCGTCTAACCATGTACAGAAAAGGTATCACGCCGGAAAAACAGTTTTTGACTTATTCCAATTTTGATACTCGTGGTGCCGCCATGTATTATCTGTTGCGCGTAATGGGTTACAAAAATGTGGGGCAGACTGACTTTACTCTAAACGTATGGGCGGATAATCCTCTTTTTCCCATGTCCTCAGCTAAAAACTGGCAGGCTTTAGTCAGCCCAGAATGGGTACATGAGCTGATCACTACAGGAAAAGCTCTGACTTTTGAGAATAAAAAATACGCAATATATGATATAAGTTTCGGAATTAGCTATGCTGAAAAGAGACGGGAACTGGCTGGCGGTGTAGGGACTATTAAGCCTTCGGATCTAGCCTATAAAGCAGGGCATATCCCCGGTGCTTTCCATATGGATTCCGATACCATTGAAGATAAAGATCGTTATTGGGATCTGGCCGCACCCGATATGCTTTTTCCGCGCTTGGCTGAAAAGGGCATAGATATCGATACCACAGTTATCCTTTATGGACACGGAGCCACCATTGGTGCCAGTTTTACCTTTTGGGCATTGAAAACGGCGGGAGTTAAAGATGTCCGTCTGTTGAACGGCAATTTTGAACGATGGGGGTCCAAAGGGTTGCCTGTGGAGACAAGGATCAATACGCCCACACCTGTGAAAGATTTTGGCCTAAAAGGTTCATGGGGCAATCCTCAGTACAATGTCAGCGTGGATCAGGCTGCGGTCATGCTGAAAGAGCCCGGTGCACGAATGGTTTCCATCCGTCATTGGCCGGAGTACACCGGTCAGGTGGTGTTGCACGCCTACATCCCAGACAGGGGCGAGGCTTTGGGTACTTACTGGGGCAGAGCTGGCTTTGGCAAGAACACCTCAAATCTGACATTCTATATTGATGAGGACGGCAGTTACCGTAGCTACACCGAAGTGGCTAAAATGTGGTCAGATCTAGATGTGCTGCCCAGCCACAAGGTGGCCTTTTCCTGTGGTACCGGCCCCCGCGCTTCCACAGGCTGGTTCTTCTCTTATCTGATGGGCTGGCCCAATACAGCCCTGTTTGATAGTGGCTGGCTAG
>USCL01000097.1 GCA_900553145.1 uncultured Desulfovibrio sp.
GAGAGAGAGACGCTTTTAAGGGAAATTCCTTTCTGGGCTGCTCGCTTGTGGAATAAAAAAAGCGCAATGGAAATTCCATTACGCAACCGTTCCAGCCGTTTTTATTATAAAAGGGCCGGGCAAGGGTGTGAAGCATGTTCACTTTGATACCCTTCCCCGGTCCTTTTTGCTCAGTTCATTCCTTTGAACAGCCGCAACTGCCGGAAGGCTTGCCGCCGGACTTGTCCGAGCAGCACCCGGCCTTTTTCCCATAGGTTACTTCGCCGGTTCCCATATTGAAATTGACCTCGACATCTTCGCCTTCAGGCGTGGTTACGACAGTGCTCTTGCTGGCCATGCAGTCAGGGCTCTGGTTCTTGTCGTCTTTCGCATTCGCGTTGTTGCAGCAGCATCCCATTGGCTTGCTCCCTGAGTAAAAAGTGTCCGCGCCGCGCGCGTTGGGCATCAGCATCTTGATTGGCAAATAATAGGATTGGTTCTCAAGAAGTCAAGTTCCCCGGGCATGATTCTTTTCCGTACGGCGCGAATCTCTCACGCCAAGTCCTTTCCCCCGATTCAACCCGTTAGAAAGCGTGCACAATCTCTAGCTCCCCCCGGGCCCCACAGCTTCACAGCTGTGATGAAATGGGATATTCTGCGTTCACTTTGATATCTGTACACAGCCCCGTTTTGATCCGGGAAGAGACTCTGGAGGGTGGCATGAGCAAGCCGAACCGCTATCGGACAGACAAAGACGACGACCGCGAAGCGGAAACTTCACGCAAGGGGCACCACCACGGGCTGGCCCTGCTGATTCTTGTCCTGCTGGCGGGGGTGGTGGTCTGGTTCTGGCTGGCCAGAGATCCGGAGGCCCGGGAGGAATTCGCCAATCGCATGGCGAACCTGAAGGAATCCGCCATCAGCCTCGCCTCCGACCTGATGAGCAAGACAATCACGCCGCCCTCCCCTCCGGATGTCGGGGCCGTCGCGGGGAACAGCCTTCCCGGTGCGCCCCCCAAATACCGTTCCCCCATCGAAACGCCCGCGGAACTGGATGAAGCGCTGGCCGAGCAGAGACCCGTTCAGCCGGGCGGGGCCGAAGTGCGGGGCCCGGTGGCCCCCGGGGAGCAAGTCCCCCACGATGCGGGGCGCAAGGACGATCAGGTCGTGCGCATCGCCTTTATCGACGACTTGGCCTCGTGGATGGTTTCCCACTATGTCCCGGCGGCGACTCCGGGCCGGAGCGGCAGGCTTTCCGCAAGCCTGCAGGGCGCGAACCTCCGTTATGGGATGGGGATGACCGGCCTCGCGTGGATCGGCGACGATCTGCCCGCCGGGCGTACCGCCGCGCTCAACCACATCTTCACGCCGGGCATGCTGGATGCCATTTACCGGCTGTATGTCGACCGTTTCATGGAAGCCGTAAGCCGCAGCGCGGCCACGCCCCTCCCGAGCGGCGGCACGCTCTCGCCCGCCCAGCGGGATGAGTTCTTCAAGCTGTACGCCCGGCAGTTCCGGGGCGTCGCCGGGGCATTGCAGGCACTGGCCTCCATGCCCGACTTTAACCGCCAAATGGAAAACCTCGGCGCCGCGGCCCAGCGCGTCGTGGACACGAACGCCCAGTATTCCGAACTGACCTTTGCCGCCGATGAGGCCCGCTCCAATGGCGAACTGACCAGATATGCGACGCTGCGCCAACAGATGGCCGCCAAGGGCCAGCAATACCAGCAGGCGGTCATTGCCCGCGAACAGGCCAAGAGCGCTTTCGTGCAGGCCCTCAAGCGGACGCCCGAAGCCCGGTATCTGGACGATGGCGCCCTGCTTTTCATCGCGTCGTGGATCGATCGGCGCACGCACAATAACCCGGAAAAACTCACGGCTGCCGGACAGGCCGCAAACTTGTTCCGCGATCTGGCGGGGCAATTTGACGCCGCGGCCGCCCACTCAGGAGCCTCCCGATGATTTCCCGTTGTCTCCGCCTCTTTCTCTTCCTTCCGCTGCTCCTGCTCGCGGCGGCCCCCGCTCTGGCCCGCCAGACCCCGGAGGCCGTTTTGAAGGAAATCCAAGCCGCCATCGACGCCGGCGATCTGCCGGCGTTTGAAAAGCGCGTCGATGTGGACGCCCTGCTCGACCAGAGTTCCTCAGCCCTGATCGCCGCGCTGCAAAAGGCCGGAAAGGTCGATACATCAGGACTCCCGCCCATGCTGGCCCTTATGGTCGCCTCCGTGCAGGACCCGTCGATGGCGAAGCAGATCAAAACGCTGCTTGTGCAGGAAACCGGGACCTTCGCCCGCTCGGGCATCGAATCCGGCTTTTTCGCCGGAAAACCCAAAGCCAATGCCAAGCCCAAAGGCTTGCTCGCGCCCCTCTTCGGCGACGTTTCCACCGGACGTAAAGAACTGCGCCCACGCGGCGCATCCCGAAAAGCCAACGGCACAACCATCCTCCCCGCGACCATCCACGACTTCGGCAACGGACGCGACTACAAGGTTGACCTCGGCATGACCCCCTCCGGCGAAAGCTGGAAAGTCACCAGCATCGCCAACATGGACAAGCTCGTCTCCCGCCTCCACAAAGAAGCGGCGGAATAGCGGCCGCCCCCATCAAACCAACGGGAAGGCATCCCTTTGGTAAAAACGCCGTTCCTCCATCGGGAGAAACGGCGTTTTTGCTTTTCCCAAAAAACTCGGCGGGAAATGGCCACAGGAAGCCTCCCCTTCCGGAAAGGCTTCCTTCAGCCTTGCTTATTTGCTCATGGCGTTGATGAACTCTTCGTTCGACTTGGTGCCGCGCATCTTGTCGAGCAGGAATTCCATGCTGTCGATGGAAGACATGGGCGCGAGGATCTTGCGCAGGATCCAGACGCGCTTGAGCACGTCGTCGGACAGGAGGAGATCTTCCTTACGGGTCCCGGTGCGGTTGATGTCGATGGCCGGGAACACGCGCTTTTCGGCAAGATGGCGATCAAGATAGATTTCCATGTTGCCGGTGCCCTTGAATTCTTCAAAGATCACTTCGTCCATGCGGGAGCCGGTGTCGATGAGCGCCGTGGCGATGATGGTCAGGCTGCCGCCGCCTTCTATATTGCGGGCGGCGCCGAAGAAGCGCTTGGGCCGCTGGAGGGCGTTGGCGTCAAGGCCACCCGAAAGCACTCGGCCGGAAGAAGGCGTCACGGCGTTGTAGGCACGCCCAAGGCGGGTGATGGAGTCGAGCAGGATGACCACGTCACGCTTGCGCTCGACAAGGCGCTTGGCCTTTTCGAGCACCATTTCGCAGACCTGCACATGGCGCTGGGGAGGCTCGTCGAACGTGGAGCTGATGACTTCGGCATTTTTGACCGTGCGCTCCATGTCCGTCACTTCTTCGGGGCGTTCGTCAATAAGCAGCACGATGAGGTAGACTTCGGGATGGTTCGCGTTGATGGAATTCGCGATGCTCTGGAGCAGGATGGTTTTGCCGGTCCGGGGAGGCGCGACGATGACCCCGCGCTGGCCGCGCCCGATGGGCGACATGAGGTCGATGACCCGGCAGGAAAGGTTTTTTTCGCCGTTTTCCATGATCAGCCTGCGATCAGGATAAATGGGCGTGAGGTTATCGAAAAGGACGACGTGGCGGGCGTTTTCCGGGGGCTCGAAACCGATTTCCTTCACCTTCAGCAAGGCGAAGTAGCGCTCGCCTTCCTTGGGAGGCCGGATTTGCCCGGAAACGACGTCACCCTTGCGCAGGTAAAAGCGCCGAATCTGAGAAGGGGAAACATAAATATCGTCCGGGCCGGGCATATAGCTCGACAGGGGAGAACGCAAAAAACCGTAGCCGTCAGGCAGGATTTCCAGCACCCCGTCGCCGTAGATAGCTCCGCTCCGGGACGCGCAAGCCTGCAGCATCGCAAAAATGAGTTCCTGCTTCCGCATGGAACTGGCGTTCTCGATTTCGTACTTTTCCGCAAGCTCCATGAGCACGGACATGCTCATGTTCTTCAGTTCAGTAAGGCTCATCGTTGCGCCTTCCTGAACCTCCTCCGTGGCAACTTTCTTCTTCCGCATACGTTCCGATACTTGTTTTGGGAGTGAATGGAAGTCCGCCCGGCGTATCCGCCGGACGCTATGAGTCCTGCCGGACGGCAAGACGGTGTTATGCGGCACAGCCGCATCAAACGCTGATGAAAAGAGGGGAGAATAGTGTATGATTGAAAAAGGCAGGCGTACGCCGGAAAGCGGCGCAGACGTTTTCCTAGCGTAACTTCCTTTTTTTGGCAAGGGGATGAGAATAGATTTGGCCATATTTTCCGGTTTTCGGCGCATCCTCCGTCTTTTACCGGCCCGCACGCCCTTGGAATACCCGAAAAAGCCGTCCCCCTCCCCGCTTGCGGCGGCCCCGCAACGCGCCCGGCGCCGTTTTCCGCCAGCACGCCAAAGAAAGAGGGGCCCTCTTCGGAAGGCCCCTCCCCGCGTATGCCGGAAACGGCAGGCTAGTGCTTGAAGATGGAGTCCTTGGATTCGTCTTCCTTCACCAGCTTAAACAGCACCGGGCTGAGCAGCAGGATGGCGATCAAGTTCGGGATGGCCATGAGCGCGTTGCAGGTATCCGCAAGCAGCCACACCACATCGAGCTGCGTGAGCACGCCCACCGGGATGGCGATGCAATAGACGATGCGGAAGGGGATCTGCGCCTTGTCGCCGAAGAAATAGATGGCGCAGCGCTCGCCGTACACGCACCAGCCGAGGGCCGTGGTGAAGGCGAAGAAGGTCAGGCAGACCGTGACGGCGATGCCGCCGATGCCGGGAAGCGTCGTCTCGAACGCGGCGGAAGTCATGGCGGCGCCGGTAAGGCCGGAGGTCCACTGGCCGGTCACAAGGATGGCGAAACCGGTCATGGTGCACACGATGATCGTATCGATGAAGGTATCAAGCATGCCGATGGAAGCCTGCACCAGCGGGGAGGCGCTGGTAGCGGCGGCGTGGGCCATAGGCGCGGTACCGAGGCCGGCTTCGTTGGAGAACACGCCGCGGGCCATGCCCATGCGGATGGCCAGCATGACGCTCGCCCCGGCGAAACCGCCTTCGGCGGCCGTAGGCGTAAAGGCTTCTGCGACCACCCAGGCAAGAACGCGGGGGAGCTGGTCGATATGGAGGATGATGACGATAAGGGAAATGATGACGTATACCACCGCCATGGTAGGCACAACCTTGCCGGCCACGGCGCCGATGCGCTTCACGCCGCCGATGAGAACGGCCCCGGCCAGCAGGAAGATGATGACGGCGGTAATCCACGTCGGAACGGAGAGGTTGGCCTGCATGGCCTCACCGATGGAGTTGCCCTGCACCATTGCGCCCGTGCCGATACAGGCGACGATGCCGAACAGCGCGAAGCATGAGCCGAGCCACATCCATTTGGGCCCGAGCCCGTTTTTGATGAAGTACATAGCGCCGCCCACCCAGTTTCCGGCGGGGGTCTTTTCACGGAAATGCACGGAAAGGAGCACTTCGCTGAACTTGGTGGCCATGCCCACAAGGGCGGTCACCCACATCCAGAACAGCGCGCCGGGGCCGCCGATGTAAATCGCCGTCGACACGCCCACGATGTTGCCGGTACCGATGTCGGCGGCCAGTGCGGTCATCAGCGCGTTGAAAGGAGAGATTTCCCCGTTTTCCGACTGATTGGAGCGCCCGGCCCACAGGTTTTTAAGCCCTCTGAAAAAATTGCGGAATGTAAAAAATTTCAGCCCGATAGTCAGGTACAGGCCGGTACCGACCAGCAACGCCAACATGCCCGGCCCCCAAACCACGTCGTTGACTGACTTCAGCCATTCCATGAAAGCTTCCATTTCTCCCCCTAGATTAAGGATAAACGTTAGGAAAGCACCGCTTCCGCACGTCATTCGCATTGCTGCTCATCAACGCAAAACTCTTGAGTTTTGCGGAAAAGACGGCGAAAGCAATCCGAAACGGGAGAAATGGAAAAAGCTCCAATAAGCGTAAAAAAGCACTGCTGCCGTCTTTAAACAGCATCCGATATATGTTTTATTAAAGGAAAAGCCTTCCCCAAAAGTTTTTTCCCATAAAACATACTATGCTTGTCATCCATTGACGGTCCCAATGCCGTCATATCCGACGCTCTTCCACTCCCCCTACGGGCTTTTTTATCCACGCAAAGCCCTCTTTGCTTATTGTTAGTCAAAAAAATATATCAGTGCAAGCCTTTTCCCATATAAAAACGCTTTATCTAACAGCAAGATATAGATTGTGTACTCAATGAATATAAATTGAGTACACAATGAATTATCATTCTTTATCGAAATCACTAAACAAGGCTTCCGCGCGCTTATTGGCGAAACTTTCGACGTCAGCATGCCACTGCTGAAAACGCTGGACCAGTTCCCGCCCCGCCGGGGTCAGCGAATAGCCGTCGCGCTTGGTCCCGGAGGCGTCGACAAGCGTTTCGCCCGCGATGCGTTCAGCCTTCTTTATTTTGCCCCACGCGCCACGGTAGGACATGCCGAGCTGCTTTGCGGCCTTGCTCAGCGAGCCGAGCTCGTCGACAAGCTGGAGAAGCTCCACGCGCCCCCTGCCGAAGCCTTCCCCGTCTTCACCCTCCAGCCAGAGCTGCACGTGGATGCCCTTGCGCCTCACCACCTCATCCAAAAATTCCATGTCGTTCTCCGTCTCCGTTTCATTGTCTCCCTGCCCGCCGCCCGCCATGCGCACCGCCAGCCGGGCCAGCAGCTCCAGCGCCCGGCCGAGGCATGCGTCGTCGAAGTCGAAGCGGCCGTTGTGGTGCCCCGCCGCCCTGTCCGTCCCGACTTGCAGGTACGAAGCCAGCCCTCCCGAGGCCTGAACCCGGCTCATCAGGCAAGCGAAATCTTCCGTCGCCCCGAAACCGCGCATCGGGACAACCGTCTTCCAGCCGCCCATCGCCCCTGCAACCCCGGCAACGATGCCGGCAAGTTGCGGGCTGCTCTCCCCTCCCGCGCTGTTCCCCACAGTCCGCCACTCACAGGCGCAGCCCCACAAACCGGCGGACGCGCGCAGGATGCGTTCGGACTCGGCAACCATATAGGCGTCCAGTTCCGTGGTTTCGCCCCGCGTTTCCATAAACAGGCGCGCGGAGGCGGGAACGACGTTGCGGGCTTCCCCGCCCTCCAGCCTGCCCACGGCGATACGGGTGCCGCCTTTGCCGTTCCGGGAAATGGCATGGAGGTTCACCACCGCCGAACAGGCCGCCAACAGGGCGTCCCTGCCTTCCTCCGGAGCGGCCCCGGCATGGGCGGCCACCCCGGAAAAAACCACGTCGCGCTTGGTGGTGGCCAAGAACCCTTGCGTACCGCATATCAGCGTGCCCGGCCCCTCGGCTTTAAAACCGATATGGAAGCCGAACAGCGCGTCCACGCCGTCCACGGCCCCGGCTTCCGCCATCGGCAGGGCTCCGCGCGCGCCTTCTTCGGCGGGCTGGAAAATCAGGCGGATACGCCCCCGCAAGTGCCGCCGCAACGCGATCAGGACTTCGGCAAGGCCAAGCCCCACGGCAGTGTGCCCGTCATGGCCGCACGCATGCATGAGGCCGGGCCAGCGCGATGCGAACCCCTCCCGCGCGGGCCTATGGCTTTTGTCCGCGCACTCGTCGACTTCGTTGCAGTCCATATCGAACCGGAAAGCCGTCACCGGGCCGGGGCCGCAATCCAGATCCGCCCAGAATCCCGTATAGCCGTCACCCATGCCCGCAACCAGTTCAGGATCGGCTCCGGCTTCAAGGGCCCGCTCCCGCGCCGCCGCAAGGGCGGAAGGCGAAGGGACGCCCATCCGCTGGCCGGGAGCGCAGGCGGCTTCACCCATGCGGATCGCATACCCAAGCTGGCGCAGCCGCCGGATGACCAACGACGCCGTGCGGAATTCCGTCCAGCCCGCTTCCGGATGGGCATGGAAATCGCGCCGCCAAGCCGCCAGCTTCGGGAGCACAGGGGCAAGCGCGTCATGCAAAAAAGATAAAGAGGAAACCGACATAGACTCCACCTCGCCGGGACTTCAAGGCCCCCTCACGGTTACAATAGAAAATGATAATAGGATATCAAAGTGTTATGATAAAGGAAACAGCCTGTCAATTTTCATGGAGCCACCGCCCCGCACCCCGGAACCGGTTCCCCGATCAAGGCATGACAGCCCCTTTCACAAAAATGTACACGCCCAATATGCCTGAAACCATGAAAACCTCCCTTGCCTTGGAGCCCTTCTTCATATAATTGACAAGAAAATGTCGACAAAAGGGAGACAACGACATGCACAAACATTTGCTCGCAGCTGTTCTCAGCCTTGCTGTGGCCATGACGGGCGCTTCAGCCCTTGAAGCTCACGCCAAGACGACTTTCGTCACCATCGGCACGGGCGGCATCACCGGCGTCTACTACCCCACCGGCGGCGCCATCGCCAAGATCGTCAACGCCCAGAAGGACAAATACAACATCCGGGCCACCGTCGAATCCACCGGCGCATCCGTGTTCAACATCAACGCCATCATGGCGGGCGATCTTGAATTCGGCATCGCGCAGGCCGACCGCCAGTATCAGGCCTACAACGGGCTTTCCGAATGGGAAGGCAAGCCCCAGAAGGATCTCCGCGCCGTGTTTGCGCTGGCCCCCGAAGCCGTCACCTTCGTAGCCGCCGAGGATTCCGGCATCAAGACCCTGAAGGACGCCAAGGGCAAGGTCGTCAACATCGGCAACCCCGGTTCCGGCAACCGCCAGAACGCCATCGACGTCTTTGAAGCCGCCGGCATCAATATCGAAAAGGATCTCAAGGCCGAAAGCATCAAGGCCGCCGACGCGCCCCGCATGCTTCAGGACGGCCGCATCGACGGCTTCTTCTACACCGTGGGCCATCCCAACGGGAATATCAAGGAAGCCACCGCGGGCAAGCGCAAGACCCGCATCGTGTCCATCACCGACATCGAACCTCTGGTCAAAAAGTTCCCCTACTACTCTCTGACCAGCATTGACATGACCCAGTACCCCGAAGCCACCAACGCCAGCGAAAAGGTCACCACCGTGGGCATGCTCGCGACTTTCGTGACCTCCGCCAAGGTGTCGGACGATGTCGTGTACGCCATCACCAAGGAAGTCTTCGAGAACCTCGACGAGTTCAAGAAGCTCCACCCCGCCCTCGAAGGCCTGACCCGCGAAACCATGCTCGAAGGCCTGACGGCTCCCATCCATCCCGGCGCCCTGAAGTATTACAAGGAAGTCGGCCTGATGAAGTAGGCTGAGGGGCACCCGTCCCTCCCTCCGCTTCGCCGTGAAGCCTTTCGGCCGGGATTGGACAATCGCCCAATCCCGGCATCCTTGCAATCTGCTTCAAGCTTATCCGGGCGTCGCCTCGCGTCGCCGTCACCTCTGATTACGCCGGGAGTCCTATGCCCCATAAAATGATAGAGCACATCGAGCAATCCCCCAGCGGGGATGAGTACAGAGAAAAACTGGCAGCCGCCGAGCACGGCCTGCGCGGCGATACGGCGGGCATCACCCGCATCATCACGATGATCCTCGCGCTCTGCTGGTCCCTGTTCCAGCTTGCGTCGGCGAGCGTCCTGCTCCTCGATACCGTCTATATCCGCGCCATCCATCTGGCCTTCGCCATCAGCCTCGTCTATTTCAATATCCCCATGATCAAAATCTCGGGAACATCGTGGCGCTGGGATCTGCGCATCCTGCTGGCCATGAACCGGGTCACGATCCTCGACTACCTGCTCGGGATCATAGCCGCCGTCTCCGCGCTGTACATCGTCCTCGACTACGAGGGCATCGCCTCGCGCGCCGGCGTGCCCACCACGCGCGACATCATCTTCGGCCTCATGCTGGTCGTCCTCCTGCTGGAGGCCACCCGCCGGGTCATCGGCCCCGCCCTGCCGATCATCGCCAGCGTGTTCATCCTGTATGTATTCACCGGGCCCCACCTGCCCGATTTCATTGCCTTCAAAGGCGCTTCCCTGTCCCGCTTCATCTCCCAGATGACGATGGATACGGAAGGCATCTACGGCGTGCCGCTGCACGTTTCGGCTACCGTCGTCTTCCTCTTCGTGCTGTTCGGGACCATGCTCGAACGCGCCGGTGGCGGCAACTTCTTCATCCAGCTGGCCATCAGCGGGCTCGGCCGTTTCCGGGGCGGGGCCGCCAAGGCCGCCGTCCTCGGCAGCGCCCTCACCGGCGTGGTGTCCGGATCGAGCATCGCCAACGTGGTCACGACCGGCACCTTCACCATCCCGCTCATGAAGAAGGTTGGCTATCCGCCCGAAAAGGCCGCGGCCGTGGAAGTGGCCTCGTCCATCAACGGCCAGCTCGCCCCGCCGGTCATGGGCGCGGCGGCGTTCATCATCGCCGAATACGTCAACGTCCCCTACATCGAAGTCGCCAAGGCGGCGGCGATCCCGGCCTTTGCGGCCTACGCGGGCCTGCTCTGGATCACGCACATCGAAGCCTGCAAGCTCGGGCTGCGCGGCCTGTCCAAGTCCGAACTCCCGTCCTTCTGGGGTACGCTGAAAGAAGGCCTGCATTTCCTCATCCCCATCGGCATGCTCCTGTATGAACTCATCGTCATGCAACATTCCGCCGAACTGTCCGTGTTCCGCGCCATCGTGGTGCTCGCGCTCATCATGCTCGGCCAGCCGATCGTGAAGGCCGTCGTACACAAGAAGTCCAAGCGCAAGGCATTCAAGGAAGGCGTCAAGACGCTCCTCCTGTCCCTGTCCGCGGGCGGCAGCAACATGGCGGGCGTCGCCATGGCCACGGCTTCGGCGGGCATCATCGTCGGCTGCGTTTCGCTCGGCCTCGGACAGCAGATCACCTCCTTCGTGGAAATCCTGTCCGGCGGCAACATCTTCCTGCTGCTGCTCATCACCGCCTTGGCGAGCCTGCTCCTCGGCATGGGCCTGCCCACCACGGCGAACTACATCATCATGGCCTCGCTGACGGCACCTGTCCTGGTGCAGCTCGCCTCCGGCATCGTCGTCCACGGCGTGGCGCTGGCCGTTCCGCTGATGGCAGCGCACCTCTACTGCTTCTACTTCGGCATCCTCGCGGACGACACGCCGCCCGTGGGCCTCGCCGCCTATGCCGCTGCGGCCATTGCGGACACTTCGCCCATCGCCACGGGCATTCAGGGGTTCCTGTACGATATCCGCACGGCCATCCTGCCCCTGATGTTCATCTTCAACCATGACATCATCCTGTGGGGCATCGACAGCGTGCCCGAGGGCCTCTTCCTGTTCTTCATGACCGTCCTCGGCTGCATGTCCTTCGCCTCGCTCACGCAGGGCTGGTTCATCGCCAGAAACACGCTGCTGGACGCCCTGCTCCTTGCATGCTCCACGATCATCATGCTCTACCCGGCCCTGCTGACGGGCTTCTTCCTGCCACATGACCAGCGGTACTGGGGATACCTTATCGGCATCGGCATCATGGGCCTGCTCACCTTCATGCAGCACACCCGCACCACGCAGACCACGGAGGCCGCAGCATGAAGACCAAAACCCCCTTCCGCCGCAAGCGCCTGATCCAGCTCAACGCCTCGCCCTCCGTTCAGGTCGAGGTCAAGGTCGAGCGTGAATTGCAGTGCTCCCGGTGCAAGGTCATCTTCCCCGATTATCTGGCCCGCTGCCCCGAATGCGGCAGCGAGGAATGGATCGGCCTCGCAGAGGTCAACCCGTACACCCGGATGCCGATGGAAACATTCTTGAAAGCCTGCGGCCACCTCCTTTGGCTGGTGGGGACCATCGGCTTTCTCGTGCTCCTCTGGCAGACGGACAGCCCGGATGCGGAAACCAACAAGCTCTTTATCTACGGGGCGGTATTCCTGCTCTTTTGCAGTGTCCTGTTCTCCGCGGCCTATTTCGGCATGAGCGAAATCATGCGCCGCATCCTGCGCATGCAGCGGCGGCTCCGCGCCTTCCACGAAAACTACCGCGACGACCAGCCCGGAAGCTGCCACACCCGCGCCGTCCAGCATAAGCTGGCCGTCCGCCGCGTGCAGGGCTACGGCTCGCCTATCAACAAGATGCAATAAAAAATCGGGGGAAGGGAGGGGAAACCTTTCTGGAG
>USCL01000098.1 GCA_900553145.1 uncultured Desulfovibrio sp.
GAACCCGCGACTTCAACCTTGGCAAGGTTGCACTCTACCACTGAGTTACTCCCGCTCAACGAAGAGAAGGTTTACCGTCGAACCCCGTTTCTGTCAAGCATTGTTTCTCAAAAAATACATATTTCCTTTCCGTATTTTCCTTATGTCCCTTAACGTGTCGAAGATGCTGCGCCTTTGGGGATAATGTCCATATGGGCCATTATACAGCATCATGGACCAGAAGCCGGGAAGGGCAGATCAGGTTCCACATGAATGTCAGTCTGGGAGAGGGCGGCCCCAATGCCCGGCGGATGTAATCATTGAGGAGGAAAGGCCCGCGCCGTATGGGTAGGAAAACAAAAAGGATTGCATATGCAACAGATACGTACCGTTTCCATAGGCGAGGTAGGTGGATTCCTTCAAAATCACCCGAAAGGCTTTCTCATCGACGTTCTGACGCCGGAGTTCCATGCCCGGCAACATATTCCCGGCTCATCAGGCGTCTGTGTTTTCGAAACGGCCTTTCAGGAAAAGATGCGGGAACTGGTGCAGGATACGTCCGCGCCGCTGCTGCTGTACGGTGCGGGAGGTTCTTCGGATAGCGAGCTTGCCGCCGAGAAACTGCGTCGCGAAGGCTATACGGATATCAGCATATTCCCCGGCGGGCTTGAAGCGTGGAGGGAAGCCGGCCTTCCGCTTGAAGGCGAAATGGTGGATCTCCCCGTGCGGGACGATTCCCCCATGCCGATGTTTAAGGAGTATATGCTGATTCCCGAACAGAGTTTCATCCAGTGGGCGTGCCATAATAATGTCCACAGCCATGACGGGACGCTTTCCCTGCGCGGCGGGGAACTTCACTTCTCGCATGGGCCGCAAGGGACGGGGAGCGGTTTTTTGACGATGGACATGAACACCATCGTTTGCCGGGATCTCGCACAAGACGAGATGCTGCCGGTCTTGATCGCCCATTTGCAGTCGCTCGATTTCTTTGACGTCGCGGTCTACCCGACGGCCCAGCTGGATATCGTATCGCTCGCGCCCCTTTCGGAGGCCACCGTGACGGGCCGCACCCATAGGCTGCAAGGGAAGCTCAGCGTGCTCCGGACTGAACGGGACATCGAGTGCGACGTCGAGCTGCGCAATCTGCCGGATGGTGAACTCGGCATGTCCTGCCAGCTGGTGTGGGACAGGACTCTCTGGGGCGTGCGGTATGGTTCGGCGCGTTTTTACCGTTTTTTGGGAATGCACAGTGTGGATGACAACATCAGCCTCAGCGTGATGCTGTTTTTCCGCGCACAGCGGCCACAAAGCGCAGGCCAATGAAAAAGGAAACAGGATCGCTGTGAGGCGATCCTGTTTTCTGGTTCAGCGGCCCGGATGATACTGTCCGTCGTCAAAGCCGCGGCGCTTCAATTCCTCGGGGCGGTATTGCCCGTCATCGTGGCGCGGCTGGGGATGGCGGCCATACTGGTGATCTTTCCGCCGCTCATGTTCCCAACGCTCCTTATCCTGCTTTTTCCCCGGATGGTTGCGATCCCGATCGTTCCATTTGCGATTTTTGTGGTCCCTGTCGTCCCAATGCTGCCCGTTGCGCCGTGCCTGTTCCCTTTCCACACGGCGCTGTTCCCGGATCATGCGTTCCTGATCTTGGCGCATTTTTTCTTGCTGGTACCGATCGTTGGCCCGGTGCCTTTTCTCGCGCTGTTCAAGCTCGCGCTGCTGCCGCATCTGTTCCCGGTGATCGTCACGGTCGGCCACAAGGGCGTTCCCAGATTCGGCGGAGTATGCCGGGATGGAGAAATCCGCCGTATACGGAAGGAAGCTGCGGGGCGTGGATGCGTGGGCATTGCTCAGGGCCAGGCAGGCCAGCAGCGCCCCGGCACAAAGATATGGGATGTGTTTCATGGTTTTTTCCTCAAAGGGTTCATCAATTCTGGTTGAAAGGCCGTTTTCCGAGCCGTACGCACAGCGCGGCCGGAAAACGCATCCCGCGGCAAAACGGAACGCGCATTTTCCTATACGCCTCTTTCCATGCGTTGCAAGATTATGGAAAAATTTTGTGAATACAAATGATTAACTGGGCACGGAGAGGGCAGGGGAGGTGGGCGGGAGGAGAGGAAAAAACACTGTAAAGAAGGGAAGGGGAAACGGAAAAGGGCAAGGCTGACAGAAAAGGCCGGAAGCGGATTCCGGCCTTTTCTGTCAGCCCTTGCAACCTCTACTTATAGGAAGGAAGGGGCGTCTTGATGAGCTTCAGGAACTTATCGGTGACGTAAGAGCTGTTTTCAACCTTCTTCAGCTCGTCCTGGGAGATCCTGCCGATGGCCGCAAAGAACTGGGCCAGATCGCCCTGCCAGCTCTGAGCCTGGCTGGGGCCTTCGGAGGCGTCGAACATCTGGAGCTGTTCTTCCAGATTGAACACCGGATGGTTCTTGAGATCCATCTCGGCAAGATCCTTGCTGTAGTCGGTGCCGGCCCAATCCACATAGAAACGCAGGTATTCCGGCAGCAGCTTGTCCATCGGCTCATTCTTCATCATGTCGATGGCGCGCATATAGATGCTCAGGAACTTCGCGGTGACTTCGGGGTTCTTGTCGGCAAACTCGCGGTCGGCCACAATCACGATGGGAAGGCCCCGGTAGCAGTCATGCGGCGTGCTGGCCACTTTCCAGCCGCGCTTTTCGCCCACATAGGTGAGGGGGGCCCACAGGGTCACGATGTCGCCGATGCCGTATTCGAACGCGGCAAGAGCGGACGCCTGGTCCATATTCTTGATGGTCACGTCCTTGTCGGTCAGGCCGAGGGCCTTAAGCCAAGAGCTCAGGGCGAAATGGGCCGAGGAAACGGTCGTGCAGAGGACGGTTTTGCCCTTCACTGTTTCGGGCGTGCCGTACACGTTCGGGTAGCTCTTGTTGTAGCCCTTGGTGTTCATGATCGGGCTGTCGGGGCGGACCATGACGGCGTTGACCATGGCTTCGTCGTTGCAGTTGGCAATGACGTAGGTGTCATGGCGCAGGGCGCCCATGAGGGCGGGAATGGCTCCCATGCCGCCGAAAACCCATGTCTTGGCGGGCAGGGTGCTGAGGGCGTCCATGCCGGAGCTGAAGTAAAGCAGCTCGACATCAAGGCCCACTTCCTTGTCCCAGCCTTTCTGCTTGGCATACCAGATGGGGAAGGTTTCCTGAGCGCCCATCCATGCGGTGGGGACTTTCTGGAGTTCGGCGGCGCCTGCCGTGCCCACATAGGCCACGCAGAGAACGGCAGCGCAGAGGCCGCGAAGCCATTTTTTGACGTTCATGCGATATTCTCCTGTAACTTTGGGAAGAGGGGGGAGGCAGAAGCGGGGTAGAAAGCTCTGGAGAGTCTTCTACCCCGCAACGTTAATCTACATCTTGCTCAGCTTACTTGTAGCTTGGGATGGGGGTCTTGACCTGCTTCAGGTACTTGTCGGTGGCGTAAGCGCCGTTTTCGACCTTCTTGAGTTCGTCCTTGTTGATGCTGCCCACGCTGGCGAAGAACTTCGCGATGTCGCTCTGCCACTTCTGGGCGGTGCTCATGCCCTTGGAGGCGTCAAACAGGGCGAGCTGTTCTTCCAGGTTGTAGACGGGGTGCGTCTTGAGGTCGGTGAGGGACAGTTCGGGGGAATAGTTCTTGCCGGCCCATTCGAGGAAGAAGCGCTGGTAGTCGGGAACGAGGGATTCCAGAGGTTCCTTCTGCAGCATGTTGACGGCGCGCAGGTAGATGCTCAGGAATTTCGCGGTGATTTCAGGGTTCTTTTCGGCATACGCGGTGTCGGCGATCAGGACGATCGGGTTACCGACCTTACACATATGCAGGTCGCCGGCGATCTTCCAGCCCTTTTCCTGACCGGCGTACATGTGGGGGGCCCACAGGGCCACGCCGTCGCCGATGCCGTTGTCAAACGCGGCCAGAGCCTGAGCCTGGTCCATATTCTTAATGGTGATATCCTTATCCGTCAATCCCAGAACCTTGAGCCAGGAGCTCAGGCCGTAGTGGGCGGAGGATACGGTCGTGGTCAGGAAGGTCTTGCCCTTCACGGTGTCGGGGCTGCCGAGCACTTCGGGGAATTCCTTGTTATAACCCTTTACCTTGGCGATCGGGCTGTCGGGACGGACGAGCACGGAGTTGGTCATGGATTCGTCGTTGCCGATGGCGATGACGGACGTGCCGTAGCGCAGGTTGCCCATCATGGCCGGAACGCCGCCCATGCCAGCGAAAACCCAGGAACCGGACGGAAGGGCGTTCAGGATATCCATGCCGGAACCGAAGTACTGGATGTCGATGTCGAGACCAGCTTCCTTGTCCCAGCCCTTTTCTTTCGCATACCAGATCAGGAAGGTTTCATGTTCGTCCATCCAAGCGGTAGGTACTTTAGTGAGCTTTTCGGCGAAAGCCATACCGGCGAGCGAAACGCAAAATGCGGCAGCGAGAAAAGCACTGATGAGTTTCTTGAAACGCATACCTGTTCCTCCAAGTTGAAATGTACTGAGGAAAATCCCTCTACCCTTATCACGATGCATGCCGGGGCACGCACGATGATCTTTCTTCGGACGTCAGCGGGACGTCCCTGCGGCGGTTTTTTCGGCATCTTCGATAGTCGCCTTGCGGACGGCCTGAACATGCCGGGTACGGATGCGGAAGGCACAAAACTGCAGACAGCAGCCGATTCCCGCCAAACCTACCGCGAGCGCCGTTCCCAAATGGAAATACAGGGCTGCCGCGGCGAGGATGCACAATGCGAAACTGACGAGCCTGAGATACAGGAGCTTCTTGTACACTTCCCCGGTGCGTTCCCAGGGCGCGTCGTCGCATTGATTTTGCGCATCAGCGTGTTCTTGCCGAGCTTTGCCCGAACAGCGCCGGACAAAGCCCTGCACCGACCACCAGATCAGCCCTGCGCACAGGCATCCGATGATGAGACTGACGGTGGTCGTTTCCATATTACAGTACCAGAGCCGTGTTGTCGGTGATGATGGAGCGCAGCTTCAACAGCTCCATGCTGGTATGTTCGCGGGGGCGGGGAAGATCGATCATGTATTCGGTCTTGATGCTCCCGGGAAGCTTGCCTTCCATCAGGATGATGCGGTCGCCGAGGAACAGGGCTTCGTCGATGTTGTTGGTGACGAAGATGACGGTACGCTTTTCCTGTTCCCAGATGCGCGCGGTTTCCTTCTGCATGAACATGCGGGTCTGCGCGTCCAACTGCCCGAAGGGCTCGTCGAGGAGCATGATGTTCGGGGAGTTCGCATAGGCGCGGGCGATGCCCACGCGCTGCTTCATGCCGCCGGACAACTGGTGCGGGTAGTGCTTTTCAAAGCCGGTCAGCCCCACCATGTCGATGTAGTGCTGCGCAATCTCGTGCCGCTCGCTGGCGGGGATATTGCGGAGCTTGAGGCCCAGTTCCACGTTATCACGAACGTTTTTCCATGCAAAGAGCATGTAGCCTTGGAAAACGATGCCGCGGTCGGGGCCGGGGCCGGTAATGGGCTGGCCGTCAAGGGTCACAAAGCCGGTGTCGGGCGTTTCCAGCCCGGCGAAGATCTTCAGCAGCGTGGACTTGCCGCACTGGCCGGGGCCGAGGATGACCAGAAACTCGTTTTCATACACGTCGAGGGTTACGTCACGGATGACGGGGACTTCCTGATTGCCCTTCTGAATGAAGGTCTTGCTGACGTTTTCACAGCGGAGTTTGAGTTTCGGTTCGCAGTTGCAGGTGGTCATATGCTTTCCTTTCTCAAGCTGTGCTTAGAGGTTTTCAATGGTGCGCTTCCACGGGCAGAGCTTGCCTTCGAGGAGGGTAACCAAGAGTGATGTTCCGTAAGCCGCTGCCGCGATGAGGACCATGCCGCCGAGCACGAGGGTGGGCTGGTGGGTGTCCATGCCGCGCTTGATGAGGAAGCCCATGCCGTCGCGGGAGTTCATGAGTTCGGCGGCCAGAACGCAGGTCCAAGCGGAGCTGAGGGAGATCTGGAGGCCGGCGAAGACCGCGGGGAACGACGCGGGGAAGCACACGTGGAAGATTTCATCCCGGCGCTTGCCGCCGAGGACGCGGATAACGTCATACAGGTCGGGGTCAACGAGGCGCACGCCGTTGTATGCGTTGAGCAGGCAGGGGACGAACGTACCGATGATGATGATGAACACCTTGGACATTTCGCCGATGCCGAACCACAGGATGGCGATGGACACCCAAGCGATGGGCGGCATGGGCTTGAACAGGTCGAACAGGGGCTTCACAATCGCGTTGACGTACTTGTTCAGGGCCATGAACAGGCCGAGGGGCACGGCGACGACGCTGGCGGCGATGAAGCCGATGAGCACGCGCTGGGTGCTGGCCCAGATGTGGCCGATAAGGTTCGTCCCGGCAAACTTCATGTACGTCAGGCGGTACAGCTGATCCACCACTTCCAGCGGACGGGCCAGAGAGTCACGGAAGATTTTCTCTTTTGCCACATAGTCCCACAGGGCGAGGAACAGGACGATGGAAACCACGTTGAGGAAATACTTGTTGGTGATGAACTTGTAAAAGCTGAACGGTTCGCGGTTTTTGGAGTGGTCGACGGTTTCGTTGGCGATAGAACTGGTCATGCCGCTTACCTCCTGATGCCAGCCAGCAGTTTCTTTTCAACCTGGTCGATGATGAAGCCGATGACTGCACCAGACAGACCCACGCAAATCATGCCGAGGACGATGATGTCGGGACGGCCGAGGCGGCCACCCATGGTGATGAGGAAGCCGAGGCCGGAGTCGGCGGCCAGCAGTTCCGCGGCCACGAGGTTGGTCCAGCAGTAGGCCAGGGCAAGCTGCAACGCGCCGAACACCATGGGAAGCGAGGACGGAATGCAGAGCTGCGTGAAAATCTGCCAGTTGTTCGCCCCGTATGTGCGGGCCATCTGGATAAGGGTCGGGTTGGTCATGCGCACGCCAACGTACGAGTTGATGACGCACGGCACGATGCCCGCGATCCAGATGATGAATACCTTGCCGGCGAGGCCGATGCCGAACCAGAAAACGGTAAGCGGAATCCACGCGATGGGGGGAATGGGACGGATGAGTTCGAAAATCGGGCGGAACAGGCCTTCAACCACGTTGAACCAGCCCATGGCCAGACCGAGCGGGATGCCCACGACGAGCGAGAGCACATACCCGATGAAGGCTTCCTGAATGGACGTCCACGCGTGCGTCGCCATGATGGCGCCGTCGGGGTTGGGGTTGCCGAGTTTGTCGATGAACGCGGCGAACACCTGAGAAGGCGATGCCAGCAATGTATTGGGAATGATTCCCGAGCGTACCACACTTTCCCAGAAGGCGAAAAAGATAAAGATGCTCAAGTAGGGAAGGATGGTCAGAAGCAATGGCTGTTTGACGCTTACTTCTTTGTAGGCCATGAGTCACATCCTCGTGTCTGTGCTGCGTTAGAGAGGTGTCTCGTCTAACCGGGTTTACCACCAACGGATCAGTTCGGTGACTTGCTTGCGCAGCTCCACGAACTTGGGATCGATCAGGTTGCGGGGGCGGGGGAGATCCACGGGGATTTCCGCCTTGATCTTGGTGGGCTTGTTGGTCAGCACCAGGATACGCTCGGCAACATAAACCGCCTCTTCGATGTTATGCGTCACGAACAGGACGGTACTGTTGAGCTTTTTCCAGATGTTGACCAGCTCGTCTTCAAGGTAGAAACGCAGCTTGACGTCGAGCTGTCCATAGGGTTCGTCCATCAGCAGCAGGTCGGGATTCACGGCGAACGCCCTCGAAACGGCGATACGCTGCATCATACTGGCGGAAACCTGGTTGGGGTACAGGTCGGCGCAGGAGGACAGGCCGACGAGCTCCATGATTTGGGTCGCGCGCGCTTCGCGTTCTTCCTTGCCTACGCCCTTGACCTCCATGCCGTAAGCCACGTTCTCACGGACGGTACGCCAAGGCAGACAGGTCGGTTCCTGAAACACATACGAAATGTTGTGCTTCTTGGGGTTCGCTTCTTCCCCGTCGATGAGGATTTCGCCTTCGGTGGCGGGCATCAGCTTGGACAGGGTGTTCAGGAAGGTGGTTTTGCCGCAGCCCGTAGGGCCGACGATGGCAAGGAGCTCGCCTTCTTTGATGTTGAAGTTGATCCCGTCGAGGACGGTCAGATCCCCAAACCGTTTTGTGAGGTTATTCACCTGAATCTTGATGCGTGATTCTGGGGTGGTGGGCACTGGTGGCTCCTTTGTCTTTTTTCAGGGCGAACACGCTGGTGTCGCCTCCTAGGGAGGAACGCGCTTTGGCCAATTCATGGACCTCGTACGCTAGTCCATACATTGGCTGAAGCGCTGCCTCTGGACCCTGTGTGGAGGCGGCACGTCGGCGAAGGATTGCTCCCCCGCAAGCCGTGCTTTCGGCTCCAATCTTGTTCTCTAATGAGCAAAGATGGTGCCAGAAGGAAGATGTAAACCCTCAAAAAACGCATCCCACGAGAACTCCTGCAACGGATACGTTTTTATTCTAGGTGAATAGGAGCATCTTTAAAAAGGGAAAAAAAGATCAAGAGCGGGCTTCTTTGCCGGCGGTTGCGTAGGGGGCCTTCAAAATGAGGATCAAAATGTCCCAAAAAGCCGGAGGGAAGGATTTTTTTTGGGACAAAAATATCCCAAATGATAAATCCTGTGATTTAAGTATATTATTGAAGCAAATGTTGTTGGGGCAACACGCGCTCACGTTCGTTGAGAAAAAATCCCGTATAATGCGTTGTGATTGAGATAAAAGGAACGAGCTGAAGCGGCTTCCGGGAAGCGAAGCGGAAAAAAGGGCGAAAAAAAATGGGACAGAAGTGCGACATTTTCCTGTGGCCGGCAAAATGGAAAAGCGCCTCCCGTTGGAGGGGAGGCGCTTACACTCGGACGGGAATCAGGGCGCGGGGCGTTATTCTTTTTCCAGATTGAAATCTTTCATTTTCCTGAACAAGGTACGCCTGTCCATGCCCAAGCTGTCCGCCGTCGGGCCGCGTTTCCAGTTGTTTTTCTTTAACGCGTTCAGCAGGTAGACCTTTTCGAAACGGGAAAGCGCTTCCGCCAGCGTCAGGGAGTCTTCCGGCCCTTCCGAGGCTGCCGTTTGCACGGCCGCCTCGCCGATGATCGTATCGCCCAGACGCGCCGTCCCCAGGCTCAAGTATTGGTACAGCACGTTTTGCAGCTCGCGGACGTTGCCGGGCCAGTCGTAGAGCATAAACGCGTGCAGCATCTCGCTGTCCATGTACTCGAAACGTTTGTTGCTCGGGTAGGCCTTCAGGAAATGTTCCACCAGCAGGGGAATGTCCGACTTGCGTTCCCGCAGCGGCGGGAGGGGGATCGGGATGACATGGATGCGGTAATAGAAGTCGCGGCGCATGGCCCCTTCATTGACGCGCTCGAGCAGGTTGCGGTTCGTCGCCGCGATGATGCGGACATTCGGGCGGTGGATCTGGGAACCCCCGACAGGCGTAAACCCGCCGTGCTCAATGGCGCGGAGCAGTTTCACCTGCCCCATGAGGCTGATTTCGCCCAGCTCGTCGAGAAAGAGCGTCCCGCCGTCCGCCTGATCCAGATAGCCTTTCTTGTCGGCCGTCGCGCCGGTAAACGCCCCTTTCTTATAGCCGAACAGTTCGCTTTCAAAGAGGCTTTCCGGGATGGCCCCGCAGTTGACCGCCACGAAGGGCTGCTGATAGCGGGCGCTCCCGTCGTGTATGGCCCGCGCCGCGAGTTCCTTGCCCGTCCCGGATTCCCCGTAGACGACCACATTGTCGTCCACGGCCGCCGCCTTGGCGATGAGATCGAAGACGGTGGTGATCTGCGGCGAATTGCCGACGATATCGCCTGAACATCGGGCTTTGAGGCGTTCGCGCAGCTCCTTGTTTTCCTGCCGGATGGTGTTGTCCTGCTTTTGCTTTTCGGTGACGTCGTTGATGAAGCCTTCCACGAGGAGGGATCCCTGTTCCTCCGCGCCTTCGGCATGGACGCCCGCGCCCTGTTCCCAGACCCATTTTTCCTCATTCCACGAGGTGATGATCCGGTAGGTCAATTCGAACGGCTCTTTCCGCTTCAGGGCGTTTTCCAGCGTTTCCGAAACATGCCCCCTGTCGTCGGGATGGACGAGGGCAAGCAGGCCCATGCCGTCCGGGCCCATGAAGTGCTCGGGCGTATACCCGGTAAGGCGGGTGACGCCTTGGCTGACGAAACGGACTTTCCGATCCGGCGAGTGTTCCCCCTGGTAGGCGAGGCCGGGGAGGTTGTTCATCAGGGTTTCAAGCTGGCGGCTCTTTTCGTGCAGCTCCATGCCGATGAGCATATTGTGGCTTTCGAGCTTCTCCCGGAGGCGTTTGTTGGTGATGTGGGTGCGGACGCGGGCCAGCACTTCGTCGGCATGGAAGGGTTTGGTCACATAGTCGACGCCGCCGATTTCAAAACCGCGGTGCTTCTGGCCGGGCGATTCCATCACGGACAGGAAGATGACCGGGATGCTTTCGGTCGCCTTGTCCGCCTTGAGGCGCTGGCAGACCTCGAACCCGTCCATTTCGGGCATGAGGATGTCCAGCAGGATGAGATCGGGATGATGGCTGAGGGCCAAATCCAGCGCGCGTTTTCCGTTTTTGGCGATGATGAGGAAATAGTCCTGTTCGAGGGTCTGGACCAGGATATCCAGATTGACGGGATCGTCATCCACGACCAGAACGACGGGTTTATTGGATTGCATCGGAAGGCTCCGTACTTGGGGCGCTGCTCGGGAACAAGGATGGACGGATCCTTTCCAGAACGGTCAGAGCAGCTTCATAGTCATAATTGTCCACATGCATTTTCAGGGTGTGGAGTAAGGGATATTCGTCCGCATTGCAAATCACCAGCAGGCTGTTCAGGGCAATGCGGATGCGCCCCGGCGCGGCCTGCTGGAGGGCCTCGACCAGATCATTATAATAGGTGCCCAGTTTGGCGATGTCGAGTTTGGGTTTGGAGGCGGTGGCCGAGGGGCCGTCCGCGGGCTTCTTTTCCGTATCGGGCGGGCACAGTTTGACGGCGGCCTCAAGGACGTCGCCGAGCGCCTCTTCAAGCTCCGGAAGCAGCACGGCAAGCGGCCTCCCCTGAAGGGAGGACAGGGCGGCGTTGGGGTAGCCTTTGTCCAGCTGCGCCTGCGCTTCCAGTTCCAGCATGCGCGCGGTATCCCGTAGGTACAGCGCGCCCAGATTGGCCGAAGCCCCTTTGAGGGCGTGCGCCCGTTCGCGGAGGGATTCCCAGTCGTGGGTGCGGGCGGCATGGCGGAGGAGGGCCGCGTCCTGCGAATGGTTTCTGGCGAAGCTTTGCAGGATAGTGGGGTACTGCTGCGGCGACAAGCCTGTCTGGATCACGGTTTCGAGCGAAAAACAGGGAGGGAGGAAGGCCCATGATTCCGCGTCGGGCACGGGAACCGGCGCCTGCCCCTCGGCTTGCGCTTCCGGTACGCGGTAATGCTCGGGGAGCAGGTTGTGGATGGTATCGAACAGCAGGGCCTGTTTGAACGGCTTGGAAAGATAGGCGTCCATCCCGGCGTCCAGACAGCGTTGCTTATCGGACTGCATCGCATGGGCCGTGAGCGCGACGACGGGCAGGACATAGCCGCGTTCCCGCATGATCTTGATGGTCTCATAGCCGTCCATGCCCGGCATCTGGATGTCGAGGAACATGAGGTCGAAGGCTTCACGTTCCAACAGCGCGAGGGCTTCGATGCCGTTGCCGGCCATCTTGAGCTGGGCGTGGGTTTCTTCCAGCAGCACGGACATGATCTCCTGATTGACGGGATTGTCCTCGGCCACAAGGATGCGCACGGACGACAGGTCCGGCGTGACGGGCGATTGCGCCGGGCGCGGGCCCCTGAATCCGGCCTTTTTCCGATCAAACAGCTTGCGGAGCGTGGAGCGGACGCCGCGCATGGTGATGGCCGGAATGACCTCGACGGGATAGGGCTTGTCCTTGAATTCGGAAATGGCGATCCCTTCCCGCGGGCCGCCGACAAGCACGAGCGGAACAGGGGAAACGCAGCGCAGCT
>USCL01000099.1 GCA_900553145.1 uncultured Desulfovibrio sp.
CAATGCCTCGCGGTTATGATGGATCAGGGCCATGCCCGTCACTTTCGCCCCTCCGCCCAGATGAAAGCAGAGCGCCTCTCCGAGGCCGTAGGCGGCGAACACCGGCGGCCCACCCATCAGGAAAGAGGCGGAAAGCATGTTGGCGGCCTGAACCCGCATGCGGGGAAAGATAAGATAGCTCATCGAAACGCCTCCTCCAAAAGCCCCGCAACCGTCGCGGTCGCCGTCACGTCCAGAACCAGCATCCGGTTCCCGTTGATATAGGAAGCCCGCTCCATGCCGCCGATCACCAGCCACGCCATGTCGCGGGGCCATGTACCGTCACGCAGAGAGGGATCGAGCAGGGCGCGCATCGCAATCGGCTTCAATTTCGGCGAAACCAGCGCCACATCTCCTCTTTCGGGATTCCGCTCTTGCGGCAACATACCGGCATAGTCCCGCAGCATTTCCCGGGCCTCGTCAGCGCGTTGCAGGACAGCGGCGGCGATGTCTTTGAGAAGCGCCTCTTCTTCCTCTCGCGTTTTCAAGTCTGTTTGCTTGGGCATGACGGACGGTTCCTCGTTGTCCAGTTCATGCCGCCGCCGAAAATCCGCGTAGGCGAGCAGGGCTTGCCGCAGAGGGCCTGACGAAGAGAAATCGAGGGAAATCCCCTTGTAATAGAGGGAAAAGGCGGCTCTCAAGTCATCCGCGCTGCGTGGCGCATCCACAAAGAGCGGACGCTGCATGGCCCGCACAAGCCCACCGACGTTTTGGGGATTGGAGCCGCCGATGCCGAATTGGGCCTGCCGCAACTTGCGCATCTTCATGCGGGGGACGCTTCCCCCATTTTCGTAGCCTTCGGGCTTTCCGGCACGCCTTCCTTCCTCTTCGCATGCGGCATTATGGTGGGGCACAAGCCCGTTGTCCCTTTCGAACAACAGTTCGCATACTCCGCCCGCAGTTATGGGCGTCATGGACACATAACCGCCTTCAGAACCTTCTTTGGGGATCAGGATCTGGCGCAAGCGGTGATCCACATGTTCGACGCCGACGCTGAAAGCCGAGGAACATGCCTCGGTCATAGCATTTTCAATAGCCGCCCGTTCTTCGGGGGATGCGGCTTCCGCAAATGGATTGCCGCGTACTACGGCGTTCACCTGTTTGCAGATGCCCGCCACCGCCGCGCCGCCTTTGCCATAATCCAGCGAAAGGGATACTCCCCTCGCCATCAGCGTACGCGCCGAGACATAAGGGGCGTCCAGCGCATCATCCGAAGCGAGGCGCACCCCTGCGAGGGCCGCGTTGGAGTTGACCGTTTTCGAGCTGAAATGAACAAGTTCCGCAATTGTGTCGCGGTAGGTTTCCGGTGGATAGGCTTTCCACGGTTTTTCATTCTTGGCTTGGCGTTCCTGTTGTACTCCGCCCGCCTCCATGTTCGGTTCATCCATTCCTTCTCTCCTTGTCATTCCGCCGCCGGACGGCGGACGATGCCGAATCCCTTGTCATATTCCCATCTGTCCGTGTCGCTGTATGAAACCAGTTCAGCGGAGAGTGCCCGCGTTTGGTCCACTCCGACGGCCTCACATTGGGCGCGCATGGTTTCGGCATCCAGCCACAGCCATGCGTTGGGCAGGGCATCGACTTCACGGAAGGAACGCTCGTCGCGCTCCACCCACTGGCCGCCTGTACCGCGCCGTTCTCCCTGATATACAAATGCCTCGTAAACATCCCCAAGGCGTTCGGAATCGCGCCCCAAACGCCACATTTCCGTCCTTCCCGTACGATTGCGCAAAGGTGTTTCGCTGTAAACCCATTCGGAAAGCAGGGCGGCCGGCGAATGCTCCGCAACGAAAGAGTATTCGCCGGTCTCTGGCCCAAAATACGGAAACAGCCGCTTTGCAATGGCCTTGTCGTCGCGTCTGGCAAGGCGGCAATCCCCGCCAAGGCGTACGTCCGCCGTTATGACGAGTCGCTCTTCGCGCCACGGCAGGATTTGGGCCAGATCATGAATAGAATACCGCTCCCGGCCCCCTCCTTCATAGCCGGGCCAGCAGAACGCGGGGGCTTTGGGGTCGCCCCTGTCGCTGTTGCGGCAATGCCGCCAGTTGAACTGCGGCACGGAGACGTTGGGTGCATCCCCGCAAGGGCGCAAGCGATGCCGGTTGACCCGGCCCGCAGCCTGCACCAGCGATTGGGCGCTGGACACGTCCAGTACGGCCCAGTCGAAGTCGTGATCCCGCCCCACCTCTTCCACCGGAGTGGCAACCACAATGAAAGGCACATCCGGGCATCCCTCATGTGCGGCTTCATCCAAAAAGGCGCGGATCTCGCGGTCAGCCACGATATGCCTGTCGCCTTCCGCACGTGAAAGCAGAAAATCCAGCCTCTTTTCCTTATGGAACCGGGCGATGCGCCAGTCGTTCGCATGATAGCATGCAACACGCGCCTGCGGCAGCTCCTTCGCCAGATGCCGTGCCACGTCCACGGCTGTTGCGATATTCGCCACGCGTACCAAGCCAAAGGAGTACGCCACGCCGGAGCGGGCATCCATCAGGGCGTGGCGGGCGTGCAGCTTTTGAACCCCCGCCGTTACGGCATTCATCCATGCGCTGACGCTTTCTTCAGCCATCGGGAGCAGTTCGGCATAACGGTACACGGGTAGAGCGGCTATGGCCTCCAATTGCGCGGACACCCGGCTGTCGTACAATGCAAGCAAGGCCGCAGCCTTTTCCGCCCGGCCTTTCTCCGGCACATGGGGCACGGCTTTTATGGACGGCGGCAGTGCGTCATCAATGAATGCCAGCACATACAGCGGCCCTGCCTCGGAGGGGGGATTTTCCTCGTCAGGGTAGCCACTCTTTCCGTGCCGCAATGCGTGCGCCATTTCCGCGCCGGAAGCATAGGCCGCTTCCACGGCCTGCGCTACGGGGCGGGACAGTGTGGCTGAGGAACAGATGACGTTGCGCCCGAAAAACGCGCACCACTGGACAAGGCGCAGTACGGCGACAAGGGATTCGGGTTCATAGGAATCGATTTCGTCGAGGACAAGATCGGCACTCATGAGGCGTAGCAGGGCTTTGACGTGATGCCCTTGCCGATGTGGTTCTCCGGCGGCGATCAGGTAGTCGATGGTGGAAACCAGCAGAGGAGCGCCAACGATGCGCCGCTCCTGCGGCTTGGGGAAGAAGGATTCCAGCCATGCGGGCAATGGCCAGTTTCCGCCGGAGGTCAGCGCTTCCGGTTCCGCAGGATTGCCGTCATCGTCTGACCACGGGGCGGCAATGTTTTCTTTCTCTTTGATGTTGGAAGCATTGAACAGTTTCCGCGTCACGTCATCGCCGATAACCGTAGCGAGATCGCTGTCGGAAAGGCCAAGCTGGCATTGCAGGGCCCGCCCCGTTTGTAATGTAAGGCTACGCAGGTTCAAGGCGATGGAAAACCGGGGAGTGACGCTGCGGGAGAGAACGCAGGCAGCGCGCACGTTCATGCGTGTCTTGCCGCTGCCGGTTCCCGACATGTTGAAAACAAGGGCACCGCTTGTGGGGTACGCCTCCCGCGCTTCGGCCAGCGCATCAGCCGCCGTATTTTGCCATACGAAACGGCTTTCCGGATCCGCCGGGCGCAAAACGGCCTCCAGCGAGCAGGGTTGTAGGCCCGTCAGGGATGCTTCGGGACGCTCCACAAGGTTCGCCATGCGCCAAACCAGATCCGCCGCTTTTTCCGAAACGCGGGACAAATGCTCGGCGAGGCGTTGATTCAAGCGGCGTCCATCGGGTGCGACATGCGTGTTGGCGAAGGCGGGGGAAGTATCTTTGTTTGGCGGGCACTCCAGCGCCGATACCGTGTGATCCGCAAAGACAAGAGCCGCGCGTGCATACAGGAAAACGGATCTCCAGTATGGAATCCACGCTTCACCCGCCATGCCCACAGCCGTTGCGGAAAGGCGTTTGTCCAGCCGTTGCGCGAGCTCCCAAAAGGAACCTTCAGGTTCGGACCACGTGGTGAAAAGCGCGTCATCAGGCGGGCAGGGCAGGTTTTCCCGTACGAGCCTGCCTTCCGGGCAGGGCAGACGAGAGGAGAACAGGCCATGATGTGTGGAAACAAGCGCATCCACGCATTCCTGTGCTGAAGCAAGGCCATAGCGCGAGGCGTTGCAAATCTCCCGTTCTCCTATGAACATTTCGAGGCGTTTTGTATACACGTTCGCCCATGCCGTCTTCCAGTCCATGCCGGATCGCACCGCCTGCCACAGCTTGAGCGAAATCCATTCATGCCGCACGGCATCGGCCAACTCCGCTTTCCCTCGCAGCTTTTTCTGGAACTTCAGAGAATATTTGCCCAAGTCATGTAGCAGGCCCGCCAAGCGCGCCGCTAACCCGGCATGGCGAACCCACTCGGACACACGCACAGGAGTGGTAATCCGGCGATACCCTGCTGGGAAATGGCCTTCCGGCCCGAAACGTCCCCGTGCGCCCACTATCCAGAGTAACTTCATACGGCGGCGCCCATCGTTTTGGTAGCAGGCCACGGAAGTCTGCCGTGTAGCGCTTCGGGCCAAAGCGGCGCGCACTTCCTGCAACCCTTCGGTCGTCATGGGCGACATCCAGCAACGTTCCCCTGCGCGCAGGGCGTAGCTGTCCAGTATGGCGCGGCTGCGGCGGATGGCCCGTTTCTGACAAGCGGAAATGAAGATGAAGTGCATAGAAGAAAAGGTATCGGTTTATACAGATGAGAGCAATATGACACGGGGAACAGCATCTCATCTTTTTTGTAGCTTCCTTTTGGCTTCATAAAAAAGTTGTTCGGAAAAACCTTTTGGAATAAAGTAGTTAAAAAGAGGCGATACGAACGAAGCTATTTGGAGGGTGCCAAGATGTAATCCTTTGAAAGATATTGTCTCGTATCGCTCTAGTTGTCCGCCGTGTAGGCGGTTTAGAAGTATCACATGTGAATCGTCTGCTATTGACGAAGAAACTGAAGCTAGGTAGCCTAAAAAGGCATAGTATTTTTATCCACCCAAAGGTGGTTTAGAATTTTTACAGATTGTTAGTATGTTAGACCGCCGTGTAGGCGGATAAAGTAGAAATTTATCCTTTTAAAGATTATCTGTTAAGCAAAAAATGCCAATCAATATTTTTCCATAGAGCGTAAGGAGTTAAGAGTGTTCTTTTTTGCACTCTTCCACCTCTTCATACAGCCGTTTCGTCTTCACGCCGAGGGCGTCCGCGATGTGCCCCAGCGTGGACAAGCGGCATTCCGATATACTTTCATCCTGTCGAGCTTTATTGATGGTAGCCGCTGATACCTCACATTTATTAGCAAGATCACGAATCGTAACACCTTTATTCTTCATTATCTGCTTGATATTACTTTTAAAAATCATATTTAATCACCATATTTTGTAAAAGTATCGTAGAACAAAATCAATGGAAGGGCAATATAAAAACAGCCCGCCAAGGTGCGACCAACACCAAGACGGGCCTAACCACAAAAACCTAGCAGTAGGAGTTTGTTATGGCTACCTCGCAGATTACTGATTCTCGCGGTACAGTCAAGCCTCGCGGCATTGACGCCCTGTTCGCCAACTATGCGGACGAAACTCGGCGCATGAAGGAAGAGGCCGCAGCAGCCCGCAAGCGGATGTTGAGCTTGCCGAACGTCACGGAAGGTCATGAGTACGGCAAGTGGTGGCTGTACATCGTCTTCGCGCCCGGCACTTCGGAAACGGAGCCTCGCCGTCTACACTGGTGCTACAACCAGCGCTGTGCGGAAGAGTTCGCCAGTGACTACACGGAACGCGGTTGTTTCTGCGTGATCGCGCAGACGACGAAGCAGCCCGGCGACGACCTCTAAGAGCGAACGAGGCCCGGCGGGAGACTGCCGGGTCGCAAAGAAAGCGAGAATCATATGTCACAGTGCGAACTCATGCCCATGCCCGCGCCTTCGGTTATGCTGCACAATGGACGCCCAGCCACGACTTCTCTTGAGGTGGCAAAGTTTTTTGATAAGCCCCACAAGAATGTGGTACGCGACATTCGCAATCTCATAGCTAACTGCCCGAAAAAGTTTACTGGGCTCAATTTTGAGCTCAGTAGCTATCTGGATAACACCGGGCGTTCTCTACCCATGTTCATCATCTTCAAGGACGGCTTCACTCTCTTGGTGATGGGCTATACAGGCCCCGAGGCCATGCGCTTCAAGCTGGCCTACATCGAAGCCTTCAACGCACTGGAAGCCGAGTTGCAGCGCCAGCGGGAAGGGGCCTTGCCGCCCGCCGCCGCCCTCGCCCCGTCGCAACAGGCGCAGCTCAAGGCACTGGTCGACGCCAAGGTCGGCATGTTGCCGAAGGAGCACCAGCGCAAGGGCTACGGCGAAGTGTGGAGCCGCTTCGCCCGCCACTTCGAGATCGCCAAGTACACGCAACTGCCGCCGGAAAGGATGAGCGAGGCCGTGGAGTATTTGATCGGGCTGGAACTTAAGGTTGCGGAGCCCGCCCTGCCCGATATGAGGAGCTTGCCGCGCTTCGCAAGTTATGACCGATACGCGGCGAGCATTGAGGCGGCCTATACCATTCTTTCGAGGCTAAACGCACTTGATGTACAGTTTTCACAGGCGCGTCTCGGCACCCACCCCCTGCGCGGCGCGGACTGCTCACGGTTTTATAACGCCGTGATGCGTGAAGTGCAGATTTCTGCCGCAATGGTGGATGCGGCGCGCAACGCGCTCAACAACGCCCTTGAACTTCGCCAGATCGTGGAAACGGTGTGGTAGCCATGACCCCGATCACCCGCCTCGAAATCTGGAAGTGCGGCTATGTGCTCGGCATCGTGACGATGCTTATCAGGGAAATGGGAATGTAGACAGATGGCCCCCGGAAACGGGGGCTTTCGCATAAGGGGCAAGGAATGCTGGAACAGGAAAAGCCACGCCGGACGATTGCGGAGCGCATCAGGAAGAAGGAACGGAAGCCGAAGAAGGCGAAGACGCCGAAGAAACGGGAGAGCTACCGGGTGGAGGTCGAACCGGGGGAAGCGCGGATCATGTGGTGCCCGCGCCCCATGTTGATGACGGCCCCGGCATGGCTGGCGGAATGGTTCAGGTAGTAAAAGCCCCCAACCGAGAGGAGGGGGCCTTTATAGACCTGCAGGTATGTGATGAAGTGTGTACAGGAATACCTCAATCAGCCTTAATCATAGCGATTGGGCAGAGGTTCAACAGATCGGAGTGCCCCATCAATTATAAAACCCCGACGGGGCTTCGGACATGTTGATAAGGATATTCTTCATCTGCGTATAGTGTTCGAGGATGACCTTGTGCGTCTCGCGTCCTATACCGGAGGTTTTGTAACCGCCGAAAGGTGCACCTTCGGGAATAGCGTTGTATGTATTGATCCAGACTCGTCCCGTTTCGATAGCTCGGGAAACGCGAATTGCCCGATTGATGTCACGGGTCCACACAGCACCGCCAAGTCCATAATCGCTGTCGTTAGCCATATTGATGACATCTTCTTCTGTCTTGAACTTGATGACGCACGCAACGGGGCCAAAAATTTCCTCGCGTGCCACGCGCATTTCATTCGTCACGTTGGTCAGCAATGTTGGTCGCATGAACGCACCCTTGTCCATGCCGTTTTCAGTGAGCCGAGTGCCGCCGCAAGCAATCTCCGCACCTTCCCGTTTGCCGACTTCTACATACTCCAATACTTTTTTGACTTGCGCTTCGTAGATGAGGGAACCCATTTGTGTATCCTGTTCCCAAGGCATACCGACTTTTATCTTATTGAATCGCCGCACGGCTTCTTCGACAAAGGCGTCATAGATGTCTTCCTGTACAAAAACGCGGGAACCGGCGCAGCAGACCTGTCCTTGGTTGAACAGGATACCGAGTTGAAGGCCGTCCATTGCCATGTCCCATTTGCAGTCTGAGAAGAAAATATTGGCTGACTTGCCTCCAAGTTCCAACGTAGCAGGTATCAGTTTTTCCGCAGCCGCTCTAGCTACGTTGAGGCCCACTTCCGTCGAACCTGTGAATGCTAATTTTCTGAATCCGCGGTGCTCGAGCATGTACTGCCCTGATTTCGAACCAGATCCGGTAATGACGTTGCACACGCCGGCAGGAAGCACGTCCTGTATCAGGCGCATCAACTCAAGCAGACTCAGAGATGTGCTGCTCGATGGTTTGATAACCGTGCAACAACCGCTAGCAAGAACGGGGGCTAGCTTCCAAGCCGCCATCAGGAAAGGAAAGTTCCAAGGAATAACCTGACCGACTACACCAATAGGCTCACGTAGAACGAGACTCAACATATTGCCACCGAGGATATTGGCACTTCCCTCTTCAGACAAAATGGCTCCGGCAAAATACCGGAAATGTGCCGCTGAGTAAGGAATGTCGATGGCAAGCGTTTCGCGGATAGGCTTACCGTTATCGAGCGATTCCACCATCGCCAAATGTTCCTTATTCTCATCAATAATGTCGGCGATAGTATTGAGTATGGAAGCACGCTCAGTTACTGTGGTATTCTTCCAGTTTTCCCATGCCTGCCAAGCTGCATAGACAGCCACATCAACATCTTCGCGTGTGGCTTCCGCACACTGTGAAAGAATTTCTCCATTTGCGGGGCATTGCGTCGCAAATGTTTTTCCGTCTGAAGCATCTTTCCACGCACCATTGATGAACATCTGATACTTATCCAAAATAGCTGAGTACTTCATACCAAGGCTCCTTATGGATTTAGAAACGGATGTGGCAATAGAAAACATTTACTACTGATAGTATCCAGTATATATGGTTTTTATCTGCGTCAATAAAATAAAAAATCACAAAAACTTTTTTGTATTAAATCGTGACCCATATCTGAATGTATTACAAAATACTGAATAAATGATTGCTATAGTGAAGTATTATTCTAATATTATGTATAAAATATCACTAATCGAAATCCTATGTTTACCTTTATAGAATGGGAAAATATTTCGCTTGTGCTATCAAGAGCATTTCATTTTATTTTTCATATTTTTTATTTTTAATAAAACGTGACCTTATTGTTGCCCCTTTTATATAGTACAGCTCAACCACTGGAATGATACCACTATATAATAACTATAGGTAATCATTAGATTTTTATTGAGTGTGTGCAACACGCTATTAGGGGGAGCGGAGCGCGGGTACGTATTACGCTCATCGGTTCAACGTCCGGCTGTCCCCGGATCTGCACCAAAGGCTTGCCTCTCTTGCGGCGCGTTCCGGCAAGAGCATCAATACATGGATGAATGAATCCCTTCCCCGGATCGTGGAGCAACGAGGATAGCGAACCAGGCTCCTCAGCAGAACGAAAGGCCGGGAACCCATGCGGAACCCGGCCTTTCGTGTTCTCTAAGAAGAGAGCTATGCGGACATGGCGATGCACCCGCGTCCATGCCGTCTCCCCCCGAACAGGGAAAGCTGGCGGCGCACGCCGTACTTGTCGAGGAAGTGGGCAAGCAGGTGGTACTGCCCCGCCCCGGTGATCATCGTGGTGACGGTGACGAACTGATAGTCATCTTCGGCTTCGGTCATGCGCTCGACTATGTATGGCTTGCAGGTTGTCGGGTAGGAGTTCCGTTTCCGAAGAGGTACAGGCGCCGCAGGGCGGTTCCAGCCCGTCGAGCGCCCATGTCTCCCGGCATTCGTCGCAGCTTGGCGCGTTGTCCGCTAGGCGTCCGCACCAGTCACGGAGTTTTTTTCTTCCGCCGCCTTCACGAAAGAGAGTTCGCTGGACACGCAGGAATAGATGATGCCCATGAGGTTGGGGTTCACTTCCCACAGTTCCTTGATCATTTCCTTGGAGAAGGGGATGGGGGAGCCGTCCTCGAATTCGAGCCCTTCCCAGCCGGAGAGGGCGCGTTGCAGGTGCAGGATCTTGAAGCGGCGGTCCATCAGTTCGGGGGTGCGCTTCTCGTTGCCGTTGAAGGTGCGGGACTTGACGCGCAGGGTATCCAGCTCGGTTTCCGTCAGGACGCGGGCGTACACGCCGGAATCGTCGGGAAAGCATTTGATGAAGGCGATGTCTTTGGCGGTGGCGTCGTTCACGAATTTCATGATGTTGATCCTCTGGTTGAAAGTTGAAGTGGTTCTTGGAGAATGGCCCCACCGGAAAAGGAGGCGGTGGGAGCCGGAGCTATTCGAGGATGATTTCCACGGCGTCTTCGAGGGCCACGCCGAGGATGTCGGAGGATTGCGAAAGGGTGACGGTCGCGGAATCGGCGTTGATGGCGGGCATCTTGTTCTTGATGCGGGGGCAGGCCACGACGACCTTGCGGCCTTCCTCGCCGCCGAATTCCGCGTCGAACCGGACTTCCTTGCCTTCGCTGCCTTCCCTGAGCCGTTTGGCGGCGTCGTTGCGCATGTAGTATTCAAAGTCCACGCTGGAGGCCCGCATGGTGTCGATGGGCTGGCCGGGGAAATGGTCGCCAAGTTCGTCGGTAAACTCTGTGGGGGTGGAAAACTTGATGGTGCAGGAGCGCATTTTCCCGGTTGTCCCGTCGATGCGGATAACGGAATCGGTATTCTCCATCTCCGCGCCGATGGCTGGGCCGTAGGGCATCCACCACGTCACCACGTCGTCCACGGCCCATGCGCCGGAGATGCCGGGCGCGACGGTCAGCGTGTTCGTCCGTTCGTCCACGGCGGTCACGGCGTAGCCCTTGCCGGAATTGTCTTCCGACTTGGTGGTGTTCTGGATTTTCTGCCCCACGAAAAACACTTTCGCGTCCTCGACAACTATGGAAGTCGCGGAAGCCTGCGCCTCAGTTGCCACAGCGGAAGGTCCGGCGTTGAAGACCCGGCATCCGGTGAGGGTTCCGGTCAGCTCCACGGCCCCTTCCTTGGTGACGGAGATGCTGGCGTCCGTGACATGGCAGCCCTGTACGGCTTGCAACGTCTTGTCGATGACGATCCATGCGGAAACGTTGGGGCGGCACAGGGCTTGCACGAAGGTACGGCTTTTCAGGGAAACGGAGGCACCGGACGCGCCGGACGCCGCCGTGGTGCCCTTGTACCCTCTGGTCAGTTCGGAGAGGAGCCATTTGCCGGGGCTGGCGGCGTCTTTCACGGCTTTGCGGTAACGGATCAATTCTTTGCCTGACGGGGTGCTGGCCACTTCGATGACGCCGCGCAGGGGGACATGGCCCGACGCCACGGTAACGGCGAGCTGCGCGTCGCTGTCCGTGAGGGCGTCGGCAAGGGTTCCGGTGAAGGGTGCCGCCAGCTTGCCCTGAAGCGCCTGCATGAGTGCGTCTCCCTGCATAGGGGCATCCAGAGCGGTGGGGCGCAGGTACATGCCGAAGTTGGCGGTGGCGGGGCTGGCACTGCTGTTGAACACGTTCAGTTTATTGAGCGTATTCGCCTTTTCCTTGCTGTTGGAGGTGGGGATTTCCTGATTGGCGAACACATCGGCGGTGACGTTGATAATGTCGGTCACGGCTGGGAATTCGAGCATTTTGTCCGCGCTCTCCTTCACCACCCACATATTCTGGTTTCGGGAAAGGGCGACGTTCGGGCAGGTGTTTTCGCTCATGCTTTGCTCCTCTGAGTCGTATAAAAGGTGTGCAGATCGACGGTGACGGACAGGATATAGCGCCCATCCTGTCCCGTTCCGGGTTCCTGTAGCGTTGTTTCCTCGCATCGGAGTTCCCCGCCGGAAGGCACGGCGTCGCTCGGTTCCGCGCCGAGGTTCCATGACGCCCGCGCCCGGCCCGTATCTTCCGGGGTGCGCTCCACCAGTGTCCGGTAGGCTTCAAAGGCCACCAGCGCTACGGTACCCCGGGCGTATTCCGCATATAGGGCGCACATCTCCGTCATGGCCTTGTCGAGTGCGCGGGCGTCGGACGTGCTCAGACAGTCGAGTTCGGCCATGCGGCGTTTGATGGCTTGGCGGCGTCTTTCGATGGCGGCAATATTCACGGCTACCCTCTGCGGATCAGGATGTTGTGGACCAGTAAAGCATCTCCCG
>USCL01000100.1 GCA_900553145.1 uncultured Desulfovibrio sp.
GAACCTTTCTCCAGAAAGGTTCCCCTTCCCCCCTCCAATTCCTTATTCGCTTCCCCTAACCTTCCAACTCCATACCCCGGCCCCGGCGCACAGGGCGAGCGCGGCGAGGTCGGTCTTGAGGCCGGGATCGATGGCAAGGAAGGCCGCCACAAGCAGCAGGCCGCGCATGACGGGATTGCAAGGCCCGAACAGCCAGCCCTGCAACCCGGCTGCCAAGGCGCTCACTCCGAGACAAGCCGTAGCGAACGCCCACAGGCTCGCCAAAGGCGGATTGGCCGAACTGTAGAGCAGCAGCGGGTTGTTCAGGAAGAAGAAGGGCAGGATGAAGCCGGTCAGGCCGAGCTTGACCGCAATGAGCGACGTGCGGGTCTGATCCGAATGCGCAATGCCCGCCGCGACGTAGGACGACATGGCTACCGGCGGCGTGATGTTGGAGAGGCAGGCGTAAAACAGGCAGAACATATGCGCCGCCATCGGCATCACGCCCACGCCCGTGAGCACAGGGACGGCCACGGCCGCGACGATGACGTAGGCCGCCACGCCGGGGACGCCCATGCCGAGGATGGTGCTCATGATCATGACGAACAGGCCGCCGAGATAGAGCTGGCCTTCGCCCACGTACTTGAGCACCTCATACCCGAAGGTCAGGCCGAGCCCAGTGAGGGACACCGTGCCGATGATGATGCCGATGATCACGCAGGCCGCGCCTACGCCCACCGCGCCGCGCGCGCCTTCGTCGAGGGCCTGAACCACCACGCGGGGCGTCATGCGATGCCGATCCGAACACCACGCGGAGGCCGGCACGCACAGGGCCGTGAGGATCGCCGCGCCGGGGCTGAGGAAGCCCGCGAGCGTCAGGCCGCCGAGGACGGCAAGCAGCAGGATAAGGGCAAGGGTACGGACGGATTTCGCCTTCAGCAGCCCGATGATGAAAGGAAGCCACGTGGCCCCGACGGTGGCGAAGATGGAGGCCGCCGCCGCGAACAGGGGCGTGTAGCCGTCGAACATCAGCCAGAGCAGCACGATCAGCGGGATGAACAGGTGCCCGCGTTCGCGCAGGACTTTGCCCGCCGCCGGGATGTGCTCGGGAGAGAGCCCTTTGAGGCCGAGCTTGCGGGCTTCGAAATGCACCGCCATGAGCAGCGTGAGGTAATAGAGGAAAGCGGGGATCGCCGCCGCGAGCATGACCTTGGTGTATGGGACGCCGAGGAATTCAGCCATGATGAAACCCACCGCGCCCATGATCGGCGGCGCGAACTGCCCCCCTGTGGAGGCGACCGCTTCGACGGCGGCGGCGAATTCGGGCTTGTACCCGGTCTTTTTCATGAGCGGGATGGTGATCGCCCCGGTGGTGGCGACGTTGGCGAGGGCGCTGCCGTTGATCATGCCCATGAGCGCGCTGGCGACCACGGAAACCTTGGCGGGGCCTCCGGCCGTGCGGCCCACGAGGGTAAGCGCGAGATCGTTGATGAAGTCGCTGAACCCGCTATGCTTCAGGAAGGCCCCGAAGAGCACGAACAGGAAGATATAGGTGGCGGACACGCCGACGCCGACGCCGAGGAGCCCCTGACTGCCCCAGAACATATGCTCGACAACGCGGTCCCACGAGAACCCCGTATGCCCAAACGCGCCGGGAATCCATTCCCCAGCGAAATTATAGAGGAAAAACACGCCAGCCAGCGCCGCGAGGCTGCCGACCACCCGCCGGGCCATTTCGAAGCAGATGATCACGCCGACGGAGGCGACGAAATAGTCGACGGGCAGGAAATAGCCGCCGCGCAGGGTTATTTCCGTATAGTTGACGATGAGGTAGCCGAACGAAAACAGCCCCGCCGCAATGCACAGGGCGTCGAAGGGGGTGGGGCGGGCACGGTCGCGGCGTTCGCCCTTCCATGCGGGATACATGAGGAAGGAAAGTACCAGCAGGAAGATGATGTGCCACGAGCGCAGGGTCATGGCGTCGAACGCGGAAAACGTGGAGGCGTACATCTGGAACAGCGAGAAGATCACCGCCAGAGCGGAGATGATCGCCGCCCACGGGCCTTTGTCGTAATGCCGGAAGCGCGACTCGCTTTCCCTTTCCTCTACCAGCGCCTGCGCCGCGGCCTGTTCCACGGCGTGCGCGTGAGCCGCGTTGGCGGCCTTTTCCTTCGTGTCGCTGCTGTTCATCTCTCCCCCGTCTGTCTGTGCCCCGATCGATTCCGGGACGTTTCCCCGTCCGTGTACCCGGTTCCGCCGGCTTTTGCGGCCGTCCCATGAGGAAGCCTCGCCCGGCCGCATCGCCGTTTTTTGCCGCATCCGGCCCTTTTTCCCTGTGGAGGCGACCCCCCGAGAGGAGGGGCGGCGTTTTCCGTTCTTGTAATAAAAAAGCCGCGGACTGTTCGCCCGCGGCCTTCACTTCTGCGCTTGATCCATACCGTCAAGCGCGGAACGAGCCGCTTTTCCGCATAAAGTAATAGAAACCGAAGTGGCCTTCGGCATCGGCGGAAAAGAGGGTGCGCAGCGTGGCGGAACTGTTGCGGATCATGATAACTCCCGTATCTCCGCGTTAGATACGCGCGTGCTGTTTGAGTTGTCAATCAATTTTTCGGGAGGGAAAGGCTGGAACCGTGAGCTGTTGCGGCAAAGAAATGATCATACGACGGATGGACGGACGTGATCCGTGCGCCGTGTCGAGCGCGGCCCCGTCCTTCGTGTACAGGCGGAACGCCACGTCCAAGCGTCCCCGCCGCCCTGCGTAAAGGAGCCGTACATCAGTACGGCGGCGATCGCGGTGCCCTTTTCGGCCTTTTCCCGGACGGCGCGGGTCGGCTTTTCTGTCTCCATCTCGACTTCCTTGATGCTTACGGCCGGGAAGGGGGGCTTCCGTTTCAAACGTAGGTAATGCGGTCGCGGCCTTCTGCTTTGGAACGGTACATGCCGCTGTCCACGCGCATGAGGATGGCGTCCATGTCGTCTTCGGAGTTGATGCGGGTCGCGCCGATGCTGATGGTGATGTTGTTGTCGGGATCGCGCACGTTTTCAAGGAGGCGCCTCAACGTCTCTTCGGCGTCGCCCGGCGTGTCGATGAAACCGATGAACTCGTCCCCGCCCCAACGGGCCACGCATCCGTTCCTGCCGACGATTTCCTCAGCCTTGCGCCCCATACGGGCAAGGACTTCATTGCCCCAGAGGTGGCCGCGGGTGTCGTTGATGCGTTTGAAGTGGTCCACGTCGAACATGAACACGAGGGGCCGTTCCCCAAGCTTCCGGCTCAGGATGGCATTGAAGCGTGCGCGGTTCATGAGCCCGGTGAGCTCGTCCGTGGTTGCGAGCAGGGTCATGAATCTGTCATAGCGCGACACGGTGCCCGAAACCAGCAGCAGGATGAAGGCAATGATGCACGCCACGACGAGGATGTCCTTCCAGAGCTGCGAGAGGAGGGAGTCCTTGAGGATGGCGGTATCTTTCTCCACGATGAGATACCAGTCGAGATCGTCGATATACCGGGTGACGAGACAGGTTTCCTGCCCGTTGTACTTGTACCATGAGCTTTCCACGCGGCTCTTGGTGAAGATCTTTTTGCGGTATTCGGATACGGGCAGCAGGTCGTCGATGGTGGCGTTGGTGATCATGGAGTCGGACGTGTGGACCTGCACCATGCCTTCCCTGTTGACGAGGAACGCCGTCAGATCGAAATCGAGCTCGAACGAGGAGAGGATTTGCTGCAATTCTCGCATCTTGACCCCGACGCCCACTACCCCCATGAGTTCGCCGTGATCGTCTTCGATACGGCAGTCCACGAACACGGTCAGCTCGTTGCGGGACATTTCGTCGGTGTCCACCTCAAGCCGGTAGGGGACCCCGGAGGCGGCGAAGTTGTAATACCAGACGTCATGGGTGTCATCCCGGCTGACAATCTTGTTTATCCCGTTATAATGATAATAGATGTTTGTCTTCGCCGAGACGAGGAACACCGAGCTGTAGCGGTATTTCTTCTTCAGGCCGTTGAGGTATCGCTGCAGTTCCGCGACTTGTTCCGGGGTGTCGTCCTCTTCCTTGAGCCAGCTCTTGAGGAAGCTGTCATTGGCCATGGTCAGGGAGACGAAGATCGGTTTGGTGAGTTCGTTGCTGATGGAAGAAAAGATGTTCAGCGAAGTGAGGCGGGAGATGTTTCTGATGTCGTCCCTGATGACGACGCCGTAAGTGCAATAGTTAATGACTGTTATGCAAATAAAACCAATAAGCACGATGCCCGCGATAAAGGCGTGTGTTCTGATGAGATTTTTTTTCATACAAGGCCTGATTGCGGGTAGCCGGGCGGAATGGGGGACAGACGTTCTGTCGGCAAGGTATAATGACACTCTTTGTGTACTTACTATACTCTAACGGCATCCTATTGCGCTGGCAACAGAAAAATACCGGGATTCTCCATAGTTCAGTGCTCCGGATGTTAAAGCCCCCTACGGCTCGGCATCGGGCCGCAGGGGGCTTCCTTTCATTTCTTGCCTTCTTCCATCTTTGCGGCAAGCATTTTGATGCTCGGGGCGACGGGGAAGGGGGAACCGGGCCCGAAGGCCAGGTCTTCAAACTGCGGGACGGGCAGGGGGCGCGAGTAGAAATAGCCCTGCGCGTAGGCGCATCCGGCCTGAAGCAGGAAGGCGGCCTGCTCCTCTGTCTCCACGCCTTCGGCGATGACCTTGATATCCATTTCGCGGGCAAGGGAAATGCTGAACCGGATGACCGTCTTGCCGCGTTCGGTAGTGACGACCTCGTTGAGGAATCCCCGGTCGATCTTGATGAAGTCCACGGGCATGCTCTTGAGCATGTTCAGGGACGAGTAGCCGGAACCGAAATCGTCCATCGAGAACTGGAACCCGAAGGACTGCAAAGCCTTCATGGACTCGAAGAGGCCGCTCTCGTTTTCAAGGAACGCGCTTTCGGTGAGCTCCAGCTCAAGGAGGTGCGGCGGCAGTTCGTAGCGGCGCACAAGGTCGAGCAGCTTTTCCCGCAGGCGCGGATCGTGGATGTGCATGCGCGACATGTTCACGGAGATGGGCGCGGGCGTGAGGCCGTGGTCAATCCAGCGGCGCAGGGTGATGCAGGCCTGTTCCCAGATATACTCGTCCAGCCGGATGATGAAGCCGTTCTTCTCGAACAGCGGGATGAAGCGATCCGGCGGCATCAGCCCCTCGGTGGGGTGCAGCCAGCGCACGAGCCCTTCCGACCCGATGATGCGCGAGGTCGGGATATGCACCTTGGGCTGAAGGTAAAGCACGAACTGCCCCTGCAGGATGGCGTCGTGCATCTGGTTTTCGATCTTCTTTTCCTCAAGGATCTTCTCGCGCAGCTTGCCGTCATAGAAGGCGTAGCTGTTCAGATAGTTGCCCTTGATGGTCTTGAGGGCGAGGTTGGCCCAGTCGCAGAGAACGTTGATGGGCGTGTCGATGTTGTCGACCTCGCAAATGCCGAACGAAGGCATCACCTTGTACGGCAGGGGATAGTCGGCGAGCCTGTCCGTCAATTCCCTGATGAGGGCGAGGATGCGGTCGCGGGGGCAGTCGACGCACATGCAGAACACGTCCCCGCCGAGGCGGCCATAGACGCTGTGGGTCCCGGCCATCTTTTCCCGCAGGAGATCCGCAATGGCGATGAGGAGCTTGTCGCCTTCTTCGAGCCCGTACAGATCGTTGATGACCTTGAAGCGGTCTATGTCCATGCGGATGATGCTGTAGAGGCGTTCGGGGTGGGCATGCACGGCCTGTGCCGTCTGCGAGTAGAAGGTGTGCATGTTGTACAGGTCGGTCAGGAGATCGAACTCGGCCCGGTACTTGAGCGCGAGTACGGAACGCGTGGCGCTGTCCACATCGTTGAGCGTGCCGATATAGCGCTTGGGGTTGCCGTTGCCGTCGCGCAGGCAGGTGAGGGCCACCTTGCACCAGATGTACGCCCCGTCGCGCTTGCGGAAGCGGGCGGTCATTTCGGTATAGCGCTTGGTGCGCGAATCCTTGAGGAAGGCGGTGATCAGCGGCAGATCGTCAGGGTGGATCACGAAGTCGTCCCGCCAGATGTGCATCAGATCGCGGTGGTCGTAGTTTCCGGCGAAACGGGCGGAGATTTCCGGCGAGATGTAGCGGGTGTCGGTTTCGAGGTTCCATTCGAAGACGAGGGTGTCGGTCTGCTCCACGATGGTCCGGTAGCGTTCGTCGTCGAGGCGCTGGCGTTCAAGGAGGATGTTTTGCTGGGCGATTTCCTCCGCCTGCTTCTTGTCCCCGATGTCCATGATGAAGGCGAGATAGATTTCGTCGCCGCCGTCGGGCTGGGCCACGGGGAACATGGTGATCGACGCCCAGTGGTATTTTTGATCGTGCCAGAGCTTGCGGAATTCGCCAAGGAGGTATTCCCGGCCCGACGCGAAGTTCTGCCGCAGCGTGTCGATATTGAAGAACTCAAGGAAACGGGCATGGTCTTCGGGGAAGATCATGTTGCGCGACACGAGGTCGATGCATCCGCGGAGGCTGCCCTGCTCGGGCGGGGTCACATACTTGCCCTTCACGTGGTACACGATGCGGTAGGTGTCCTGCGTGATGTTCAGCTCGTACAGCTCGTCATAGATGTTGCGCAGGGCGTGGTCGTACTGCTCGCTGATGCGGCGGCGCTGCTCCTCTTCGCGCTGTTCGGTGATGTCGCGGATGAGGAGTATGCCCTTGTCGGTACCGCAGGAGTCGTGCCCGCACAGGGGCACGATAACGGCGGAAACCCAGTACCATTTGCCGCCTCTGCCAAGGCGGCGGTATTCGGCGGGGACCTCGGTGTGGCCCTTGCTGAACTCCTTGCGGATATTGTCTCCGTTGAAGGCGGCAAGGAAGCGTTCGCGGTCCTCGGGGTGGATGAGGGTGGCGGCTATGGTGTGGATGTTGCCGTCCTTGTCGCGATCCACGGGGATCATGGGCGTGTCGGCGGCGTAGACGAGATGGGGCGTATCGGCGTTGAGGTCGATCTCGTAGATTTCGGTATAGGTGTTGCGCAGGGCGATATTGTAGCGCTCTTCCTCAAGGGCCCGTTCTTCTTCGAGGCGCTTCTGTTCGGTAATGTCCCGGATGATGAAAAAGGCGGTCATCTCGTCGCCTTCCTCAAGGAAGAACACGCGGTTCTCGAGCCATGAGTCCCCGTTCTCGCCGTAGTGCACGCGGTACTGCTCGATGAGGGTGCGGGAATGCGCGCGGCAGGCGTCGAGCAGCGCTTCGGGCCTGGTGATGCGGCTGATGCGTTCGCGATCGGCGGAATAGATCATCGCGATCGTCTCGGCGTAGAAGTCGCGGTAGTCGCCGCAGCGCGGTTCCGCGGGCAGGGAGGCGGTGGAGACGTTGCGCCGGAACTGCCACGTGCGCAGGTTGATTTCGATGATGCAGTCCCCGGACTGGCGGAACACGGCGCTCTGACGGCGTTCGAGCCGCGGTCTCCATCATCTTCTTGCGCTCGTTGATGTCCTGCCAAAGGGCAAGCAGGCGCCCCGGGGAACCGGGCATGGGCAGAACCAGCATCGAGGTCCAGTGATAGCTCCCGTCGATGGCGAGGAAACGGTATTCGGTGGACAGCCGGGGATCTCCGGCCACCCTCCTGCGGACGTTGTCCGGGGCGAACATGTCGAGGAAGGATTCCCGGTCGTCGGGGTGGATGTACCGGTTGGCGATGGCGAGGGTGTCCCGCGAGTACGAGTGCGTCAATTCGGGTTTCGCCAGCATGGAATCCGCGTCGCGGTGCATGATGCGCACGAAATCCGTATCAAGGGTGAATTCGTAGATTTCGGAATAGCTGCGCTGGAGGACCTTGTAGAAGTCGGCCTCCTCGTTGAGCCGTTCGGTGATGTCGCTCAGCAGGAGCAGGGCATGGTGGTGCGCCCCGGGGATGGCCCGGATGGTGGCGTTGACCCAACGGTAGCTTTTTTTGGTGTCCTGCCGCTTGCGGTATTCGAGCTGTGGGGCTTCCCCCGCGTCGAGGCGCGCGATGATGTTCGACAAATCGTAAAAGGCGACGACTTCTTGAAGGGCTTTGGGATGGACGCGGCTTTCCCCGCGGTCGCGGACGAACTCCTCGATGGGCATCAGCGCCGGCGGGATGGTGACCTGTTCGCTGTTGTAATAAAGGGGCGCGATGAGCCCGGCCTCAAGGTCGAGGCGGAAGATTTCCGTATAGTTGCTTTGCAGGGCGAGGAGGTAGTTGTTTTCTTCTTCCTTGCTCTCGGTGACGTCGCGCAGGAGGATGAGGGCGTGCCCCTCGTTGCCGGGGACAGGCTGCGCCGAGGCGGCGATCCAGCGGTAAGGGCCGCCTTCCGATGCGCGCTTGCGATACTGGCATTCGGGGCGGCCGCCGCTTTCCAGCTCCTCGAAAAGGCGGCGTTCGTAGAAGTCGAGCACGCTTTCGAGGGACTCGGGGGCCACGCGGTCGAAGGCGCGCTGGCGGATGAACGTGGAATAGTCGGCCCCTCCCTTGATGATGGCCACCTGCTCGCTGTTGTAGAACAGCGGGGTGACCGTACGGCTCTTGGCGTCGAGGGAGAAGATTTCGGAATAATTGTTTTGCAGGGCGAGGAGGTAATTGTCCTGCTGCTCCTTGCTCTCGGTGACGTCGCGCACGAGGAGGACGGCTTCGCCGCGGTTGCCGCTCGGCAAGGGCACGATGAGCGCGAGCATCCAGTGGTAGGTGCCGTCGAGGCCGAGCTTGCGGTATTCGGCGGAAAGCTCCTCCCCGGCGTCGAGCTTCCCGAGGATGCTTTCCGCATTGAAGAAATTCAGGAAAATAGCCCGATCCCGCGGGTGGACGCGGGTTTTCATGACGGTAGCGATGTCTTTGCCGAACTCGCCGGTGACGTCGACGGGCGCGAGGAGGCTGGTGTTGCAGAACAGGCAGGTCAGCCGGTTGGCGGTGAGGTCCATCCGGTAGATCTTGGCGTAGCTGCTCTGGAGGGCGACCTGGAGGTTTTCTTCCTCCTGCCTGTGGGCGAACTCGGCGAGCTTCAGGTCGTCGATATCCCGGATGCACTGGAGGACGTGGCGGGAGCCGTCGTCCTGCGTATAGGCGAAGGCGATGCGGGCGCGCCAGCGGGGCCCGGAGTCCTCGGCGAATTGGTATTCGAGATGGATGGTTCTGTCATCCGTGCCCGCCGTGAAGGCCGCGCGCAAGCCTTCGAGGGAGAAGCGTTCGCGGAAGGCGTCGCGATGCTGGGGGAGAACGTGGCCGATGAACAGGTCGAAATGGACGGCGTAGTCGCCGGAAGTGTCCGTGGCGAGGCCATTGCGGTTGGCCAGGAGCTCAAAATGGCCGGTGCCGAGGTCAACGTCCACGACGTAATGGTAGCTTGCGCAGAGCGCGCGGGCGAAGGACTCGCGTTTGGCCTTGGCCTCGCGTTCCTCATGCGTCAGCAGCCGCTCGGAAATGAGCACGATGTGCGCGGGCTCCTTGTTTTCCCAGAGGATGCTGGAAACCGAAATTTCGCAGAGGCCCTTGAAAGGCGGGTGCTCATGCAGGGTGGTGAACGCTTCCCCGCCACCGTGTTCCGCCACGGGGCAAAAGGAGCATATCTCGGAGTTGCACCAAAACACGTCGTAGCAGGTCATCCCGAGCCGGACGCCGGGATAGGCGCGGGCGACCGTATTGTTGAAGTAGACGATGCGGTGGTTGGCGTCGATGACGTAGACCGCCGTATTGGGCAGGCTGTTGAGGATGTTGCGGGTGGATTCGTAACTCTCGCGCAAGAGGTTGGCGGAGCGGCGCTGCCGGATATACTCCCCGATGATTTTGGACATGAGGATGAGGGCGTCCACTTCCTGCTGCGTCCAGATACGGCGCCCGCCGCGCTCCTCGAAGCCGATATGGCCGACCACATGCCCGTCCCGCACGATGTCGCACTGGAGGAGCGAAGAGATGGTGCCGTCGAGGATGAAGGTTTTTTCCTCCGGGGGAACCTCCGAAAAGTCGCTGCAATAGTAGATGCCGCTGGAATCCTGCGCTTTGGGCAGCTCGATCTCGTCGATGGGGACGTTTTGGAATTGGCCCTTGTTGCTCCATTTGGGATCGGTGCACCATTCGTGCGCGATGCTGACGGTCTTTCCGTCGAGCGAGTATTCGAAGATGAGGATCTTGTCCACGCGCAGGGCGTTTCCGATGAAGTTCAGCGCCTTGTCGATGCCTTCGCGCATGTCGTACATGCTGAAGAGGATATCGATGATGTCCACCATGATGCTGTTGCGGACGGTGTTGACGGCAAGGGGCGAGGAGGCTTGGCCGCCGTCGGCGTGCCCGCCGGAGGTTTGGCCGAAGAGCTCGTAGCGGTTTTTGCCGTTCCCCTTGGCGTGGTACAGGGCGACGTCGGCTTGCCGGAACAGATCCTCATAGGCGATGGGCCGCTCGGTAACGGCGATGCCCACGCTGATGGAGACGGCGTTGTCGATGTTGCTGTTCCTGAACAGGCTGCGGATGGAGCCGCAGAGGTACTGCGCTCGCTCCCGGATGCCCTCGATTTCGGAGACGTCGCGTATGTAGACGTGGAACTCGTCGCCGCCCACGCGCCCGATGATGTCGTCCTGCCGGAAGGTGCGGCGGATCTGGCGGGCGATTTCCAAGATGATGGAGTCCCCGGCGAGGTGCCCCATGCTGTCGTTGACGTCCTTGAAGTTGTCGATGTCGATCATGAACAGCACGCCGAAGCTGCCGGGCCTTGCGTCGCGCAGGGCGATGCGGATTTCCTCTTCGGTGGTGACCTTGTTGTAGAGCCCGGTCATGGAATCGGCGCGGCTTTTGTCGAGGAGCCGGAGCTGTTCGCATTTCTGGCGGTCGATGTCGCGCAGCGCGCCCACGGATTTGATGGGCTTGCCGAGGGCGTCCTGTATGTTGGTGCTGTAGAGGGCGAACCAGCGCTTGCGGCCCGTGCGGGTGGCCAGGAACCGCTCGGGCGCGACCTCGGCGGAGGTTTTTTCGGCATCAAGGGCGAGAAAGGGTTCGCGGAACCCCTCGCTTACGGGGTCGATGGGTTCGCCTGCGCGCAGGCGTTCACGGAAACGGGGGATGACGGGCTCGTGCCCGAACACCTCGCGGTACTTTTTGGTGTAGGCGATGGTGTCCGTCTCGAAGTCGTACTCAAAGGGCAGATCTTCGGAAATGTCGGCGATGAGGGCGTATTTGCGGCGTTCGTATTCGGCGCTGCGCAGGACTTCCTCCACACAGGCGAGATCGGTAAAGGCGGTGAGATAAACGGAATAGCGGCCTTCATGGAGCACGCCTTCCATGCGCGTGGCGGAGAGGCGAACGCGGACAGAAGTCCCGTCCTTGCGGACGAGCGCCCCCTCCCAGTCGAAAAGGGGGGGATGCTCCGCGATCAGTTCGATGAGGCGCGCGGCGGAAGACGGTTCGAGCCAGGGGAGGAGGGCTGCGCTGCCCTGCTGCTGGCACGATTCGGCTGTTTCTCCGACAAGCGTATAGAAAGCCTTGTTCGCGGCGAGTAATGTAAGCTGCGGATCCGCGGCGACGGTGGCAGTCCCGGTGATCATGTGCGGATTGTCGAGGAATTCCTGGAGCCTGTTCATTCCACGGTTCTCTTGAATAGGGGGTGGAGACACTCCGGGGGATGCCCCCCCGCATGCCGGAAAGGGTCCGCCGCGCATAGCATCAAAAAGGATAAAGTCGGCAAAACTTCCTATACACCGGAGTATAGGACTACGGGTGGCATTCATCAAGCGGAAATGCCGTTTGACGTCGGAAGTTATTCCACAACCGATTCCGTGACCGATTCCGTCCCAGCCGGATGGGGCCCATCCGGAA
>USCL01000101.1 GCA_900553145.1 uncultured Desulfovibrio sp.
GGACGCCGCCGGGCCGCCGGACAAGGAAACGCCCCCCCTCACGGGCCAGATGGCCTTCCACGCTTTCGGCGGAAACGGCCTGCTCCGTACGCCGCGCGGCTTCCTTCCGCCAGATCCCGCTGATGACGTCGTGCCCGTGCGCCGTTTGGAGCGCCTCCGTCGAAGCGGTGAGGAACACCGGTTTGCCCGGGGCAAGCCCGATCTCGAACTGGCCGGGCTGAAACAGGTCTTCCTGATAGGCGAACCCGCGCTCCTGCTCCACCAGATACTCCATGTTGAAGTACCAGTCAGGGGCGGCATTGAAGATGAAGCTGCCCTCCACCTGCATGAACAGGGGCGGCAACGCCTCGTATGGCCGCAAGCAGATCCCGGACGGGGCCGAAAGCGTTTCGGGGCGGAGCGCGGGGTTGGCGTGGGTGAGATCGTGGGCATTGCGGAACGCGAGCAACGGCTTTATGCGCAAAACCATCGGCGGCGTGTCGGGGGCGGCGCCGCGCACCTCATAGCGGACAAGGAGCAGGCGGCATCCGGGGATCAGCATCAGCTCCCGGGTAAGCGTCACGTCCCCGAAACGGTAACGGAACACCGGCCATTCCCCGGCATCCATTTCCTCAAGATGCTCATTGCCGCGCGGATAATAGACGCCGGGATGCTTGCGGCAGGAGAAGAACAGTTCGCGCCCGCCCACAAGCAACGATTCCTCAAGAGCCGACAGCAACACATGCCGCCCTGCCGGATTCTCCAGATCGGCCACGAGCAACCCGTGGTACTTCCGGGTATTGCAGCAGATGAGCGAACTGGAAGCGTAATCGCCGAGCCCGTTGGTCTCGAGCCATTCTTTCCGCAGGGATTTTCTGATGTTCTGGCACGTGGGCTTATCGAAATGAAACTTCATGTCCACTCCTTCACGGCAAAAGGGGAAAACGCACCCGTAAAAAGCGACGAAGCAAGACGCCCTGAAAACAGGGTTAAAGGTGGTCTCGTTGGAAAGGTTGCCGATAAACAGCCGCCCCGTGGTACAGAGGCAGAGGCGAGGGGGAGGAATCGAAGCGAAGGGGGGGGAGGCCCCGGAACGGGCCGGCCCGCCGGCAGGAGCGCTTCTGCGGCCAATCGCTTCAATTTTCGGTATGCTTGCCTTCCTGAAACGGCGGGCCCGTTTTGGAGGGAAGCCTACTGACGAACGTTGTAGACAGCCATTATTAAGCTATGTCTTCTTGTTTCAATAATAATCATTTCTGGCTGGAAATCAAGGGAACACCAAAAATTTATCGCCGCCTCTCCGTCCGGACGCGGCGCGCGCCCGCGCCCCAGCGGCCGGGGGAACCGCCACGGAGCCTCAGCGCCGCCCCGGCGCACGGCGGCGCTTCTTGTGCCCGTACATGTCGGCGTCGGCCCGCCGCATCAGTTCTTCCAGCGAATGGGCTTCGGACGGGTACAGCGCCAGCCCCATGCTTGCGGTGGGGCTCAGGTCTATGTCCCCAAGACGGTAAGGTTCGTTTCCGGTGGCTTCCAGCATATGGCGGAACCGTTCCTCGGCAATGGCCCGCTCGCTGACGCCGTACAAAATGGCGATGAACTCGTCGCCGCCCAGCCGGATCAGCGTGCCCGCCGGCGACAGCGCCTTCTGGAGGCGTTCCGCGAATCCGTTCAGCAGCTGGTCGCCGCAATCATGGCCGTACGTGTCGTTAACCTGCTTGAAGTCATCCAAATCCATGTAGCAGAGCGCAAAGGGCCGCTTCGCCTCCATCGCCTTCTCCAGCTCGCGGAACAGGACGCGGCGATTGGGCAGCCCGGTCAGGGGATCATGTTCCGACATCAGTTCCAGCCGTTTCTTCTTGTTGGCAAGATCCACGGCCAAGCCCACCACGCACGAGAACAGGATGCTGATGAACGTGGCGATGCCGAACGAAGCGTACCGGACGCTCCAGTTCCAGCCCCCCTTGGGCATGACGCTCAGGGCCCAGTCCGCGTTGGGCAGGTGCACCTTCCCTTCCACGGGCTCGATCAGCGTCTCGGCGGAACGCAACAGCACGATCCGCCCACCCGTATCGGGGTGGATGCGGGAAAGCTGGTACACATAGTTCTGCTTGTCGAGGTATTCGAGCTGCACCGGATCAAGCACGTCCGGGAAGGCGAAGGTCACGCAGATAAGCCCCCAGAAGGCATCCGGGGACGGGGGCATGCCCTCCCCTCCGGCTTCGCCATCCATGAACACGGGAAGCCTGACCGCCACAGCGTAGCCCCCCTGAACCAGATCGAACGGCCCGGCGATGGTGGCCCTGCCCGTATCCCGGGCCAGCAGCGCTTCCCGGGAACGCTCGGGGTTGGCGAACAGGTCGTGCCCGATGGCTTTTTTGTTCCGCTCAAGCGGGTATACCTTGGTGACGATGCCGCCGGGGGCCAGATTGATGTTGATGGTGCTCGGATGCATCTTCACCAACTCCCCGGCGTAGGAATAGAAGTCCATGATCCGGCCCTCGCCCTGCCGCAGCAGGGCTTCCACCAGATAGGCGCTCGAAAAGGCGTTGGCGATGACGTATTGGATTTTCGTGGCGTAACTGTCGACGATGTACCGGGCTTTTTCCCGTTCCTGAAGCATACGGGAATGTTCAAGGCGGAAGAGGAAAAGATAGCTCCCCAGCAGGCAGACCAGCAAGACGCCAAGGGCATACAAGATGCTCCGGCAATTTCCCCTTTCCTGCAAGACGCCGGGTTCAGACGTTCCCCGTTCCCTGTGCCGCATCAGTCGTTGCATCGCCATTCCTTGAACATTCTATGGAGAAAAACGCTCCCACCGGACAAAACGTGCGCATGACCATCCCACGATTCCCCGCTTTCGGCAAGGGTTATCGGGGTTCCCGGGGCACTGCCCGCCGCCGTCGCGCACCGCCGCCTTCCCCGCCCTTCCCGATCGCTCCCCGCCCCAAATGGAAAAGCGAGCCCTGCCCCGCCAAGATTGTTTGATATTTTTCCAACTCCTTATTCTCTGGACTTTTTTTCACACAATTGTCATACTTTTGTAACATATTTCCAGACCCCCGCCTGCTATAAGACCTGCATTCATGCCGTCATGCCAAGGAGGAGCAATCGTGGTTTCCAAAGATTCCGAAGGGTACCCGGAGCAACTGTGCGCCACAGAGGAAATACGTGAACTGGCCTGCCCCAACCTGTACCTGAACCGGGAAATCAATTGGCTGGATTTTGACGCCAAAGTGCTCGACGAAGCCACGGATGCCCGCCTCCCGCTCCTTGAGCAGCTCAAGTTTCTCTCCATCTTCTACAACAACCTCGATGAATTCTTCATGGTCCGGGTGGCGAACGTCTATCGCCAGTACCGCAGCGGGGCCGCGTCCTCGTCGCCGGATCGCATGACGCCGGCCAAGCAGCTCGCCGAAATCAGGCGGAAAGTCCTCATCCTGGTTTCCCGCGCTCAGGAGCACTGGCGCAAACGGCTCGCCCCCCAGCTGTACGAAAAGGGCGTGCGCCTGATGCGCTATGCGGATCTCTCGGAAAAGCAGCGGCGGTTCCTCGACGGGTATTTCAAGAACGAAATCTACCCTATCCTGACCCCGCAGGCCATCGATCCGGGGCATCCCTTCCCCACGATTTCCAATACCAGCCTCAACTTCATCGTCCAGCTGCTCAGCCGCGACGGCGTGACCCGGTTCGCCCGCCTGAAGTGCCCCAACAACATTTCCCGCTTCGTCTTCATCCCCCGGAACAAGGAAGCCAAGACCTACGCCCTGCTCGGCTTCAACGCCAACGTCCGCGACAACGACATCATCCTGCTGGAAGATCTGATCGCCGAATACCTCGGCTCGCTGTTCCCCGGCAACACCGTCGTAAACGCCGGGCTGTTCCGCATCACGCGCAATACCGATGTGGAGATTGAGGAGGACGAGGCCGACGATCTGCTGGAAGCCGTCAAGGATCTGGTGGAGCAACGCCGCTTCGGCGACGTGGTGCGCCTTGAGATCGCCCACGGCACGGCCAAGGAGCTGAGCGCCTTCCTGACCGAACGTCTGGGGATGCAGCCGTTCCAGATCTACCGGGTCAAAGGCCCGCTGGCCTTTTCCGAGCTTATGGCCCTTTACGGCGTGGACAGGCCGGGCCTGAAGGAATCCCCTTTTTACGGGCGCACGCCGGGCGTGTTTCAGGAAGGCGACATTTACGCGCACATCCAGAACAGGGATGTTTTCCTTTTCCATCCCTACGACAGCTTTACCCCGGTTTTGGATTTCATCCGCCGCTCCAGCGAAGATCCCGGCGTCATCGCCATCAAGCAGACGCTCTACCGCGTGGGCAACGCCTCGCCCATCGTGAAGGCCCTCATAGAAGCCCGGCGCTGCGGCAAGCAGGTCACCGCCGTGGTCGAACTGAAAGCCCGTTTCGACGAGGAGCGCAACATCACGTGGGCCGAAGAGATGGAAAAGGCGGGCGTCAACGTGGTCTACGGGATTGTCGGCATGAAGATACACGCCAAGCTCTGCCTCGTGGTGCGGCGCGAACCGGAGGGCGTATCCCGCTATGTGCACATCGGCACCGGCAATTACAACCCGTCCACAGCCAAGATGTACACCGACATGGGCCTCATCACGGCCAACCCGGACATCTGCGCGGACGTCACGGATCTCTTCAATGTCATGACCGGCTACGCCCACCGCGAGCAATACCGGGAACTGCTCGTCTCCCCGCTGTCCATGCGCCGCACCCTGATGGACATGATCCAGCGCGAAACGGCCCTGCACCAGCAAAACGGCAACGGCGAAATCATTTTCAAATGCAACCAGCTGGTGGATAAACACGTTATCCGGGCCTTGTACAGGGCTTCCATGGAGGGCGTGCGCATCCGGCTTCAGATACGCGGCATCTGTTGCCTGCGCCCCGGCGTGAAGGGCATCAGCGACAACATCGAGGTGACGTCCATCGTCGGACGTTTTTTGGAGCACACCCGCGTCTACTGGTTCAACGCCAACGGGGAAGGCGCCCTGTACATCGGCAGCGCCGACCTCATGCCCCGTAACCTTGACCGGCGCATTGAAGTGCTTGTCCCCATACTCGATCCCGGGTTGCGGGCGTGCCTGCGCAGCGATATTTTGGAAACACACCTCCGCGACAACCAACAGACGTGGCGCCTTCAGGAAGACGGCACATACAGCCGCGTCAAACCCGCCAAGGAAGAAGAGGCCGTCAACGCACAGGAAATCATGATGCGCCGCAGCCGGGAGTGTGTCTGATCCTTAAAACGTTCAAAAGGGAAGGCTCTGTCACAGTACACGATTGAAATTTTATTTCATAAGATTTCGGATGGAGGCTAAAGAGAACTTCCTTTGTTGTGGCGTCCATCAACAAAAGATATTGACAATGCGGCATGCTGTGGGTGTGTATCAATCAAATGCCATGGCAGAGCCAAAGGAAAAAACCATGACCATGCATACGGAAGACCAGTTGCAGGAACCGCAGGCCGAACCCCAACCGGCCCCGGCGAAGCGTCCCGCCAGAACGGCGAAAGCCGCCCCCGCCGGAGAACCGCAGCCCAAGCCGCGCCCTCGGGCCCGCAAAAAGCCTCAAGCCGCCCAGCCCGAACCGGCGAAGCGGGGATCCGCCCCCGAAGCCGTCGCCGTGGCGGAAACCGGAACCGCCGCCCCGGAAGCGTATGCCACCGCTCCGGCGCAGCCTGCCGCTTGCCCCGATCCGTGCATGGAGGCCTGCTCCGCCCCATCCGCCGAAGCGGAGGCGGAACAGCCCGCCGATGAAGCCCCCCTCACCACGGCGGTCATGCCCGAATCGTCGGTTGTGGCCGATTCGCTGACGCACGGGCAGCGCGTGGCCGTCATCGCGGCGACCTTGTTTCAAGATCTCGCCGAGCTCCATGAACTCGACGACGTATGGGGGCACAGGCTCCACCTCGCGGCGCAGCTGCACGACATCGGGTTCGCCGAAGGACGCAAAGGGCACCACAAGATCAGCATGCGCCTCATTGAGGAAGATCTCAGCCTGAACATCCACGACGAAGATCGCCCGTGGGTCGCCCTGCTCGCCCGTTACCACCGCAAGGCGTGGCCCTCGCGCCGCCACTCGCGTTTCGAGGCATTGAAAAAGGGCGATCGCAAGGCGCTGCGCAAGGCGGCTTCCCTGCTCCGCATTGCGGATGCGCTCGACTACACGCATTCCGGCGTCGTCAGGAACCTTGCCGTCGCCGTCAAAAAGCGCAAGGTGGTCATTGTGATCCAGTGCTCCGGGGACTGCTCCGCGGAAAGGGAACGCGTCATCAAAAAGGGCGATCTGTTCATGCACGTCTTCGGGCGGAAGCTGGAATGCATATGCCAGGAGAACTAGGACAGGCGGAAAAAGTCATCGGCATCATCGATCTCGGCAGCAACTCGGTCCGCCTGCTGCTCGTCCGCGCCCATGCGGACGGTTCCACGACGATCCTGAACCAGGTCAAGCATATGGTCCGCCTCGGCGAAGGCGGCTTCACCCACAACCGCCTCCAGGAAGAGACGATGGCCCGTACCATCGCGGTATTGCGCGGGCTGGCGGAAATGTGCGAGGTCTATGAGACCACGGAAATCATCGCCATCGCCACGGCGGCCGTGCGCGACGCCGTCAACGGCCCCGAGTTCATCCGGCGCGTGCAGGAAAAGACCGGGATCGACTTCACGGTCGTCTCGGGCCGCGAAGAGGCGCGCCTCATCTATCTCGGCGTTTCCAGCGGATTGGAGCAGAGCAAAAGCCTGCGGCTGTTCATCGACATCGGCGGCGGCAGCACCGAGCTCATCGTGGGCGACTCCCACACCTACAAAAACCTTGATTCGCTCAAGCTCGGCTGCGTGCGCCTGACGAACCTTTTCTTCGAGGACGACAAGGGGCCCGTCTCCGCCTATACCTACGCGGCGCTGCAACGCTACGTCCGCAACGAAGCCCTGCACTCCTTCCAGCGCATCGCGGGCTTCGAAATCCCCGAAGCCGTCGCCAGCTCGGGCACGGCCCAGAACCTTGCGGAAATCGCCGCCGCGCTGGAGCAGGCGGACGCCGCGCGCACGGGCAGGCCCTCCGCGGCTTCCAAGCATATCCTCAGCTACGACGGCCTGCGCCGCGCCGTCAAGGAACTGTGCGCCCGCAGCCTTGAGGAGCGCAAATCCATTCCGGGCATCAATCCCAACCGGGCCGACGTGATCATCGCGGGCGCGGCCATCCTCCAGACCATCATGGAGGAACAGGGATTCGAGAGCGTGCTCATCAGCAACCGCAACCTGCAAAACGGCATCCTCGTCGACTACCTCATGCGGACGTACCCGCAGAAGGCGAGCCCCCGGCTCTCCGCCCGGGAGGAAAGCGTCCTCCAGCTGGCCCGGTTCTGCCGCTTCGAGGAAAAGCACTCCCGGCACATCGCCAAGCTGGCCCTCGAGCTGTTCGACAGCGCGCGGGACATCGGCCTGCACGACGCCCCGCCCGTATCCCGCGAACTGCTGTATTACGCCGCCCTGCTGCACGACATCGGCATCTTCATTTCCTTTGCGAACCACAACGCGCACAGCCATTATCTTATCCGCAACACGGAACTGCTCGGCTTCACGGAACGCGAAATCGAGCTCATGGCGGCGCTGGCGTTTTTCCATCGCAAGCGCCCCTCCAAAAAAATCCCGCTGTTCCTCCAGCTTGACGAAACCATCCGGGAAGATGTGCGCCTGCTGTCCCTCTTCCTCACCCTTGCGGAACGCATGGACAAAAGCCACCGGCAGATCATCCGTTCGGCCCGTTTCGGACGCACGCAGGACGGCGAACTCGAGCTGCGCCTTCAGGCCTCCGAGCCTTGCCCCATTGAAATCGAAGAGATCCAGCGCAGCCACAAGCTGGTCAAGAAGGCTTTCCACACGCACTTCGCGCTTTGCCCGTGCCTTGAAAACGGGGCGCCTATTGTTTGACAACCGGGAGAGGGAATCCTTCTGAGGAAGGACTTTCAGCGCTGCCATCGATGCCCGCAAGTCTCGAAGACCCGTCAACGGGCACGGCCACGAGGCAGGCACCCGGTCGTCTTCCCCTCCCCCCGGCCCGCCTCCCCCCTCCTTCCCAAGACTTTCGACGAGTGGGGAGGCGGCGCGGAGGGAGTTCGTCCCGGCGCAGGCTGGGAGGGAGTTCCCCGCACCGCCCGCAGTATGTTTTCCACCGCCCTACCTTACAGCAGTTCCCCGTACTTTCTGATGAAGATGCCCTTGAGCGCCGTCGTCAGCAGCATATAGGCCGCGATCATGGCGAACAGCCACGGGAAAAAGCTTCCCGGAAGCGGCATCATATCGAGGGACTTGCCGACGATCGTGAACGGGATGCAGGTCCCGGCCAGAATCCCGAGCGAGGTCAGCCCGGTCACCCGCCACGAGGCCCTGCTCCGCAGGAACGGGATCTCGGGCGTGCGCAGCATGTGGAGCACCAGCGTCTGCGTCCACAGCGACTCCACGAACCAGCCCGCCTGAAAGAGGCCCACGAACGCGGCCTGCGTCCCCGCATCCAGCGTGCCGTACGCCCCGCCGAACACCGTCGGGCAGATAAGCGTGTACAGCAGGATATACGTCATGATGTCGAACACGGAACTGGAAGGCCCGAACCAGATCATGAACCGGCTGATGGACGCGGCGTCCCATGTCCTCGGCTGCTTGAGGAAATCCCCGTCCACATTGTCCCACGGCATGGCCGTGCACGAGATGTCGTAGATGAGGTTCAGCACGAGGATCTGAAGCGGGGCCAGCGGAAGGAACGGCAGGAAAGCGCTCGCCGCCAGCACCGAGAACATATTGCCGAAGTTGGAGCTTGCCGTCATCTTGATGTACTTGATGATGTTGGCGTAAACCTTGCGGCCTTCTATCGCGCCCTGCTCGAGCACCATCAAATCCTTTTCCAACAGGATGATGTCGGCGGATTCCCGGGCGATGTCCACGGCGGAATCCACCGAAATCCCCACGTCCGAGGCCTTCATCGCCGCTGCGTCGTTGATGCCGTCGCCCATGAAGCCCACGGTGTGCCCGTTCTCCCGCAGGCAGGTCACGATGCGCGCCTTTTGCTGCGGGGTCAGCTTGGCGAAAACGTCCGTGCGTTCCGCCGCATCGCGCAACGCCGCGTCATCCATCGCTTCCACATCGGAACCAAGCAAAACGGATCGGGCACGCACCCCCACCTGCTCGCACACGCTGCGGGTCACCGCGTCGTTGTCGCCGGTCAGAACTTTGACGGCCACGCCGTAGTCCTTCAAGGCGGCGACGGCCGCCGCCGCGGATTCCTTCGGCGGATCGAGGAAGGCGAGATATCCGATGAGCACCATATCCGACTCGTCGGACACGGAAAACGCCCCGGCGGCCATCGGGTTCGTCTTGTGGGCCACGGCGATGACGCGCAGCCCGGCCTCATTGTACCGCCGTACCGTGGCGAGGATCTCCCCGGCCAAAGCTCCGGTGAGCGGCTCCACCTTCCCCTTGTATTCCGCGTAACGGCAAATGGAGAGCATTTCCTCCACCGCGCCCTTGGTGATGATCTGCGTCTTGCCGGTCTTGTCGGCCACCACCACGCTCATGCGCCGACGCGTGAAATCGAACGGGATTTCGTCCACTTTCCGGTAATCCTGCCAGAGCGGGAGCATCTTCGTTTCGTAGGCGTGCTCCACGATGGCCTTGTCCATGACGTTGCGGAGGCCGGTCTGGTGATAGCTGTTCAGGAAGGCATGGCGCAGGACGCGCTCATCCACATTCCCGTGCACGTCGAGCGGGTATTCAAGGACGATGCGATCCTGCGTAAGGGTCCCGGTCTTGTCCGTGCACAGGATGTCCATGGCCCCGAGGTTCTGGATTGCGTTGAGATGTTTGACGATGACCTTTTTCCGGGACATGGCGACCGCACCCTTGGCGAGGTTCGCGGACACGATCATGGGCAGCATTTCCGGGGTCAGGCCCACGGCCACGGACAGCGCGAACAGCGCGGCCTGCACCCAATCGCCTTTCGTGAAGCCGTTGAGGAACAGCACGACCGGAACCATGCCCATCATGAACCGGATAAGTACCCACGACACCGCGTTTACGCCCTTTTCAAAATTCGTGCGGACGCGCGTTTCCGCGACGCGCCGGGCCAGCGCGCCGAACAGGGTGTCCTTGCCCACGGCGATCACGAGGGCCAGAGCCGAGCCGCTGACCACCGTACTGCCCATGAACGCGAGATTATTGCATTCCAGAGGGTTGCCGTTTTCCGGCGTCCGCGCGGCGGCCCACTTCTCCACCGGCTCGCTCTCGCCGGTCAGGGACGACTGGCTGACGAAAAGATCCTTGGTCTCGACGACACGCACGTCGGCGGGGATCATGTCCCCCGCGGCGAGGCGGATGACGTCGCCCACAACGAGTTCCGAGATGGGGCGTTCCCGGCTCTCGCCGTCACGCAGAACCGCGATAGTCGTCTTGACCATCGCCTGCAGACGTTCCGCCGCATTGCCCGAGCGCACTTCCTGCACAAAACGCAACATGCCGCTGATGAAAACCATGACGCCGACGATAAGCACGGCGGTGAGATCGCGCTCCTCCGGCGCGACGATGACGTAGTCGGTGATGAAGGAAATGACCGCGAGGACGATGAGGACGACGGTAAACGGATTGACGAAGGCCCGGAACAGGCGCTTCAGGATGGAGTCCGCCTTTTTGCGGGCGAGCTCGTTCCGCCCGAACAGTTCCCGCATGGCTTCGGGCCGGGCCAGCCCTTGGGGGGTGGTTTCGTAGGCGTCAAACACCTCGCGCGGCGTCCGGCTGGCCGCCTCAAGGAGACGGGCGGTTGCGGGGCGGGCGGCCAGTTCCCGGAGCCCCTGCGTGACGGACAGCTCCTTTTCCATTTCGTATTGCTTTTTGATCATAGTTTCAACCTCATGAACGCTTTCCGGATCAGGCGTGAACCGATCCGGTGATTGATCCGAATCATGGCTGCAAAGCAGCCTTTCCACACACCGGGGCCATAGGCCGCATACGCGGCAAGATTCCCGGCGAACAGCCTGCGGCAACAGGCAATGTCCACAAGACACCTCCAAAGGTATTTCTGATGAAAGGAAGCGCCGGTGAAGACGCGATCCCGTAAGGCTCGTGGCCAATGAGCCGCGCAAAACGGCACGGCGGGAGGCGAACGCGGCGGCTAGCGGCCGTGTTCGTAGGGGGAAAGGCGCAATCCGGAAAGGATACGCCGCGGGGAGGCTATGGGAACGGCGAAAGCCCCGGCCATACGGAGGGTTCCGAAGGGTGCGAGGAGAAACGCAGGGATGCGGCATTCCCGAGAAAGGCGGAGGGCACGCGAAACGTTGCCCGCATGCAGGGACGGAGAGAAGAAGGACATGGAAACCTCCTGAGCCGCCGGGGGTGCTCCCCGGACATGTCAGAAGGTCAGGAGAAGCACGCCGGCAGCGGTTGCTGTGGCACTGTCAGTTGAAGGGCAACTGTGACTACTGTCGGACGACATGCTTTTCCTCCTTGGCGAGATAGGGAAATGCCGCTTTTGCGGCTTCCGGGCCGATCCCTAAACAACTCCCCCGGTAAAGTCAACACATGATACGGTGCCCGCACGGTTTCCAACACGCTCCCCGCCATGACATGCGGGCTTTTTCAGCCTTTATTGCGGAACAATGCGTTTCAATCATTGTCTTCCCCGAATCATGGCGTGTACGGACAGGGAAAGGCCGCCGGTTCCGGGGCGGCCCGCCGAGGAG
>USCL01000102.1 GCA_900553145.1 uncultured Desulfovibrio sp.
CGACCCCGCCGTCTGCCGCGAAGCCGACCGGAAGGGCATCTCATGGCATGTCATGGAAGCGGCCCGGCGTTCCCCCATCCGCAAGCTGGTGGTGGATTGGAAGCTGGCGTTGCCGCTGCACCCGGAATTCCGCACGTTGCCGATGGTATGGTATGTGCCGCCGGCCAGCCCGCTGGTTTCGGGAGGCGTGGAAGACGCCAAGGGGCTTGACCGCATGCGCATCCCCGTCCGCTACCTCGCCAACCTGTTGGCGGCGGGCGACGAGGAGCCGGTGCGCTCGGCGCTTTCCCGCCTGCTCGCCATGCGCCGCCACATGCGGGACGGCCAGTTCCAGTCTACGGCTTCCGCACCGTTCCCGTCCCTGCGCGCGCATCCCGATACGTCGGGAGTACTGGCCGATGCGGGCCTGACCCCGGAACAGGCCGCCGAGATGTATCATCTCCTCGCCATTGCCCGTTATGAGGATCGTTTCGTGGTCCCCACCTCGGGGCGCGAAAACCACGACGACGTCTGGGCCATGAAGGGTTCTGAGGGCCTGGGACAACACGAAATGGAGGAAAGGCCATGAACGAGTCCGATCGCCAGCTTCTGCTCGCCGTTTCTGGGCTGCTGCATTATCCCGATGACGATTTTTTCGTTCAGGCGCGCTCGTTTGAGGAACTGTGCGACTTGCTGTCCGTGGTCCGCGCATGCCCGCTGCGGGAGTTCATCCGGTCGGCCCGTTCCAAAGGGCTTTCCAAACTGCGTGAGGAGCATGTCGCCATTTTCGATATGGACGGCAAGTGCAGCCTGTCCCTTGCATGGCACCGCTATGGGGACGACCCCCGGCTCGGGCGCGCTCTGGCGGGGCTGAACGAGCTGTACCGCGACGCGGGGTTCGAGCCCATACAAGGCTTGCTGCCCGACTACCTGCCGTTGGTGCTCGAATTCTTTTCCGCCGCCCCGGACTGGGCGCGGCTGGTGCTGCTCGACGGTTTCGGCAAGGAACTTATCGGCATTTATGCCGCGCTTGAAGCCCGGCATCCCGGCAGTTGCTATGTGTCCCTGTTCCGGCCGGTGGTCGCCGTTCTCGGCCTCGTCCCCGATCAGCGCCTCCCCGCGAAGCGTTTGGAGGAAGCGTAGGAACGGGATTTGGGGAAGGGGCCCCCTTTCCCTCCCTGAGCTTTTTCGGATGACGGCAGAGGCCGTTGGATACACATGGACTGAAAAAACACCTTGATGCCCTCGGGGCGGCCGCTTTCCGCTTCGTCCGGAAGGAAACAGCCGTTCGGGTGCCGGGGGAATGATCCCCACGGCAGATCCGGCGCGGCCCGGCCTGCCGGGAAAGGCATTCCCGGGATATGTTCTAAGGAGGCCATATGCACTTTTTCTTTGCGTACTATCCGTACATCTGCATAACGCTGCTGCTTGCGGGGCTGGCGCTCCGGTACGTGACGGCGCCGGGCGACTGGAACGCGCGCTCCAGCGAGATTTTCGAGAAGGCGTGGCTGCGCAGGGGCTCGATCGTTTTCCACTATGCCATCATCCTGTCTTTCTTCGGCCATATCGCGGGCCTGCTCACGCCGGAAAGCGTGATGCGCGCCCTGCGGATTTCGATGGAGGCGCATACCGTGCTTGCCGTGGGGGTGGGCATGATTCTGGCTCCGCTGGTCGTGGCCGGGCTCGGCATCCTGTTGTGGCGGAGGATCACCAATGAGCACGTGTGGGCTGCGACCATCCCCATGGACGTGGTGGTCGTGCTGCTCATCCTGATCAACGGCTGCACCGGGTTTTATCAGGCGTATGTGGCGCACTTCCCGGTGTTTACGACCATCGGCCCGTGGCTGAGGAGCCTTGTCGCCTTCCGGCCCGACGTGGTTCTGATGGAGCCGGTGCCGTTGTTCATGCAGATTCACGTGGTAAGCGCGTTCACCCTGTTCGCGCTGGTGCCGTTCAGCAGATTGGTGCACATCTTCAGCGTGCCGGTCACATACGCGCTGCGCCCGTTCCAAATCTATCGGAGGCGGTATGCCGGACTTTAAGAATACCGTGGGGGGCCGCTTTCTGGCCATGCTGGAAGCGCAGGCTCCCGCCAACTTCGCTATGGTCATGTCCACGGGCATCGTGTCCGTGGCCCTGCACCTGCTGGGCTATCCCATCGGCGCGCGCCTGCTGTTTTGGCTCAACGCGGCGCTGTGCGTGGGGTTGGCGATCCTGTACGTCATCCGGCTGGTTGTGTTCCCGAAACGCTTTCTCCAAGATTTCAGGAGCCATGGCGCGGGGCCGGGCTTCCTGACGGTGGTGGCGGGCATATGCATTCTGGGGAACCAGTTCGTACTGCTCGGCAATGACCCGGCTATGGGCGAGACGCTGTTTTGGATCGGGAGCGGCCTGTGGATCGTGATCTTGTGGGGCGTGTTCTACTTCGTGTTTTCCGACGAGCCCAAGCCGCCGCTGGAAAAAGGCATCAACGGCGCGTGGCTGGTCGCCACCGTGAGCACGCAGGCCATCGTGATCCTCGGCTGTATCCTCATCGATCATATGCCGTGGGATAAAGAGATAGCTTTTTTCGCTTTCGTAGCATTGTTTTTGCTCGGATTCATGCTCTATTTGCTCGTCATCACGATGATTTTCTACAGGTTCGCATTCAAGGATCTGGAGCCCGCGCAGCTCAGCCCGACGTACTGGATCAACGCCGGGGCCGTAGCGATCACGACGCTGGCGGGCGCGGAACTGTTGTCGCATCCGGGCGCATCACCGCTGCTGCTGGAGTTTTTCCCGTTCATCAAAGGGTTGACGCTTATGGCGTGGGCTACGGCGACCTTCTGGATTCCGATGCTGTTCTTGCTCGGGTTCTGGAGGCACAGCGTGAAGCAGTACCCCGCAGCGTATACCCCGGAATACTGGGGCATGGTGTTCCCGCTCGGGATGTACACCGCATGCACGGCCATGCTGGCGAAGTCCCTGAATCTGGGGTTCCTGCTACCCCTGCCTGAAGTGTTCGTCTACGTGGCGCTGGCGGCTTGGACGGTGGTTTTCTGCGGCATGGTCATTACGAGGCTGGTAATGCTCCTGAGAGGGGATTGCCCGATGGAGTAACCCAATGGGGAGGCCGCCGAACTAGGCGGCGGTCCTCCCTTTTCCATAAAAAAGGGTGGCCTTTCGAGGCCGCCCTTTTTTTGTGGGGAACGGAGAAAAACGGATGTTTGTGATGTTTTTCTTGTGCGGGAGGGATGCCTGCGGAAAGGAATATTGTTCTGATACGAAAAGAATTTTTGTATTTAATCATATGATATATAATGAGTATTTTAATTTCAAAACATATTTCTGAGTGTTGTGGATGCCCTGCGCAAATGCTGCTCGATAGGGGAATATACGAGAGAAGAAAAATTTTTCTTCTAGTATTTAAGATAGATATTGAAGAAGAATGGTTCATTCCGTATTTTTAAGAGAACATCTCATATATCACTAGACAAGTAATACGGCTATCTGATACATCCAAGTAAAGTATTTCATATTAGATTACACATTGATACTGGAAATACCAACATATTCCAGTAAATATCTTTTTATGTCTTTTTCTCTTTTTTACCTTTTATTAATATAGTGTTTTTATTGATTAAAATATAAAAATGATAAAAATTGTCCATGTGAACGTAGTCAGTAGATGTTTCAATAGTATTCTATAAATATCAGATTTGTTTTTGTTTAAAACATATAATATATTGAAATAATACATAAATAAAAACTACAGCAGTGACATTTGGATGTCCGCTGTGCCATGCGGCCACGGAGGGGAATCCGGGCCGGGAACACTCACAAAGGAGGTGCCCCTTTCGAACTGACGGCACGAGTCATGTTCACCAAGAATGTTTGTCATCAGGAGAAACGTATGCGCCTCAGAAAATTTTTCAGTTGCTGTATCGCTCTGTTGCTTTGTCTTGCCATAAGCGCGCCGGCCTTTTCCGCCAATCCGACCAAAGTCCGCACCGCGTGGATGGATGAATTCGAAGCGTTCCCCATCTGGTATGCCAAGGAAAAAGGTTGGGACAAGGACGCCGGACTGGATATTGAAATCCTGTATTTCACGTCAGGCATGGCGATTCTGAACGCGCTCCCCGCCGGAGAGTGGCAGTACGCCGCCATCGGCGCAGTGCCCGCCATGATGGGGGCTCTCCGCTATAACACGTATGTTATTGCCAACGCCGATGAGGAGTTCCTCATCAACCGCGTGCTTGTCCGGCCCGACAGCCCCATCGCCAAGGTGAAAGGGTGGAACAAGGATTATCCGGAGGTTCTCGGCAGCCCTGAAACCGTGAAGGGCAAGACCTTCCTGACCACCACCGTCTCGTCCGCCCACTATGCGCTCAGCGTGTGGCTGCGCGTTTTCGGGCTCACCGAAAAGGACATCGTGATCAAGAATATGGATCAGGCGCAGGCGCTCAGTGCCTATGAAAACGGCATCGGGGACGGCGTATGCCTGTGGGCCCCCCATGCGTATGTGGGCGAGGCCAAAGGCTGGAAGCTTGCCGCCAACCCCAAGCTGTGCGGCCTTGGCAGCCCTTGTGTAATCGTGGCCGATCGCAAGTATGCCGATGCGAATCCCGAAGTGACCGCCCGTTTCCTCTCCGTGTATATGCGGGCCATGGATATGCTGCAGAACGAGCCGCTGGAATCCCTTGTCCCTGAATACCGCCGCTTTTTCCTTGAGTGGGCGGGCAAGGATTACCCCGCCGATCTGGCCCTGCTCGATCTTCAGACGCACCCGGTCTTCAATCTGGACGAACAGCTTGCCATGTTCGATGCCTCCAAGGGCCAGAGCAAGGCCCAGTATTGGCAGAGCGAAATGGCCAGATTTTTTGCCGAAATCGGCAGCATTAACAAAGATGAGCTGAAGAAGGTGGAAGACGGTTCCTATGCGACCGACAAGTTCCTGAAGCTGATCAAGAAGCCCATACCTTCCTACAAGTAAACGGATATCCCTCTGCCCTGAAGGGAAGGCTTCGGCCTTCCCTTTTTTGTTGTTTCAGGCTGAAAAATATCCTTTACACGGGAAGGAGATAGTTCATCAATGAATCGTTCCCGGTGGATGGCGGCAAGACCTCCCTTGGGCGGAAAAATCAAGGGGGAAAGCACACACGGTCAAGCGGTTACATATGGGTATGTTGATCTGTCCGTGCTGTGCCGGACGGCGCGGCCTGTCCTTGCCGATTTGGGAATCCGGCCTCAAGCCAGCCACGCCCGGACAGGAATGCCATGGGGAGGTTGCACGGGTGTCTCGCCGCCCCCAATTTTTATTCGGCACCGTGGCCTGTGCCGCTGGCAACGGGTTCGCCGTGCGCATTCCCGGATTGCGGAGAGGCGAAGGTTTTCGGAAAAGGGCGGCCATCCGTCCCCGTTATTCCCGGTCAGCGTGGCGTCAAATGCTGGGATGCGCCGGGCTAGTCAATACGAGGGTATTTGTTTATATTTAAAAGCATATAATCTCTATTGCCCATGATACCGGTGAGGTTTGTTCCCTTTTTTGTACTGATGGCATGGCAGCATTCAACTGGATGCGGGCCTGTACAGTTGAAAATCATTCCTGATTGACAAGCGGCGGGCCGTGGGCTAGGAGCGGGGCAAGATCTCTCGGTTCCTGTGTGCAGGGTTTGCAGAGTAAAATCCCGTCGACGGGCAGCCTTGCCGCCCGCATACACGGCATAGGGAGTGGGGGAGGCAGGCTCCGCTTATGAGGGGGCGGGGCCAAGAGGGCCGTTTGACGGGCGTTCCGCCCGGAATGCGGCGGTGGAGCGCCGTGCAACGAGGGAGGTCCGTACGGATGACGGGCCTTGATTTTCTTACTCGACAACCGTCCGGAATGAAGGCGCGAACCGTGATCGAGAAATGCGAACCGATTACCCATCTATTTGATGTCGTCCATCAGCTATGGGATCACCGGCGCACGCAGCGTGCGCTCGCTACCATGATCTTCCTTATTTATCTTGCCGGGCTTGTGGGCATTGAGGCCAACCGGCAGGGGATGCTGCCGCCGTGGCTGGAACATATCACGCCCATGAGCCACTTTCAGGCGATCCATCTGGCCTTTACGCTCATCCTCGGCATGGAAGTGATGGAGCTTATCCTGACCATTTCCGGTTCGCTTTCCAAATCGCTCGGCAAGCAGTTCGAAGTCATGGCCCTCATCCTGCTCCGGGACGCCTTCAAAGAGTTATCCAAGCTCCCCGAGCCGGTGAGCCTCGCATCGGGCATTGAGCCGGTGGTGCATATCGCCTCCGCAGGATTGGGGGCGCTGATCATCTTCGTTTGCCTTGGTTTTTATTATCAGCTCCGCACCCATCAGAATTACATCACGAATCCTGATGAGCAGATGCGTTACGTCATGTCGAAAAAGCTCATCTCGCTTGTGCTGTTCCTGCTGTTTATCGGGATCGCCGTCCGGGATCTGGTGCTTTTCGTGCAGACCGGCAATGACGCCGATTTTTTTGAAACCATCTATACCATTTTGATTTTCGCGGACATCGCGCTGGTGCTCATTTCGCAGCGGTTCATGCCGGATTTCCACGCCGTGTTCCGCAATTCCGGCTTCGTGATCGGGACGCTTATCATGCGCCTGTCCCTGTCCGCCCCGTGGCCTTGGAACATCGCGGCGAGCATTTTCGCGGCGCTTTTCGTCTTGGCCCTGACGTGGGCCACCACCTATTTCGGGCCTTCGCGCCTGCGGAAGCCGTTGCCGAGGTAGCCTCATGCTGTATGAGATTGAACAGGCCGTTTTTGAACGCTTTCCGGGCTATGCACGGATGGTCGTGGTTGCGGAGGGCGTGGACAACACCCGGGAAATCCCCGAGCTGGCCGGACTGCTGGCCCAGTGCGAAGAAGGCGTGCGCCGTGACGAGCTGGAGGATTTCTGGCATGTGCCGGTGCTGGAGGCGTGGGCCGCGGCCTTTGCGGGCATGGGCATCAAGCCCAAGAAGAACCCGCCGTCCGTGATCAATCTCGTCAAGCGGTGCCGTTCCGGGAAGCCCCTTCCGTTCATCAATCCGCTGGTGGCGATATTCAACTGCATCAGCCTGAAATATTTATTGCCGTGCGGGGGCGACGACAGGAACGTCATTGAAGGCGATCTGCGCCTCGGCATTGCTGACGGCAGCGAGAACTATGTCCCCCTCGGCCAGCCGGATGTGCTGGAGCACCCGCAGCCCGGCGAAGTCATCTATTATGATACGGCGACGAAGGATGTATTCTGCCGTGCGTGGTGCTGGAAAAACGGCAACCGCAGCAAACTGATGCCCGAAACCGTGAACGCGGTGATCAATGTGGACGCCATGCCGCCTCTGCCGCTGGCGGTCGCCGAACAGGCCGCCGAGGAAGTTGCGGAACTGCTCCGCCGTTTCACCGGGGCGGAAACGGCAATCCATAAGCTGACCGCTGAAACGCCGCGCTTTACGCTGTAATGGCTTTATGCCTCGGGGCTCTCTTTCCGCCGTTTTGGCGATGCGGTTGGGAATGTTTCAAGGTTGCTTTTGGCCAACACGCTTTCCACGCAGGCATGGGGAAGGCGAACGCCATGTTTCCGTCTTATCCGTAGTTCCGGCACGGCGCTGGCCGGGGGGTGCTCCGCATGGGGCATCCCCTTGCCTATGAATGGCTTTGTCACGGTAGTTTATTGATATTTTATAAGATTTGAGATGGATACTCAAGAAAAATGCCTTTGTTGTGAGCTTGCCAACAACAAATATTGACAATTCAACATACTCTGGATGTGTATCAATCAAAGGCTATGCCAGAGCGTTGCGGATATTCCCTTGCCGTGTGAATGCTCCCGTGTCCAAAGGCTGATGCGGCTTCTTCCGTTTTTCGGGCTCGCGGCGCATAGGAAAAGGGGATAGCCTCAGTGCCGGGCGTGTGCGCGTTTTCTGAGGAACAAGGCGATGGCCGTGACGGCGAGGCACGGCCCCCATACCCAGCGCAGCTCTGAGAGCATGACGGCAAGCCCCCGTTGCGACAGGATCGCCTTGAAGCCGAACGGGGAAACCTGGATGGGCCGCCATCCGCAGAAGTAGCGGGTTTGGTCGAAAGGCCAGAACGCCGCCACGCCGAGCCCGCCGTTGGTCATGGCGTCCAAAAGGATGTGGCTGGAGACGGCCAGAAAGCCGACAAGGAACCCTATGAAGCGCGAACCGCGCAGGAACGGGGCCATCCCGAAGCCAACGGAGCCCATGAGCAGGGCGAACGCGAGGGAATGGGAAAAACCCCGGTGGCCGAAGGCGTCGGCGTAGCTGATGCCGAACTTGAAGCCGATGACGTCGGCGTCCGGCAATATGGCGCACAGTATGCCGAAGAGGAGCATCCGGGTCGAGACACGCCCGCCGAAAAGGGCTGCCAGCGCGAGCACGGGTGCGGGATGGGAAAAAACGGTAGGCATGATGAACCTTTGGGGCTGACGGCCGGGGGAATACCGCATGGCGGGACTGATCCCTCCCCGCCTTGCGTTTTGCCCTGATCGGCCGCCGTGTCAATCGTCTTGGTGCGCGTGCCCAAAATCCGTGTGCAGGAGCGTCTCAAGGGCCGGAAGCGCCCTGCTGACGCACGCCTTCCCTTCGTTGATGATTTCTTCGGCCTTGTAGAATTCCAGTAGCCCGACATGGGAGAGCCTCGGCGTCAGGAAGATGTCCGACGGATCCCCGGCCATGCGGCTCCGGGTGATCCTATCCTGCACGATGTCCACGGCGCTGGCAATGGTGCCGAAGATGCTCGGCGGCTGGTGTGCCGGAGGTTCGTTCTCGCGGAACAGCGTAGTCCCGTATTGCCTGATGGTCATGGCGATACGCTCCACGAAAGCGCCTTCGCCTTCCTTGGTTTCCTTGGGCTTCTTCTTGACGGAGTGCCGCCCGATGAGTTCGCCGTTCAGGTTGACGGCAAGGACGATGTCCGCCCCAAGGGCGCGGCAGACGGAAATGGGCACGGGATTGACCAGCCCGCCGTCGAACAGCCAGCGGTCATGGTAGAAGACGGGCGGGAACAAGCCGGGAAGGGAGATGGAGGACCAGATCGCCTCTTCGAGCGGGCCCTTTTTCAGCCAGTACTCCCTGCCGGTGGTCACCTCGGTGGCTACGGAGGCATAACGCACGGGCAGGTTTTCAATGAGCATGCCCGGCGGGATCACGCAGTCCGCGAAGAACGCGTTGAGCTTTTCCTTGTTTACGAATCCGTCGATGGACATGCTGAAGTTGAAATACGACGCCGTATTGAGCTTGGTCAGCGCACATACGCGCTGCTTCAGCTTATCGAGGTTCCCGGTGGCGTACGCCGCGCCCACGATCGATCCGATGGACGTCCCGCACACGATTTCGGGGTGGATATCCAACTCCGCGAGCGCTTCAATGATGCCTATATGTGACCAGCCCCGTGCGGAGCCGCTCCCTAGAGCCAATCCGATTTTCATGGCAAACCGCCTCTTGCGTATTTCGATCCTGCCCGGCGGGGCAAGAGAGGGTGCGCGTTTCCCGAAGTTTTTTGATCGCGCTCCAGATCTTTCATAAGGTGTGCCGCCGTTTCTGTCGATAGCGTTACAAATCGTTCCTCCTGTGCCGGGGAGCCCCGTCCTGCGGTCGGGGAAGGTTCCCGTTGTGACAGGAAGCACGCAACAGGGTGTAGTAAAAAGCAAAAAGGGAATCCAGACGGGCACCTGCATGAGAACGCCGTAGCTTGGGAAGAAAAGACTTGACTTCTTATAACTAAAAAACTAGTTATTTAGTTATGAACACGCACTACCTCAACGGACTGCCTCAGGAGTGGGCCGCCATCGCCGATGTTTTCTCGGCGTTGGGGGATGGGACACGGCAGACGATCCTGCTGCTTTTCGAGCCGGGCGAAGCCATCGAACTGAAAACCTTTGTGGACATCCTGCCGCTAAGCCGATCGGCGGTGGTGCACCACCTCAAAGTACTGGAGCAGGCGGGCCTGTTGATCCCGCACAGGCACGGGCGCGCGCTCTCATACACCCTGAACCTTGCCTGCGCCGCGCACGCGCTCGGACAGGTCAAGACGTACGCCGACGAACTGCTTGCCGCGGCCGACGCGGCGAACGAACGCACCCTTTCCGGAGATCCTTCATGAGTACCGACAACGGGAATCGGAAGCATCAGGCGCTTGCCCTCGGGACCAGTTATGCCCTTGGGACCTTCAACGACAACTTCTTCAAGCAGGCTGGCTTGCTTCTTGCCGTGACTACGGGCAACGCGGTGTTCCAGTCGCAGGTGACGTTCCTGTTCGCGCTGCCGTTCGTGCTCTTTTCCGCGTGGAGCGGCTGGCTTGCCGACCGGTTCGCGAAGAAAAGCCTCGTCGTCTGCGCGAAGACGCTGGAGCTCGCGGCCATGCTGGCCGGGGCGTGGGGCATGGTGACGCTCGACTGGAACTGGATGCTCGCCATGACCTTCTGCATGGGCCTGAGCTCCACGCTGTTCAGCCCGGCGCTCAACGGCTCCATCCCGGAACTCTTCCCCGTGAATCAAGTCCCCCGCATCAACGCCCTGTTCAAGCTCGGGACTACGGCGTCCATCCTGTTCGGGGTATTCCTTGCCGGTGTGGCGCTGGATCAGGCGTGGATCGAAACGGCCTATCCTTTCGGGCGCTGGCTGGTGGCGATATTGGCCGTGGCCGTCGCGGCCGGGGGGCTCGTGAGCACGGCGTTCATCCCCTCGTACCCGGGGGCAGGAAGCCGCAATCCCTTCCCGTGGTCCGCCGTCATCGATTCCTTCCGCTTCTTGCGCACCCTCCGCAAGGACGGCCCGCTGCATCTCGTCATTTGGGCCGAGGCGTTCTTCTATTTCCTTTCAACCTTGCTGCTGCTCGAGATCAACAACCTTGGCGGCGCGGAACTCGACCTGTCGTATACGGCGACCAGCTTCCTGCCCGTGGCCCTGATGGTCGGCATCTGCGCGGGTTCGCTGCTCGCCGCCAGAGGCACTCCCGAAAGCTGGCGCACATTGCTGGTTCCCTCGATCGCGGGGATCGGCATCCTGCTGTGCCTCGTGCCGCTCGTCGCCGCAGGCGATCCCGCCTTCCGGCTTCCGTTGCTGTTCGGCCTCTACGCGCTCGCCGGGACATGCGGCGGGCTTTACCTTATCCCCATCACCAGCTTCATTCAGGTCCGCCCCGCGGCGACGGACAAGGGGCGTATCCTCGGACTGGACAACTGCCTGTCCTTCTGCGGCATTCTGCTCGCCGGGCAGTTGTATCTGCCGTTGTCGCCGCTGCGGCCTTCGCACGGGCATGTCGTGCTCGGCGTTCTCAGCTTGGGTGCTGCCCTCGCATTCTGGGCCGGGATGCGCGGATTCCGGCATCAAAACCTTGCGGAACCGCTTTCAGATCCTGCCCCCTCGGCGGTTGCGCCCTTGCCTCCGGTCGCGCACGGGCCGGGGTTCCGGGTTTTGTTGTCCCTCGTCCGCAGGGCATTGCGGCTGCGCTACAGGGTGGAGGTGGAAGGGCTTGAAGCCGTCCGTTCCCGCGACGACGGCCGCCCGATCCTGTTCCTGCCCAACCATCCGGCCCTTATCGATCCGGCCCTTGTATACGCGAGCCTCGCGGGCTTTGCGCCGCGCCCGCTCGGGGATGAACATCAGGTCGGACAGCCGGTGATCCGCACGCTGACCCGCTTGATCGGAACCATCCCCATCCCCGATCTGCGGCGGGAAGGGCGCACGGCGG
>USCL01000103.1 GCA_900553145.1 uncultured Desulfovibrio sp.
ACGGCGTCGCAGGGGCGGAGATAGAGCGGGTCGAGATCCTTGTGCACCCATGCGTCGGCAGGCAAGGCGAGTGTAAGGTCGAGTAATGCCTGCGCGGTGGGGTAGACGAGTTCCGGCAGGAAAAGCGGTGCGTTTGCCCCGAACAGCTCCTGCAGCTGCGGCAGGTTGCGGGCTACGCCGCTGCCGAGGAGGATGTCCGGGCGCTCGCCGCCGCAGGCTGCCGGGATCTCCCACATGGAGGGTTCGCCCACTGGAACGGGCAGGGCGGAACCGGGCGCGGACAGGAAGTCCTGGCCGTGCACGAGGCCGCGACGGGCGTGCGTGATGACCCGGATGCGCGTTCCCCGGGGAAAGAGGAGGCCGAAGGGGGCGGAGGCCGCCAGCGCCTGAAGCGCGTTGAGCGGGGCCACTGCGGCGTTTGTCGCCCTGCGGAAGGCGGCGGCCGTGGTCAGCACGAGCCGCAGCCCGGTAAAGCTTCCCGGGCCGGCCACGCAGGCGATGCGCGAAATGCCGGACGGCATGATGCCGAGACGCTGGAACGCGTCCGCCAGCGCGGGCGTCAACAGCTCGGTCCCTTTGGAGGGGGCGCTCCATTCCTGCGCGCACGCGAGGGTTCCTTCCTGCTCCAGCACGAACTGGATACGGCCCTCGGAAGCGTTCATGATCAGTGTGGCGCTCATGAGAACAGCCTCGTCAAATCGTTCCATGTGGCGAGGACCATCAGCCCGAGCAGCAGCGCCATGCCCACCTTCGCGGACCATTCGCGCGCCGAGGCGCTGACGGGACGCCCTATAATCATTTCAAGCGTAAAGAAGACGATGTGCCCGCCGTCGAGGATCGGGATGGGCAGCAGATTGAGGATGCCGAGGTTCACGCTGATGAGCGCCGCGAGCAGCAGCACGGCGGAAAGGCCCCGTTCGGCCTGCTGGCCGACCATCTGGGCGATAAGGATGGGGCCGCCCACGTTGTCCAGCGGGACCACGCGCTGCGCGAGCTTGACGAAGCTTTCGCAGGTAAAGGCAATCATGTCCCATGTCTGCTTGAACCCGGCTCCGATGGCCTCCACCGGGCCGAGGGGCAGATGCCCGGCGGCGCCGGACGCCATGATGCCGATGAGCCACGCGGGCTTTTCCTCGCCAAAGATGTTGGCGCGGGTTTTGGCTTCAGGGGTGAGGCTCAAAGAAATTTCCGAACCGCCGCGTGACAGCACGATGGTCACCGGCTTGCCGTTTCCGGCTCCGATGCCTTCGGCGACGGCGTTCCAGTTCTCGATGGGCTTGCCGTCGATGGAGAGTACCCGGTCGCCGGGCTGGATGCCCGCCGTGGCGGCGGGGGTCCCGGCGGTGACGTTCCCGACTTCGGGAAGCAGGTAGGTCTGGCCTTGGGCCCATGCTATGCCGCAGTAGATGATCAGCGCCAGCACGAAGTTGGCTACCGGGCCGGCGAGGACGATCAAAAGGCGATGCCACGCGGGGCGGCCGGAGTACAGCTCTTCAGGCGCGAACAGCACGCCGTCGATTTCCTTGCCCTTGGGATCGGGCTCTTCGGCCTCGTCCTCTTCCCCGGCAAGGGCCACGTAGCCGCCGAGGGGGATCAGGGAGAGGCAATAATCGGTTTTGCCGCGCCGGAGCTTCAGGAGTTTGGGGCCGAACCCCAGCGAGAAGGTCTGCACGCCGATGCCGAACAGGCGGGCGACGGCGAAATGGCCGAGTTCATGAAAAAAGATAAGGCCGCCAAGGACAAGCAGCACGGCGAGGGCGCTTTCCCAATGCGAGAGCATGTTGAGCAAAAAGTCCATTTACACCTTCTCTATCCACTGGCCGACGCGAAGCCGGGTTTCGTGGTCAAGGGTTTCGATGGCTTCGAGAGAAGCCGGATCGGGAGCCGCGCACTCGTCCAGCGCCCGGCCGATGATGTCGGGAATGTCCATGAAGCCGATGCCGCCGGACAAAAAGGCTTCGACCGCGGCTTCGTTGGCCGCGTTGAGCACGACGGGCAGGGCGGAACCCCGTCCGATGGTCCGGCAGGCGAGTTCAAGGCACGGAAAGGAATGTAAGTCCGGCTCCTCGAAGGTCAAGGCGCCGGAACGGGCAAGATCCAGCGGCGGCACGCCCGCGTCGAGGCAGCGGGGCCACGCGAGGCAGTAGGCGATGGGCATGCGCATGTCCGGAATCCCCGCCTGCGCCATGAGGGAACCGTCTTCGAACTCCACCAGCGAGTGCACCAGCGATTGGGGATGGACCAGCACGCCGATGCGTTCCAGCGGCAGGCCGTAGAGGTGGTGGGCTTCGATGACTTCCAGCCCCTTGTTCATCATCGACGCCGAGTCGATGGTGATTTTCGCGCCCATGCTCCAGTTGGGGTGCCTGAGCGCCTGTGCGGGCGTCACCGTGGCGAGGAAATCCCGTTTTTTACCCCGGAAAGGGCCTCCAGAGGCCGTGAGGATGATCCGCTTGACCGTTTCGGGCGCGCGCCCGCGCAGGCCCTGAAAGACGGCGTTGTGCTCGGAATCCACGGGCAGGATGACCGCCCCGGTTTTCGCGCAGGCTTCGCGCAGCATCCCCCCGGCGAGCACAAGGGATTCCTTGTTGGCGAGGCAGATGACCTTCCCCGCTTGGGCGGCGGCCATTGTGGCCCGCAGCCCGGCTGCGCCCATCTGCGCGGAGAGGACCGTGGAGGCTTCGGGCAGGGAGGCCAGTTCCTCATATCCCTGCGGCCCCACGAGGATTTCGGGGCGATAGCCGGAGGGGAGGGCGGCAAGCAACGCTTTGCGCCCCTCTTCGGTTTGGATGCCGAGGTACCGGGGCCGCCAGCGCAGGGCCTGCCCGAGCAGGCGCTCGACGTTGCGTCCTCCTGCCAGCGCTGCAACCTGAAACAGATCAGGGTGCTTTTCGATGACGCGCAGGGTGTTGACGCCGATGGACCCCGTGCTGCCCAAGAGGACGACGGAGCGGGGAAAGCTGGTTTCCCATCCGGAGGAAGGAAGTGCAGAGATGTAACGAAGCATGCGTTTCCCGGTGTGAAAAAGGGAAGTCCTGAAACTTCCCCGGTGTGGACCTTTCGGCAGCGATGCGTGCCGAAAATGTCTTTTGTGTGCTTTCCCCATCCCTGTCGCCGCCGTTTTCAGAGGAAGGAGACGGGGCAGGCGCGTACTGGCGGTATTGGGGAAAGGGCGTCCTTCTTGAAAAGGGCTCTCCCCCCGCTGCCCGCGTTCCTTAAAAAAAGGCCATGAGGGCTCTGGCGCACTCGTAGGTCGGGATGACGAACAGCAGGCTGTCCACGCGGTCGAGGACGCCGCCGTGGCCGGGCAGGACGTTTCCGGAATCCTTGACCGAGCGGGAACGCTTGAGCGCGGATTCAAAAAAGTCGCCAAGCTGCGCCATCACGCCGAGCACAAGGCCCAGCAGGGCATAGTCGCCGACGGAGGCCGTGGGCACCCCGAACGCGAGGCCGAAACAGATCGCCACGGCCACGCTGGCGGCAAGCCCGGCGGCGCTGCCTTCGACGCTCTTCTTGGGGCTGACTTTGGGCCAGATTTTATGCTTGCCGAAACGCATGCCGAAGAAATAGGCCACCGTGTCCGACCCCGCCGCCGTGCAGATGAGCAGCAGCTGCTCGTGGATGGAAAAATTCAGGGCGGGCATGATCAGCATGGGCACGTACAGCAGCCCTCCGGCGAGGACCGCGACCCGCGTGAAGCGGTACTTGTCGTCGTGCGCCCAGCAGAACAGGAACATGCAGGCGAGGATCAGCGTGGAAAGGGCGAGGGCCGAGACGACCATCTCGGGGCGCATCCATGCGGTGGTGATGAGCAGGCCGCCGAGTACAAGGCCGAGGATGCGCCCGCCGATGTTGGCCTTGAGCGGCCAGAACATGGTGTAGAATTCCCACAGCCCGACCAGCGTGAACAGGAGCAGCAGACTGAAGAGGTAGGGGCCGGAAAGGTACAGCGCGGCCCCGAGGACGCTCACCAGCACAGCGCCGGTGATGACCCTTGGGAGATGTTTTGAGGCGATGATCATTGAATCTGCTCCTGTGTCAGGCCAAAGCGGCGATTCCGGCCCGCATATTCGATGAGGGCCAGACGAAGGGCTTCGGGCGTGAAATCGGGCCAGTAGGTGGCCGTGAAATACAGCTCGCTGTAGGCGCTCTGGAAGGTCAGGTAGTTGCTGATGCGCTGCTCCCCGCTGGTGCGGATAATGATGTCGGGGTCCGGCTGGCCCGCGGAGTAGAGGCATGACCTGAACGCGTCTTCCGTCACCCCTTCCGGCTTGACGCCCCGCTGCATGAGCAGGCGCGCCGCCCGGAGGATCTCCTCCCGCCCGGAATAGTTGAGGGCGAGATTGACGATCATGCCGGAACACTTCGCCGTGCGGTTCATGGCGTGGCGCAGGGCCGTGCGCGCGGGAAGCGGCAGGCCGTCGAGATCCCCGAAAACGCGCAGGCTGATGCCGTTGCGCTCCATGGAGGGAAGCTCTTCGCCAAGGAAGCTGACCAGCAGCTGAAAGAGCAGGCTGACTTCATCCTTGGGGCGGCCCCAGTTTTCCTGAGAGAAGGTGTAGAGCGTCAGATGACGGATGCCCAGCGTGCGGCACTCGGTCACGATGGCTTTAGCCGCACGGACACCGGCTTTGTGCCCTTCGCTGCGGGACAGGCCGCGCTCCTGCGCCCAGCGACCGTTGCCGTCCATGATGATGGCGACGTGGGCCGGGAGCGCAGCGGCGGGGATCGGAAGCGGAGAAGGTTCGGACATGGACGTCAGGCAACCTCGGCGTAACAACGTAAAAAAGACCGGAGGGAAAACGGAAGCATACACGGCGCTTCCCACCCCCCCCATTGGGCCATGCGGCTTAACAAGGCGTTTTCCCCCTCTTTCAGGGAAAAACGCTGCGCCGCTTCCCACCAGTCGGACGTCTTGCAATGATAAGGGTCAAAGGGCCGGGGAGGAATCCTCTTTGGAGGAGGGGGAACTTCCCCGGCCCCACCTCTTACAGATCCATGATTTCCTTTTCCTTGGCCACGCACTTTTCGTCGACCTTGGCGACGTACTTGTCCGTCAGCTTCTGGACGTCTTCAGTGGCCTTCTTGAGTTCGTCCTCGGAGATGGCCTTGTCCTTTTCCAGCTTCTTGAGCTGGTCGTTGGCGTCGCGGCGGACGTTGCGGACGGCGACCTTGGCCTCCTCGCCGGACTTGCGGGCGAGCTTGCCGAGTTCCTTGCGGCGGTCTTCGGTCAGCGGGGGGATGGAGATGCGGATGATCTTGCCGTCGTTCACCGGGGTCAGGCCGAGGTCGGACTTGAGGATGGCCTTTTCCACACTGGCGAACGCGCCGCGATCCCACGGCTGGATGGTGATGGTGCGGCTGTCCGGTATGGCCACGGACGCGAGCTGGCTGATGGGCGTGGGCGTGCCGTAATAATCGACCTTGATGTTGTCCACAAGGCCGGTGGAGGCGCGGCCGGTGCGCAGGCGGCTGAAGTCGCGATCCAGGGCGGCGAGGGCCTTGTCCATGCGCTCTTCGGAATCCAGCAGGACGGTTTCTTTATCCATAACGCTTAATCTCCTTCGACGGTGGTGCCGGGGTTCTCGCCCGTGACCACCTTTTTGATGCTGCCGTTGAACATGTTGCACACGATGATCGGGACTTGGTTTTCCTGAGCCAGCGTGATGGCCGTGGAATCCATGACCTTGAGATGCCGCCGCAAGGTTTCCTCATAGCTGAGGTGCTTGAACATCACGGCATCGTCGTGCTTCATGGGGTCCTTGTCATAAACGCCGTCGACCTTGGTGGCCTTGATGATGGCGTCGCACTTGAGCTCCATGCCGCGCAGGGCCGCCGCGGTGTCCGTGGTGAAGTACGGATTGCCCGTCCCGGCGGCGCAGATGATCACGCGGCCCTTTTCCAGATGCCGCATGGCGCGGCGGCGGACGTAGGGCTCGCAGACTTCCTGCATGGCGATGGCCGAAAGCACGCGGGTGGGATGGCCGGTCTTTTCCAGCGCGTCCTGCACGGCCAGCGCGTTCAGCACGGTGGCGAGCATGCCCATGTAGTCGGCGGAGGAACGATCCATCCCTTCGGCGGACGCGGAGAGCCCGCGGAAAATGTTGCCGCCGCCGATGACCAGCGCGACTTCAAGACCCATATCCACCACATCGGCGATTTCTGCACATATCTTTGAAACCGTATGAGGGTCAATACCTATCTGTTTTTCTCCGGCGAGCGCTTCGCCGCTGAGCTTGAGCAGCACGCGCTTGTACTTGAGTTCGGCCATGTCCTCTCCCTTTTTTATCGGTGGTTGTAGGGAAAACCCCAGTTGCCTTCATCGACCCTGACATACTTGAGGAACGCGTAAAACGCCCCGTGGAGCGCGTTGACGAACCCCGCCTTGCCGTCAAGGAAGCCTTTTTTGAGCAGGTAGATGCGGAGGAACCGCCCGACGCCGTGCAGCACGCCGAGGGCGAGGCCTCCCTTTTTGCCGCGGGCCGCGAGATCGTCGGCCCCCTGCTGGGCATAGGAGTTGATCTTGTCCAGATGTTCCCGGAAATCTTTGTAGGGGTAGTGCAGGATGTCGCCGTCCAATTCCCGCGTGCGCCCGTTGGGATCGATGTGCTCGTGCGCGCCGCTCTGGGTGAAGTGGACGCCGTTGCGGCGGAAAACGCGCAGCAGGCGGTCGGGGTACCAGCCGCTGTATTTGAGGAAGCGGTCGTAATACCACGAGCGCCGCGCCGGGTAGTAGCCGCAGAGATCGGCGGGCGCGCCGGGCAGGGCGCTCAGGATGGCGTCGCGGAGCGGTTCCGAACAGATTTCGTCCTGATCGAGGGAAATCACCCATTCGGTTCCGACAAGGCCGAGGGCGTATTCGAACTGGGGGAGGGCACCGCTCCAAGGGTGCTGCACGAACGTCGCGCCGTGTTCCCGGGCGATGGATTCCGTGGCGTCGGTGCTGAACGAGTCCACGACGATGACGGCGTCGCAGAACGCGAGGGACTTCAGGCAGTTTCCGAGCAGGCGCTCGCCGTTGTAGGTGAGGACCAAACCCGTAATGCCGGGTTTGCCGGACGTGTCGGAACTCATGCACGCTCCTTGGTCAGAGAGGAAACGACATCGCGGACGGCCCTGGCGACGGCAACGGCGTCGGCTTCGGAGAGTTCGGGATACATGGGAAGGCTCAGGATGCGCGGCATGATCGCCTCGGTGACGGGCAGGCCGCCCGGCGCGAGCGCCACGCTGTCCCGGTAGGCGTCCTGAAGGTGCACCGGGAACGGGTAATGGATGGCCGTGCCCACGCCCCTGTCGCGGAGCCGTTTTTGCAGCTCGGCGCGATCCGGGCACTGGATGACGTACAGGTGGTAGACGGGTTCCACGGTATCCGGAATCGCCGGCAGGACAAGGCCGGGCACATCGGCCAGTTCGCGGCGGTACATATCGGCCAGCGCGCGGCGCTTGGCGTTCTTGGCGGGCAGCTCGGGCAGGAGGATATTAAGGAACGCGGCCTGCAGCTCGTCGAGCCGGGTGTTGATGCCGGGCTCGCTGCTCAGGTAATGCGTCCGCCAGCCGTATTCGCGCACGCTGCGCATGCGCTCAGCAAGGGCGTCGTCGGAGGTGACCACGCAGCCGCCGTCGCCTACCGCGCCGAGGTTTTTGGTCGGATAGAAGCTGAACGTGCCGATGACGCCGGTGGACCCGGCGGGGCGGCCCTTGTAGGTTGCGCCGTGGGCCTGCGCGCAGTCCTCGATGAGGGGCAGATCCCCCGCGACGGCGCGGAGGGCGTCCAGATCGGCGCAGCAGCCGTAGAGGTGGACCGCGAGCACGGCGGCGGGCCTGCCCGGATAACGGCCTTCGCGGGCCGCTCCGATCGCTTTGCGGAGGCTTTCCGGCGACATGGTGTAGGTCGCCGGATCGATGTCCACGAGCACGGGCGTCGCTCCGGCGCATTCGATGGCGGCGACGGTCGCCACGGCCGTATGGGAAACCGTGAATACGAGGTCGCCCTTGCCGATGCCGAGGGCGCGCAGGGCCACTTCGATGGCGTCGGTCCCGTTGCCCACGCCGACGGCGTGTTTCGCGGAACAGAACGCGGCAAACGCCTCTTCAAACTGCCTGACTTGCTTGCCGTTGATGTACCAGCCGCTGTCCAGCACGTCGGCGGCGGCCTTGAGCAGGGCGTCGCGCCGGTTGTGGAATGCCGCTCCGGGGTTGGCCTGCGGGATACGTGGTGCGTTCATGGCGATCCTTACAAATAATCCTGAAGCCGCGGACGGTAGTAGCCGATGATCTTCCGGAGCCCGTCGTTGAGTTCGGTTTTGGGTTCCCAGCCGAGGAGCGAGCGCAGGCGGCCGTCGTCGGCGTAGTAGTCGCCGATGTCGATCTTTTTGCGGTCGGCGGGATACTCCCGGACTTCATAAGCCCCTTCGCCCGCCGTGTCCACGAGCAGATCGGCGAGATCGCGCAGAGAGATGCGCTTGCCGCCGCCGATGTTGAAGATCCGGCCGAAGGCCTCCTCATGCAGCGCGGCGCGCATCATGGCGTCCACGCAATCGTCGACATAGGTGAAGTCGCGGAGCTGCTCGCCGCCCCACACTTCAAACGGCCTGCCGGTGAGCACCTGCCTGATCCATACGCCGAGGAAGGTCTGGCGGGCGTCCTTGATGCGCATGCGCGGCCCGATGGTGTTGGTGAGGCGGAGGGAGCAGGCGCGGATGCCGTACACGTTGTTGTAGAGGATATGGTACCATTCGCCCGCCATCTTGTTGATGCCGTTGACATCGACGGGGCGGACGGGATGGTTCTCATCCACGGGCAGGTAGTCGGGCTTGCCGTAAATTTGCCGCGTCCCGGCGAACACGATGCGTATGCCCGGGTTGGCGTGCCGGCAGGCTTCAAGGATGGAAAGCTGCGCCTTGCAGTTGATGTCCAGATCCGTATACGGGTCGGCCATGGAATCCATATGGCTGGTCTGCCCGGCGAGGTTGAACAGAAAATCCTGCCCCTGCACCAGCGTTTTCATGCTGTGGGGATCGCGGACGTCGGAAATATTGACTTTGAGGCGGGATTCGTAACCGCGGATATTGGCCGGATTGCCGCCATACTCGGGGATGAGGCTGTCGACGAGCGTAACGGAAGCGCCTTCCTCGAGAAGGCGGATGCCGAGGTTGGAGCCGATGAAGCCCAACCCTCCCGTGATGAGCACATGTGCGCCGGAATAGAGACTCATTATCGGATCCTACGGTTGCGATTACAAAAAAGGGGGGCATGGCCCCCCTTTTGCAGTCAGTGGCGTAGACTATTCGGCGCCGAGCTGAATCCGCACGAAGCGGACCACGGTGATCGGCTCGCCGACGGTCTTGGCGACGCCCTTGATGAGATCGGCGATCGTCATCTTGTCGTCGCGGATGTAGAGCTGGTCGAGCAGGCACACGTCCTTGCAGAACTTCTTGACCGCGCCTTCGGCGATCTTTTCGATGATCTGTTCGGGCTTGCCTTCTTCACGGGCCTTCTGGCGATAGACTTCGCGTTCGTGTTCGACCACTTCGGGGTTCAGGCCTTCGGCGGACACGGCAAGCGGGGAAGCGGCGGCGATCTGCATGGCCACGTTCTTCACCACTTCGTGGAAGCCTTCGGAAGCCGCGGCGGCGTCGCTGCCGGTCTGCATTTCCACGAGCACGGCGAGCTTGCCGTTGGAGTGCAGGTAGCCGCCGATCATGCCGGACTTGCCCGCGGCGAGTTCCAGCTTGGCGAACTTGCCGAGGCCCATGTTTTCGCCGGTGGTGGCGATGACGCCATCAAGAGCTTCCTTCACGGTGACGGAGGCGTCGGCCACGAAGGGAGCGGCGAGCAGCGCTTCGGAGTCAGCGTATTCGCCCTTGGCAACCTGAGCCACCATGTCTTTCACGAAGCCCTGGAACTTGTCGCCGCGAGCCACGAAGTCGGTTTCGCACTTGACTTCGACGGCCACGCCGGACTTGCCGTCGGCGGCCAGTTCAAAGCCCACGAGACCTTCGGAGGTGGCGCGGCCGGCCTTCTTAGCGGCCTTGGAAAGACCCTTCTGACGGAGCCAGTCGACGGCCTTTTCCATGTCGCCGTCGCATTCCGTGAGGGCCTTCTTGCAGTCCATCATACCCGCGGCGGTCTTTTCGCGCAGGTCTTTAACCATAGCAGCAGTGATGCTCATGAGAATCTCCGGAAAACGTTGGTTATTCGGCGGCGGCTTCGGCAGCGGGGGCTTCTTCGGCCTTGGCTTCGGCGGCGGCAGCCTTCTTCAGTTCTTCCTCGGCGTCCTTGTTCTTGGAGTCCTTACGCATGGCGTCGCCTTCGAGGCAGGCTTCGGCCATGGCGGTGACGAAAAGCTTGATGGCGCGGATGGCGTCGTCGTTGCCGGGGATGATGTAGTCGATGACGTCGGGATCGCAGTTGGTGTCGGTGACGGCCACGATCGGGATGCCGAGCTTGCGGCATTCCTTGACGGCGATTTCTTCACGGTTGGGGTCGATGATGAAGGCGAGCTGCGGGAGGCGATCCATATCCTTGATGCCGCCGAGGGTCAGTTCGAGCTTGGCCATTTCGCGCTGCAGGGTCAGGATTTCCTTCTTCTGGTAGCGGTTCACGGAACCGTCGGCGAACATGGCTTCGAGCTTCTTGAGGCGCTCGATGCTCTTCTGAATGGTGGCGAAGTTGGTGAGGGTGCCGCCCATCCAGCGGTTGGTCACGTGGAACTGGCCGGCGCGGCCGGCTTCGGCGGCGACGGCTTCCTGAGCCTGACGCTTGGTGCCGATGAACAGCACGCGACCGCCGTTGGCGACGGTTTCCACGATCTTGTCGTGGGCGGTGCGGTACAGCTTCACGGTCTGCTGGAGGTCGATGATATGGATGCCGTTACGGGCGCCGAAAATGAACGGACGCATCTTGGGGTTCCAACGACGGGTCTGGTGGCCAAAATGGACGCCGGTTTCCAGCATCTGCTTCATGCTAACGTATGCCATGAGTATGTCTCCTTCGACATGGGGGTTTGCTTCCACCCCGGCCCTGACCCTTCTACCCGTACGCGTTCCGCGGACCCATGCCGCGGGGCGGGACGAGCACCCCAGGCCGCTGCCAGAGTGTGCTTGATAAAAAGCTGTCTATCTTTACGGCAGCAAGGGGAACCTGTCAAGGGGACACGGCATTTTCCGTGTTTCGCGGCCCGGTTCCGTTTGACGGGAGGCTGTTTTCCCATCCATTGGCCGGGCTGTCCCGCCTCCGCATTGAACCGGCGGCGTTCCCGGTGTACAACCGGCACCGATGCTGCAAAACGATTCGACGCGGGCGCGGCCGTCCGCTTTTGGGGAGGATTCATGGAAAGCAAGCTGAGACGGGCTCTGGCCCCGAAACGGCCTGACGCGCCCGCGCTGACCGCGCGCCAGCTCGCCAAGGCATGGTGGCAGGCGCTGCGCCCGCCGTTCTTCATCGTGGATCTTATCCCGGTAGGGCTCGGGGGGGCGCTGGCGGCCCGGGATCTCGGCTATTGGCCCTGGGGGATTTTTGCGGTCGTGATGGTGGGGTGCTTCTGTCTGCACACGGTCGCCAATATCGCCAATGATCTCTTTGATTATCTGGAAGGCGTGGATACCGAAGACACCATCGGCGGCACGCACGTCATCCAAAACGGCTGGATCAGCCCGCGCCAGATTTGCCTTACC
>USCL01000104.1 GCA_900553145.1 uncultured Desulfovibrio sp.
ACCGGCAGGGGACTCAGGGGTTAGCGGGGGTTGGGGGGGCTTGGAATGCGTCTTCACCCCAACCGCTCCTTGGGATTCGGGCAAAAGCGGTTCATCGCCATGCGCGGCCTGACGCCGCGATGAAGCCCCCCGTTCGCTGAAGAGACGAACGGGGGGCTGACGGGGCTCGGAGGTGTGGGGCTCAGCCCGTTTTCATCTTTCGCCTTTGTCCCGGCGCGATGTAGGCCGGCTCCTCGTACCTCAGCGGTTGTCGCACTGAGATCGCACCGCGCGCAGGCCTTCCGGCGTGATGCGGTAGGGAAGGCCGTTCTTTGAACTGATGAGCTGCTTGCTTTTCAGCTTCTTGAAGATCTCCAACGTGCAATCGCAGAGCAGCCAGCCCTCGCGGGTATAGCATTCCACATCGGCCACTTTGCCGGAACCGTCACGGATTATCAGGATTCTTCCGCCCTTGGCGAGCGTATGGAGGGTTCTTTGTTCAAGACGGGAAATGTTCACGGGATTACCCCTTATCAATGGATAAACGACAAGACGCCGCTCAAGGCGGCCAGCCATGATCGCGATCCACCGGCCCTACGGCCAGCGGAACTCACTTATCCAATGATTACAGTATCCAGCATCCAACATCCGTTTAAACAAAAGTAGAGACGTCTCCTACACGCTCGCCCACATGGCGTCAAGCACCCTTCATTGCCCCCGTCCTCCCCTTCGGGGCCGCGGTTCGCCGCCTTTGGACATTCCGGCGCCACCGCGGCGGATCTTCTTGCCCGGCCACCCCACACGCGGCCCCTTCCCTCCGGCAGGATGCCTCCATGCCCTTTTCCTTGGAGGAGCCCACAGGCACGGGCCTCCCTCCTGAAACATGCGCGGGAACTCTCTGACATCCGTCACCGCCGCTTTTCTGAATTTCTAACATAGTACATATGTTAGGAAAAAACGGCTCCACGGCCGCCATACTGCACGGCAACGACGGGGCCAATACCAAGGGCATCTGGAAAACCGCCCCGTTCCTTATTGGACTCTCGCCCATCATCGCAAGCGCAGTGGTAGCCTTATCGGCAAGCTGTCCCTGGAGCAGGGCCCATGCCGCTTGGGATTGGGACTTCCAAGGCAAAGGCAGGCTTCTCATGCCTGGGGGGAGCCTGCCTTTGTTCTCAGAGTGACGTCATGGATTGAGAAGGAAAAATCGGCAGTTGCCAAGCCCTACCCGAAGATAGGGGGCACGCTCTCAAGCCTGTTTCGAGGCGGACAGGCGTTCTGGCTGCGCGGGCTCTTCCGGCATGAAAAGGCGGCCCGGACTCGACCTTACGGTTATATTAGGAGCACAGATGCCCGTCGAAAACCGCCCCGCCCTTTTCCTTTCTTCCGTTTTTATGCCGCCTGCCCATATGCCGATCCAGAACAGATTCCGACGCCGACAGCGGCGGCTAAAGCCATTGCGGGAAGCCGCGACATCCCGCCCCCCGGGCATCCTTCCTTCTTCAGAAAGTAAAGCATACCTCACAGTTATCAAGAATTGTACAAACCAAGGAGAGTCCCGTATACCCTACAGGAAAGGAACCTGCCGGATCCATCGCCCACCGTCCGGATTTACGAAAAAACGGGAGACATCCCTTTAAGGGTGCAGCCATGCTGAAAAAACCGCTCACTATCCAGCAAAAACGGTATTTGAAATTTGCCCACTTGTTTTTTGCCGCTCTTTGGGGCGGAGGGGCAACGACTATGGTCATACTGTTCTGCCTGTTCCACCCCAGTACAGCCCATGAGCAGATAACATTCAACAAGATTTTATTTTATATAGATTTCATCATTGTCGGGCCCGGCGCCGGAGGCTGTTTGATCACAGGGTTGCTCTATTCCGTATATACAAACTGGGGATTTTTTACCTTCCGATGGATCTTTTTGAAATACCTTGTGAACATTACATTCATCATATACGGGATGTTCGTCTTTTTACCTTTCACACACAGCCAGTACGCCTATTACCTTTCCCAGCCTCAGGAGATTGCAATCCCCCAAGAAAGCATCTGGATGAATATCTTTTGCACGTCTCAGAACCTCTGCACGATACTCATGTTCCTGTTTGTGGTGTATCTTTCCGTATTTAAGCCGTTGAAAAAGAAAAACGAAGGATAGCCCCACCCGCTGAGCGTGTATCCCTTCCATATGGCATACGTTGCTCCCTGCAACAGCCTGAGCCGTACTTGCGGCTTGGGCTGTTCCTTTATCGACGGCATCAGGCGTACGCCGTCCCGCCAAGGGAGGCGGGTGTTTCCCGGTACCCCTTCTTGTAGCAGCCGTGTTCCGGCTTAGTGCGGCCACTGCTCCGGTTGAGCGCGGCTCGCCCCTGCGGAGGACTGCGGAAAGCCCCTTTCCTTCCGGTCAGGGGCTTTCCTCCCGGGCTTGGGACAGAAAAGAGGGGGTTGCCCCCCTCTTGGTTATCCACCCGCATACGGATCTCTTTGCTTGCCGCCTTTGCGGCGTATCACCCAAATCCGGCAAGCGGAAGGAAGCCTGCCCTTGGCGTCAGGCCGGGGCACGCCGGCCCCCTTGGCTCCTTCGCGGGCAATCGCTGAATGCCCACCGTCCGCAGCCTTCTTTTTCCGATGGGCATCGCCACGATGCCGGGCGCGGAACGCGCACCTTCGGAAAGGTCAGGCCGCAGCCCGGCGGTTCCATGCCTGCGCCACGGCTGCTGCTATCCGCCGCCCGGGAATGGCGGCTCCGGCTACTGTTTTTTCCCCTTGCTGAACGCATAGGGGACATTCAGCGACAAAGACGTGCCGAGGTCTTTCATCGTAAAGGGATAGACATGCGTTTCCAAAACGTTGTCGTCTTCATCAAGCACGTCGATCCGCAGGATATGGCGGGAACCAACCGCCGTTGCGACCATGCGGTCCCCGTCGAGCAGCAGGATGGGGTCCGGGTCCTTGTCCACATAGGCGTTTACGGCTTCCATGGCGGGATAGGTACGTCCATCGGCCTCCAGCGGGATGTTTTCCAGCACGATGTCGTAGGCCTTGCCGGAAACGAAGCACCAGAAGCCGATGCCCGCGAGCAACAGGATCAGGATGAGACGGACGAGCAGCCGCTTCATGCCGCACCTCCTTCTGCGCCGCGAAACTGGGCGCGGGCGCGATCCCTGTCCGTGGAGCGTCTCCACGCATGCAGCACCAGCGCCAAGGCGATGATGCCATACGAAATGAACACGCGGAAGTATTCCCCGATCTGGGCGTCCCCCACCAGATATTTGCCCGCCATGGGCGAGACGATGAACATGAGGTGGAAGAGGACGATCCCGGCAAAGACGTTGAGGATGGAGGCGCGCGATACCGTCGCCCCGCCCACGAGCAGGGCGGCGATGGCGAAGACGCCCGCCTGTTCATGGCTGTTGTAGGTGTTCATGGTGCCCACGTTCTGCAGGAAGATGATCTGCCCGATGCAGGCGAGGACCGTGGAAATGACGATGGAGATGATCCGGGTGCGCATCACCGGGATGCCGGCGGCGTTGGCTATCGCCATGTTCTGCCCCGTCGCCCGCATGTCCTGACCGAGCTTGGTCTTGCGGAACCAGATGATGAAGAGGCAGAACAACCCGATGAGCAGGAACGTGGCCACCGGGATGTCGATGCCGCCGATGTTCAGGGGGATGAGCGAATCGAGGCTCTGGCGCATCCCGTCGAGGTTGGTCACGTTGCGGATGCCGTAGCCGCGCGACAGCAGGAGCTTCGAGCTGAGGATGGGGACGAGGCTGCCGAAGCAGTACAGCACGACCAGCTGATACACCCCGTTCATGAAGAAGCCGAGGATATAGGACGTGACCATTTCCCGGCCCCGCGCCTTGTTCAGCACAAAGCCGCACAGCCAGCCGAAGGCGATGGCCAGCGGCAAGGCGATGATCGCAGCGAGAAGCATCCCTTGCACGCCGACGATGTTCCAGTCGCAGACGAAGATCAGGCCGATCTGACCCGCCATGGCGCCGAGCACCATCCCGAAGTTCAGCCCCATGCCCGCCATGATGGGGATGAGCAGGGAAAGCACCAGAAAGGAGTTGCGCGACAGCCGCACCAAAAGTTCCTGGACGAGGTAGGAAAGCGAAAACTGGGAAATGGGGATGGCGATGGCGCTGACCACAAGAAAGACCAGCGGCACGGCATTGCGGATAAGGAACAGCCGGAAAGCATCAAGAGGGGTCGGTTTCATGATTTCACCTTCGTCACACGGGTCAGCGCATACAGAATCATACCGTTGGACACGATGATACGGATAACTTCGGACATATCCGTCTGGATCATGCTGTTGATGACCGATGGCGTCATGGTCAGGATGCCCTGAAAGAGAAACGTGCCCACTACCACATTCATGATGCTGGCCTTTTTAACCGAAGCGCCGCCGATGAGGATAGCCGCGACCGCCGGGAAAGCCATGTAAAACGGCCCCATATAGAGCTGGATGAAGCCGAAGCTCTGCTCGTAGATGATGATGCCGATCGCGCCGAGCACCGTGGAGATGATCACGGAAAGCGTGCGCATGCGGTTGATGTTCACCCCGCTGGCCCGGGCGTATTCGGGGTTTGAGCCCACGGTGGTCATGGCCGTCCCTGTACGGGTGCGCATGAACAGCGCCATCGCCCCGCAGCAGAACAGGAAGAACAGGAACATGCCGGTGGGGAAAAAGAAGAAGTCCCCAAGCTTGAAGGCGCCGATATCGCCGATGGCGTTCTGCCAGAACGCCTCCACCGAAATGGTCGTGCGCAGCCCCTTCCCCGCGTAGCCCCAGACCATGTTGGGGCTGGAGTACGGCAGTATGAGCCACATGATGCACATGATGGCCACGGAAGAGAACCCCACATAGGTGGCGATCATCATCTCATCGCCCTTGACCCGGTTGAGCAGCGCGCCGTATCCCCATCCGAGGATAACCGCGATGGGCGTGGCGATCGCCATCGCCGCAAGGATGCCGGGAAGCCCCTGCAGGGCGAGCTCGACGCTGGTGACCGCGCCGACGAGGCCCGCGATGATGCCCAGAGGCAAACCGAAATTCAGGCCGCACCCCGACTGCACCATGGGCACCATGGCGAGCACCATGACCCCGTTCATGCCGAAACGCACCAATGTATCGCTGATGGAAGCGTCCAGCCGCACGTCCACAAAGGGCGCGGCGACAAACAGCAGCACCAGAAAAGCCGCGATCAGGAGGCGGGGCCAGCCTGCGTCCTCGATAAACTCCTTGAGTCCTTTCATGCGGTAGTCCCTTCCGTATTCGTTGCGCCCAGCATGAGATATCCAAAAACTTCCGACGGTTCGGTGGCAGGACGGATGCCGACGATGGTGCCCCCGGACGTAATGGCAATCCGATCGCAAACGGAACGCAGCTCTTCCAGCTCCGAGGAGATCATAACGATGGTCGTGCCGTATTCGCGGTTATGGCGCTTGAGCGTGTCGAGCACCACCTTTTTCGCGCCCACGTCGATGCCGCGGGTGGGCTCCGCCACAAAAAGCAGCTTGGGATGCATCTCGAACGCGTTGGCAAGGCAGACTTTCTGCTGGTTCCCGCCGGAAAGCTCCTGCACCAGCTGCTTTTCATCCACGCACTTGATTTCCAGCTCCCGGATATACTTGCGGGCGCATTCGTCGATGGCCTCCTCGTCGCGCAGGCGCAACAGGCCGCCGAAAGCCGGCTTCAGAAATTTTTTCTGGTTCTGCAACGCGGCGAAAACGATATTCCAGGCGATGGACTCCTCAAGGAGCAGCCCCACGCCGCGCCTGTCCTCGGATACCGCGCTGATCCCGGCGGCGAGCGGCGCAATGGGATCATTGAGCCCCAGATCCTTCCCGGCGAAGCGCACGGTGCCCCCGGAAGGGTACAGCCCCATGACGCCGTTGGCGATGCCGAGCTTGCCCTGCCCGGCCAACCCGCCGATGCCGAGGATTTCCCCTTCCCGGACGGAAAGGCTGACGTCGCGCACCGTTTCGCCGGGCATATCCACCCAGAGGTGCTCAAGCTCCAGCAACGGCGCCCCGAAGGTACGTGTGTCGACCCCGGCCTCGGCATCGCCCCGGATGCTGCGGCCCACCATTTTCGCCGCGATTTCGCGTACCGAGGTCTTGTCCGACGTGACGGACAGCACGACCTCGCCGTCACGCAGGATCACGATGTCGTCGCAGACATTGAGCACTTCGTTCAGGCGGTGGGAAATAAAGATGATGGCGATGCCCATGCTGGCGAGATGGCGCATGGAGGCAAGCAGGACTTCCGCTTCCGATTCGGTGAGCACGGCGGTCGGTTCGTCCAGAACCAGGATCTGCGTGCTTTCCTTGTCGATTTCGCGGGCGATTTCCGTAAACTGCTTGTGGCCGACGGGAAGTTCCGAAATCAGGGTGCCGCTGTCCAGCGAGACGTTGAGCTTGCTGATCGCCTCCTCCGCGCGTTTGGACATCGCCTCGCGGTCAAGCGTTTTCAAGCGGTCGCCGAAAGCCTCCACCAGCGGATTGTATTTCACGGATTCCCGGTTGAGCACGATGTTTTCGGTCACCGTGAACCCCGGGATCAGGGAAAACTCCTGATGCACCATGCCGATGCCGGCGTGAAGCGCATCCATGGGGCTGCGGAAGTGGACGACCTCCCCATTGATGCGAATGCTTCCCTCGTAACCGCCAGTCTCACGGATAACGTTCATCCCGAACAGGATGTTCATCAGAGTGGACTTTCCGGCCCCGTTTTCCCCAACCAGACCGAGAATCCGCCCCTTCTCCAGCGAGAAGGACACGTTTTTCAGCACCCGGTTGCCATAATAGGCTTTGCCAACTCCCTCAACGCGGAGCAACGGCTCTTTTTCCATAGATGGCCTGCTGATACAAATTATCGTGTACGCCACAGGGACGCTGTCGCTCAATTGCGACGGAAAGGGCCCCTCACCGCGAGGTTCCGCCCTTTCATCGTACTCGGCGCCAAGCTTCTCTGTGCCCGGCACGAGGAGAAGGCGTATCCGCACCCCGCAAGGCGCGGATACGCCGCAAAAAACGCGTTACTTAATGTTCAGATACTTTTCAGGCACCTTGATGTCGGTGGTCTTCTGGTACCCAAGGCCGAACATGTAGAGATCCTGATAGACGAGCACGTGGTTCTTCTTTTCCACGCCGGTCTGCACGTCGCGGTAGAAACCGCCGTTCCAGGTGGAACCGGGGGTAGCGGCATTGTAGGCGTCAAAGAGATCGTTGATCTTGAACTTGCGGCGGAAGTTCTTGGCGTCCACGCCGGATTCCACGAGCTTCTTGCCGAGTTCCCCAAGAGCCAGGGAGTTGGTGAAGCCGTAGGAGTACGTCCATGTCCCCATGCGCTTGGCGCCGCCCTTGGCGGCGACGGCTTCTTCCACGCGCTTCAGGATGGCGGGGAAGTTGCCGGACACATCGGCGAGATCAATGCCGAGCGCGCCGGGATAGCCCATCAGCGGGGACGGCAGGTCGGCTTCGAGGAAGTAGCCGGTGCCTTCGGCGATACGCTTCAGGAGGGGCTCGGTGTGCGCGTCGTTGGTGCAGAAATAGGCGGTCTTGGGGCCGTACTTTGCAGCCCAGGCGGGAACCTTTTCCAGAATGAACTGCTGCGCGCCGGCCACGCCCACGTCGCTGGTCGGGTCGGGGGCGGTTTCAAAGTGGAAGTTGATGCCGAGATCCTTACAGGCCGCTTCCATGATGTTGCGGCGGCGGGAAAGCAGCTCGTAGCTCATATGACGGGGGAAGGAAATGTGAACGAAATCGGTCACGCCGAGTTTCTTGGCCGCGGCAATGATGAGGTAGCCGCGGGCAACGTTGTCGGCATTGATGGCGAGATCCGCGGCCGATTCGATGACGCCTGGGTCTTCATGCGCTTCGCCGGCGAAGAGCAGGATGTCGGGACGGGCTTCACGGATGCGGCGGAAGGCTTCCGTCGTGCCGGGGATGGCCTGGTTCACGATGACGACTTTCATGAGCGGGTCGTCCGCAAGGGACGCGATCTGGGAAATGGTGGTTTCCATTTCGGTCATGAAGTTGTCGGGATAGGTGAGGTTCTTGACCATGCCGCCGTGGGCCACATCGCCATACTTGGCGATCAGGGCCTCGGCACCGCGCAGATCGTCTTCAGACTGGGACACCGTGCCGGTGCATATGCCGATATGGAATTTCGCGGGGCCCGCGGCTTCAGCGCGCACGGCAAAGAGGAGCGCGCAAACGCCCATCAATACAGCCAAAAATTTTTTTCATCTCTTCCTCCCAAAGTAAAGTTGATAAAGGCATTGAGGCCATTACATAGGCTATTTATGTTTCTCACAAGGCATCAAGTCAAGAAAAACAATCTGTTTTCGCCTTGGTTCATGTCACCGATAGGCCATAACAAGGCTATAACGCTTATGATGACAGTGAAAAAAAGAAGCGGTTCTGACGTCCGTGAATTTCCGAAATCCCAGTGCGGCACCCTCTGAACCCCGTCGCCGTTGATTTTGCCGCATCACAGATTGCCGATGCGGCGGGACGGAACCGAAACACTATCTACAACTATCCTGACGGATTGCAGAAAAGGGAGGCTTGCCCGCTCTTACGGTTCCAAACCTCTTGCAAGCAATGCCGTGAGGGAGGCAAAACAGCCTAAAAGCGTATCTCATAGGATTCATAAATCTTTTCCCTCAAAACTCACGAAGGCGGCTGGCTTTGCAAAAAGGCGCATCGACGCCCTGCCTTCCGAAATTCGCTGAAAACAGGCCGTAAAACGGAAGCGACGTTTAATACACTACGTAATTTAACTATATTATGTATTATGGACGTAGGGAGTGACCGTGTTTCCAAGATACGTAATGAGGCTACCTGTGAGGATTCAGCGTACGAAGTGACGTATCCGGGGTATACCTTTTTCTCTGATGTAGATGTTGGCTTTTTTCTTGTGTTCTTTGTCACAACACTCCCATCGAAGACGGACAGCCCAAAAACCAAGGAACATTTCCATGAAAAGAGGGTGGATCGGTATTCTGGCGCTATGTCTGTTTTCCTCTCTCTTGAGCGGCGGAAAAGCGGCTGACCATTGACGCTACCGGCACGTCTTCGCCTTTCTACGGTTACTTTGTGGCCGTCTTCATTAATGATAACATTCCTGATATGCGAGCAAATGTAACCGAAACCGGGGCACCTCAGACAATCTGAAGGGCGTGCAGCGTAGGCAGATCGATTTCGGGATGATCACCACAAATATCTTGAACCATCCTATTGCGGTAGGCACGCTTTTGAAGGGAAGTCAATTAAGTCAACACGATCGTGGGTACCCATTGTGACCTCTTTTTGATTTGTTACCGCTTGCAGTTGCCACACCGCAACACCTTGCTGACAAATCAAATTTTAATATCACTTTGAAGTGTTGAAAACATCACGCATGGTAGGAGGTTTTCTTTTTATACAAAAAACCGTCTCAGAAAAACTGAAACGGTTTTCTCTTTTTGTTATCGAGCTCTGAAGAGATACCCAACAACCCGCATAGCATAATGCTGTTAGTGGACGTATCTTTTGACACTAAAACGTGCTGATTTGAGAGTATATTTTCCTGAAGATGAACCTGCTCTCCATCATGCTCATAAAAGAGGGGCTCGGTATGCTGAATGCAAGCCATTTCCTGTGTCTCTGAGCATGACTACAGGGGTCGCATTGCAACAAAACCTCCCCATCGCTGCCCGAGAGGCACGGATGCGTTGCTATTCCATAAGGGGTTCTTGTATGCGCATCAAACCGCACAGAAAAATACTTCGGTAGTCCGATATCCGGGTTTCCCCCGAAACTTCGCTTGGTTCCGGGCGTGAGATCCATGACGGCGTATACCGTATCATCTGCACGAGGGACCCGCCGGAAGGGAGGGCCTGTTCCCAAGGGAAACCCGGCGCGGAGTTACTCCGCGCCGGGGCGAAGGTTTAGAAAGCGACACTCAGGGTTGCGAACACGCCGTTGCCCGTGCGGTGTTCCGAGGCCTGAATGTTGTAATTGAGGCCAAGGGAGATCGCGTCCTTCTTCAGCTCAATGCCGAACGAGCCGGAGAAGGTGACGTCGTCGACGACGGACGTATTGAGGGACGCGCCGCCGTCCACGCCGGGAACGTTCACCCGGTTGATGGCCTTGAGATCGCCGGACGCAGGAATGACGCTGACGTCCACGGCGGGCTTCAAGTTCCAACCATTCTCCAGTTCCCAGTTCTTGTCGAGGGTCACGCCGACGGGGAAGGTCCAGATGTCCAGACTATCCCTGCTGTTTTCGAACACGGTGCCACCGCTCTTGACATTGTGGCTGTCGACGACGAGGTTCATGTACCGCGCCCCGACATGAGGCACGATGTTCACTATGGACGTCTCAAGCATGTATTCCGCCCGCAAACCGGCCGAGATCGCGGAACTGTTGAAATCCGCCTTCAACCGTTCCATCTGCATGCTTGCGGGCAGATCCTGCCTCAACTCATTGTCGTTCTGCGTGTAACCGACGTCGCCGTTCAGGGCAAAGGCGTTGCGCGCCCATCTGCCGTAGAGGTTGACGCCCCAGAAGGTGAAGTCGTTATGGGCGGAGTTGAAGTCGCCCTTGGAGCGCGCGGTGCCGCCCCCGGCGTTGATGGCCACGCCGTAGCGCAGCTCATTCTCTCCCATCACATGCGTGTAATCGGCCCCCAGCGCTCCGCCGCCGAAGTCACCGGTGTAGCCGGTATTGAAGTTGCCCGCGCCCATGCCGTGCACATTTTCGGACTGGAACAGCGGCAGGAACCATACGGTAAGCCCTTCGCGGAAATCTTCCGTATTCAGGGTCAACTCGTCGTCGTTCAGGCCTACGCTCACCCCGCGGTTACGCTGCATGAAAGCCGAGCCCATCCGGGAATCAAGCGCCGCCACAGCCGCGTCGGAGACGCTCTTGGTCATGCCGTACGCCGCACCGACGGCGGAAAGGCGGGCCGCCCCTTCGATGGTCCGGGCGGATTCGCCCGCGTCACGGATATAACGTCTGTCCGTGGCCCTGGAAAGGAAACGGACGCTCGACTGAGGATGCTGCGTATCGAAGCCGGTCGCAGCCAGTCCGTCGAGCACGGCGCCAAACCCGCTGTCCAGACCCGGCAGCACCCCGCTTGCTCCGGGAGCGTAGGTCGTGGCTTGCAGGGCCCCGGCTCCGGCGTTGTACGTGAGGCCGCTGAGATTGATGAGCAGGTTATTGGTCATCAGCCCGCCGTCCAGTTGCAGGGTCTGTCCATCGGCCACAGCCGTGCCGTTTTCCGACTGGATCACGCCGTTCGTGCCGATACCGCTCACCAACGTGTATACGGTGCCGCTCTTGAGCCCGCTGTCCTGAGTCAGCCGGACGGCGGCCGTAGGCTCGATGAGCACCGAAGCCCCGGACGGAGCGACGGAAGCCGAACCTGCGTCGATGGCCACGAGGGAACCGCCGGGCTGGACCTTGTTCATGTCGGCCAGGAAGAGGCTGCTGCCGCGCAGGGCCAGAGCGTAGGGATCCTTGTTCGCATTCGTATCCCACACGCCCACATTGGGGGCCTTCTGGTACTTGTCCCCCACAAGGAGCTGTCCGCTTCCCGCCAGTGTCATCGGCGCGTTGACGAAGAGCGTCGAGCTTGCGGAGGCTCCGGAAGACGCGATCTGCGTGTC
>USCL01000105.1 GCA_900553145.1 uncultured Desulfovibrio sp.
CGGGCATGCCGCAGCAGGCGTAATTGTCGGACAGGAAGACGCCGATTTCATGGTAGTCAAACACCTTGAGGCAGGCTTCGGAGACGTTGGCGTACACCTTGTCCCCAAGGCAGCCGGGGAAGAAGGCCACTTTGATGCGGCTCTTGCCCATAGGCGTATTCACGCTGCCGACCGTGCTGTGCAGGGGCTTTGCCGCCAGCTTGGGCATGTGGCGGTCGCCGAGCATGGGCTTCAACAACGGCGCGCAGACCGTATTTTGCGGCTTGGCCTCATCTTTGAGGATGAGGTTCTGGAACGGCGCACTCAAACGCAGCAGCGTGCTGAACAGGCGCGGATTGGGGAGCAGCATGCGGAACGCGGCCTTCTTCACCGCAGAGAGCCCCAGATACGTCGCCACGATGGCCCGCGCCTCAAGGAAAATGTCGGTCGTCTTCACACCCGAGGGGCAGTTCGCCTGACACGAGCCGCAGAGCAGGCAGCGAGACAGCTTTTCGTTCACGGCCTCGGGATCTTCGATGATGCGGTGGGCAAGGTTTTCGACGAGGGCGATCTTCCCGCGGGTGAGGTCGCCTTCGATACGCGTCGTCATATACATGGGACAAAACGCCTGACAGAACCCGCACTTCATGCAGGCCGCCAGTTTGTCGTCCAGAGCCATCAGGGCATTGGCAAGTTGGGTAAGCTCATCCATGGACCATTCCTTCCCGGATAAAAAGTCAAAACCTGTCGGCCGCAGAGCCGCCGTCCGCCGTCACGGGCCCCCTAGAGGCTCACGATCTTCGAAGCGTTGAGCAGCTTCTTCGGATCGAAAGCCGAACGCATGCGCCGCATGTACTCGAGGGTTCCCTTTGAGGTTTCCAGTTCAAGCCACTTCTTCTTGGAAGTGCCGATGCCGTGTTCGCCGGACAGGGTGCCCCCAAGCTCCAGCGCCGCGTTGAACAGATCGTCCACGGCCCGCTCCACCCGGGAGAACTCTTCCTTGTCGCGCTTGTCGCAGAGAATGGACGGATGCAGGTTGCCGTCCCCGGCATGGCCGAAGGTGCCGATGGTCACATGATGGCGCGCGGCGATCTTGTCGAGCACCTCAAGCATGGCGGGAATCTTGGAACGCGGCACGGTCGCGTCTTCGAGCATCAGCGTGGGACGGCAACGGGCCAAGGCGGGAATCGCCACGCGGCGGGCTTCCCAGATCCGCGTCTTTTCCGCGGCGTCCTTGGCGACCACCACTTCCAGCGCGCCGGAATCCTTGAGGACCTTTTCCACGCTCACGGCCTCGTCGGCGACCTGCGCGGGGTGGCCGTCCACTTCGATGAGCAGGATGGCCGCCGCGTCGCGCGGCAGTCCGATGTTTACGTAGTCCTCAACATAGTTGATGGTCGCGTTGTCCATGAATTCCAGCGTACAGGGGACCACATGGGCGGCGATGATCCCCGCGACCGCCTGCGAGGCGCGTTTCACTTCGGGGAAAATGGCCATCATGGCCTTGGAGGCCTTGGGCGGCGTCACCAGCTTGAGGACGGCCTTGCTGGTGAGCGCCAGCGTGCCTTCCGAGGCGACGAGCAATTCGGTGAGGTTGTAACCGAACTCGCACCCCCGGCCGCAAGCGCCGGTCTTCATGACTTCGCCGGTTTCGGTCAGGACTTCGAGGCCCATGACGTATTTTTTGGTGGTGCCGTATTTCAGGCCGCGCAGGCCGCCGGAGTTCTCGGCGATGTTGCCGCCCATGGTGGAAACGGACATGGAGCCGGGATCGGGCGGGTAAAACAGCCCGCGGGCCGTCACGGCGGCCGCAAGGTCACAGGTTATCACGCCGGGCTCGACCACCGCGTACATCTCTTCCTCGTTGATCTCGAGGATCCTGTCCAGACTGTTGGTCAAGATAATGACCGCATCGGTACTGTCGGGGATGGTCCCGCCGCTCAGGTTCGTCCCGGAACCGCGGATAGTGATGGGAATGCCTTCCTCATAGCATTTTTGGATCAGCGGCCCAAGCTGGTCCGTGTGCGTGGGGCGGACGACAAGGCCGGGAACGACAGGAGGCAGCACTGCCGCGTCATACGCGTAGTTCTGGCGATCCGCCTCGCTCGTCAAGACATTCTCCCTGCCGATGATCTTCTCGATTTCCTTAATGAACGAAAGGCTTAGCATAAGTCTCTCCGCAGCATGAAACGTGGACACCCGATGGCGCGAACAAAGCCGAAAGGCACGTTGCGTTCCGGCCTTCCCCCTGAGGCAACACGGAATAGTCAGTCCGGGCAGTATAGATCAGGGTTCGTGTTTTTTCATTCATTGAACGCTCAACCCTTTTTATTCATTGCATTACTCAACGCCGCTTCTTACTGAAAAAGACTGTTTTGCTCTCTATATTTTTTGATCAACAAAGGAATTTTTCTTTTTTCTTTCGATAACAGAAATAATGTTCTCTCCGGCTTGTTTCTCCAGTTCCATTCATAATCCGTTCGATATCTTTGATCTTTTTTTCACGCCCCACACGCGAGAGGCAGGGGGGGACATCCCGATACGCCGCATCCATCCCTGCCCGGCTTTCCGCGTCCCGCTACACCCGGCTTAAAAGCAATTCCCTTGCGCTCGCCTCTGCGGTACTATGACAAAAAGATTTCCTTTATTGGCAAGGAGGCAGCCATGCTTGAACTCTTGAAAAACCGCCGCAGCATCCGCAAATTCACCAACGAGCCCGTCTCTCAAGAAGATATCGGCAGCCTGCTCAAGGCCGCTTTGCTCGCTCCTTCATCCATGGGCAAAAAACCCGTCGAGTGCATCGTCGTCCGGGACAAGGAAACCATAGCCTGCCTCAAGACGTACAAAAAACACGGGACCACGCCCCTCGAAACAGCCCCCCTCGCCCTTGTCGTGATCGCCGACAGCCAAAAATCGGATGTCTGGGTGGAGGACGCTTCCATCGTCTCCATCCTCATCCAGCTTGAAGCGGAAAAACTCGGGCTCGGCTCCACATGGATCCAGCTTCGGAGGCGCGAAGGCGACGGCGGGCCGTCCGAAGAGGCTTTCCGGAAGGAACTTGGCATCCCCGAGCGGTATGGCGTCCTCAGCGTCGTCGCCATCGGACACAAGGATGAACACAAAAAGCCGTATGCCGATGCGGATCTTGATTTTACCAAGGTCCATTACGAAACCTTCGGATAACGCGCGGGCCCCGGAAATCCCGCATTCCCCGGGCCAGCCTTCACCTTTTCCGAAAGGGCCGTGGCCCGCTCCGATTACCCCGGCCCCCCCGGCTCCATCCGTGCCGCAAAGAAATGCGCCATGACAAGGCCATAAAAAAGGAGGCCCCTTCCACAGAAGGAGCCTCCTCGTTTTTACAGCGTCAGCGGACTAGTTGGCGCCGAACCACTTTTCGAGGATCTGCTTTTCGATGCCCTTTTCCTTGACGGCCTTGATACCGGCGTTCAGTTGCTGGGCCAGTTCCTTGTCGTTCTTGCGGAGCGCGAAACCATAGAACTCAGGTTCGCCGGTGACGAGGCCGATGTGGAACGTGTCGCGGTATTCGTCCTTGGTGTTGGCATAGTACTTGGCGACCGGGTCATCGCACATCACGGCATCAAGGTTGCCCTTGGCGAGGTCTTCAAAGGCAAGGCCCACTTCGTCGTAGGTCTTCACAATCATTTTGATCTTGGAAGCGGGGATGGTCTGGACCATGGCGGTCGTGCCGATCTGGCCGCCGACCTTCTTTCCGGCGAGGTCTTCGAGATCCTTGATTTCCTTGCCGAGCGGCAGAACCACGGCCTGATGCAGTTCATAATACGGATCGGTGAACAGCATGGCCTTCTTGCGCTTGTCGGTAATGCTCACGGACGCGGCGATCACATCCACCTGATTCGAAGCGAGCGCTGCAAAGATGCCGTCCCACGCGATGTTCTTGACCTGCACGTCAAAACCGGCTTCCTTGCCCACGGCCTTGATGTAGTCGATGGAGAACCCGACGATTTCCTTGTCCTTATTCAGCATTTCATTCGGCGGGAACGTCGGGTCGGATGCCACGACGAGGGGTTTGCCGGCAAAAGCGACCGAGGCGCACAGCAACAGGGACAGCAAGGAGACAGTCAAAATACGGAACATGTTTTCCTCCAAAGTGTTACCATTACAGTCCGGCAACGCCGCAATACGGGCGAAACGGAACCGTCCATTACAACAGATGACCCGATTTAGCATGTTTTAGGGAAAGATGTAACCCTGCGATCCCCTGCCCCGTTCCCCTCCCGGCGATGTCCATGCTCTTTCACACTCTTTCTCCCACAAAACGGCTTCGCCACACCTGCCCGCTCTCCCTCAGCCCACACAGCTCTCTTCAAGAAACTCCGGATCCCCCTCGGGTTCTCTGAACTCCGCCCCCTTCCGGTTGCAAGTCAGGAACCGTTCATCTATCTTTTCAGCCCGGTTCGCATTTTTTTCTTAAGGACAGACTGATGGCTCATACGATTTATCTCGTCGGCGCACGCGCCGCGGGCAAGACGACTTTTGGCGGGGCCTTGGCGCGGCGGCTCGGCTGCGGCTATGTGGACACCGACATCCATCTGCGGGAGACGACGGGGGAAACCGTGGCGGACATCGTGGCCCGCGAAGGATGGGAAGGGTTCCGCGAACGGGAAAGCGCCGCCCTCCGGGAAGTCACCGCCCCCGGCACGGTCATAGCGACCGGGGGCGGCATGGTGCTTGCGGAGGAAAACCGGCGCTTCATGCGCGAAAACGGCATCGTGCTCTACCTTTCCGCTCCGGCCGAGGTTCTCGCGGCGCGCCTGCAGGCCAACCCCAACGCCGCGCAACGCCCTACCCTCACCGGGAAATCCATTTCGGAAGAAGTGGCCGAAGTGCTTGCGGCCCGCGAGCCCCTCTACCGCGATGCGGCCACCCACGTCCTCAACGCCGCCGCCACGCCCCAAGCCCTGCTGGCCGAGGCCCTTGCCCTGCTGGGGGCATAAAGGTTTCCCCCGGCGGCCTCCGGGAACGTTCCGGTTCTCCGCCAACACAACCCGACAGCCGAAAAAAACGCTTATCCCATCATGCGAAAGTCCCCCGGAAAAAACTTCCGGGGGACTTTGCATCATCCTGTTGAACAGGTTCTCCGCCAACGCAGCGCGGGGACACTTCAGGCTGGAATCCGCCCGCCAGCGCAGGCAAAGGGGAAAACAACGGGAGGAGGGCTCGTGAGGCTTCCTCCGCCCGGGCGGCTATTCGCTGCGCTTCTTGTGCGAAGAACGCAAACGGACACGCATGGGCGCGTGATCGATGCGGAAAATCTTGCGGAGGGAGCGATCCAGATAACGGGCATAAGTCTCGGACACGCGATCCGCGTCGCTCACGAAAAACACGAAGGTCGGCGGGGCGATTTCCGCCTGCGTCAGATAGAAGAACTTCGGGCGCGAACGCTTGACCACCGGAGGCTGATGCTTCGCGAGCACTTCCTCCATCGCCCGGTTGAGCGCGCCGGTCCCGATGCGGGTGTTGCACTCCTCGCGGATCTGCCCGGCAAGCGGGACAATCCGGCCAAGGCCCACCCCTTTCATGGCGGACACCATCAGCACCGGCACATGGGGGCAGAACTGGAGCATTTCCTTAAAGCTCTTCTCCAGCGCGGCCTGTTCCTTGCGGCCCACCAAGTCGATCTTGTTCACCAAGATCATAAACGGCGTCTTGCGCTCGTCCAAAAGATCGACAAGACGCTTATCCTGCGCGGTCACACCTTCGAGCGCGTCGATGACGTACAGGGTCACGTCCGCCTTGGTCGTGGTCTTCAGCGAGGAGTTGACGGAAAAACGCTCCACGGTATCCGTGATCCGCGTGCGGCGGCGTACCCCCGCCGTGTCCACGAACTCGCAAGCCCGCCCGTCGCTCACGAAAGGGATGTCCACGCTGTCGCGCGTCGTCCCGGCCACATCGCTGACGATCATGCGGTCTTCGCCGATCATGGCGTTCACCAGCGACGATTTGCCCGCGTTGGGACGCCCGAGCATGGCGAGGCGCAGCACATTTTCCGGCTTCGCTTCGGCATCGGGGTCCTCGGGAGGCAGCAAGTCCACCATTTCCTCTTCGAGCGCCCGGATGTTGTGGCCGTGCTCGGCGGAAAGGGCCAACATGGGGAACCCGAGGGCATGGAATTCGGCCAGCATGGTGTCTTCGTGCTCCATGCCGTCCACCTTGTTGACCACCAGCAAGGTCGGCTTCCCGGCCCGGCGCACGAACGACGCCAGATGTTCGTCAAACGGCATCAGCCCGTCGCGCCCGTCCACCACAAGGCAGAACACCGAGGCCTCTTCCATGGCGGCCTGCGTCTGCTGGAGGATTTCCGACTCGAACCCGCGCAGCCCTTCCGGGCCGTCGGCCACGGAATGATGGCTGTCGAGCGTCACGCCCCCGGTATCGATCAGGGTAAAGGAACGCCCGCTCCGCGAACGCACCACGCCTTCCATCCGGTCACGGGTGACGCCCGGACGGTCGTGGGTGATGGCCCGGTTACTGCGAATAAGCCGATTGAACAGCGTGGACTTGCCCACGTTGGGACGGCCAAGCAAAGCGATTTTGGGGAGCATGCGACTTCCTCATCAAAAAATATCGGGTGACGCCCGCGACGGCGGGCAAGAAAACTTCGGGAACGGGGCCGTCCCCAAATACAAAAGTCTTGAGGGGTGTGAGGGTGCGGGGGGAAGGAGCCCTCTCTTCAGAGAGGTCCCCCTCCCCCGCCTTCTGGAATTCGGCTATTTCGTCGGCTCGATGAGTTCCTGCCCGCCCATGTAGGGCACGAGCACCTTGGGAACCACGATGGAACCGTCCTTCTGCTGGTAGTTTTCCATGATGGCCACCAGCGAGCGGCCGGTGGGCAGCCCGGAACCGTTCAGGGTGTGCACCCATTCCGGCTTGCCGCCCTTGGGGCGGAAACGGATATTCGCGCGGCGGGCCTGAAAATCGACGCAGTTCGAGCAGGACGAAATCTCGCGGTAGGTCTGCTGGCCGGGCAGCCACACTTCCACGTCGTAGGTCTTGCAGGCGGAAAAGCCCATATCCCCGGCGCAGAGCGTAATGGTGCGGTACGGCAGTTCGAGGCGTTCCAGCAGCGTTTCGGCACTGCGGCGCATTTCCTCAAGGTACTTGAAGGAATCGTCGGGGTGCGTGATGTATACCATTTCGACCTTGGTGAACTGGTGCTGGCGGATGTAGCCGCGCGTGTCCTTGCCCGCCGAGCCCGCTTCCGAACGGAAACAAGGCGTCTGGGAGCAATACCGCTTCGGTAGCGCCTCCTCGTCCAGAATCTCGTCGGCGTGGAGGTTGGTCACCGGCACTTCGGCGGTGGGGATCAGATAATACTCCCAATCCGCGACCTTGAAGAGATCTTCCTCGAACTTGGGGAGCTGGCCCGTGCCCTGCATGGTCTTGCGGTTGACCATGAGCGGGGGCAGGATTTCGGTGCGTCCCTGTTCATGGTGGAAGTCCAGATAAAAGCAGACGAGCGCGCGTTCGAGGCGGGCGGCCCAACCCCACGACACGGTAAAGCGGCTGCCCGCGAGCTTGGCGCCGCGCTCGAAGTCGAGGCCGCCGTTGTCGTTGCTCAGATCCCAGTGGTTCTTCACTTCAAAATCAAACTCGCGCGGCGTGCCCCAGCGGTGCACTTCCACGTTGTCCTTTTCGTCCACGCCGTCGGGCACGGAAGCGTCCGGGATGTTCGGCACGGTGAGCATCCAGTCCGCGAGATCGGCCTTCACAGCTTCGGTGGCGCTGTCCAGCGCGCTGATGCGGGAGGAAAGATCGGAAAGGCTGGCGATGAAGGCTTCGGCGTCTTCCCCGTTGCGCTTCAGGCGGGCCACTTCGGCGGACGCGCGGTTGCGTTCGGCCTTGAGGGCCTCCACCTGCGCAAGCAGCTCGCGGCGCTTGTTGTCGAGTTCTTCAAAGGTACGCATGCTCAGGGGCGAATGGCGCTTCGCAAGAGCGGCGGCCACCACTTCGGGATTTTTCTGCAACAGTTTGAGATCCAGCACTTCAGCGCTCCTTGTCTTCCTGTATGATGGGAAAAACCGCCGGACCGCGCGCGGCGTCCGGGGATAGGGAACAAAAACGCATCAAAAATCCGGCGGGGACGCCATTCCTTTTCGCGGCATGCCGCCCCGGAAGTTTTCCGCTCCGCCGTTTTGAATCTTTCAGTCTAGACAACTTGGTATGCGCCGTCAACCGGAGAAGGCGCCCAACCGGGCGGGCTCGGATTGCATCCCGCCCGCAAACAGGGTATCATTGCCCATTCATCAGACAGCCCTTTCGGAGGTTCATCATGTCCATATTGGTCCGTCGCGTTGTTACGCTTGCACTGACGCTGGTCACGCTGACGCTCCTCGCCGCCTGCGGCCCGAGCAACAACGTGCGCCTCATTTACAACACGAATACGAGCACCGTCCTCCCCCTGCCGGGTTCGCCCAGCGTCGCGGTAGTCATGTTCAATGACGAAAGGACCCGCCAGTACATCGGGGAACGTAAGGACGGCTCGGTATTCACCGCCAGCTCCACCATCGCCGACTGGTTCAGCCGCTCGCTCGCCGACGAGCTCGGACGCCAGGGCGTGCAGGTGTCCTTCGCCTCCACGCTGGAACAGGCCCGCGCCGCCAATCCTTCATATATCGTGACCGGGACCATCACCGACGTCTGGCTGCAGGAACAGAGCGCGACCCGCGTGCAGTGCACCATCAAGGCCAAGGTTGCCCTCTCCAGCAAGAAGGGCGTCATCTATTCCGAAAACCTGAGCTCCACGCAGGAGCGCCAGTTCATCCCGTCCGCTTCCGCCATCGAAAGCCTGCTGTCCGACACGCTCAAGGATCTGCTGGTTCCGGCCGCCAAGAAGATCCAAAGCCAGATCCACTGATCCCTGACGCCTTATCGATAAAAGACAAGGGGAGAGGAAAGCCGTTTCCTCTCCCTTTTCCGTTTCCCCCCTGCCGACGGGACCGCCCGTCACGGTGACGCCATGCGAGAGGAACCCTGCAAAACCTACGGGCATCTTTTCCCCGCCGACCGGCATATCGCCGATGCCGTGGACGCCGTGCTGTCCGACTGGAACATCCCCGAGTGCACCGAACTGGAAGGCGACATTTTCCGCATCAGCTTCGAGGGCGTCTTCTTTCCCCTGGACGACGTGCTGGAAGCCCTGCGCCCTTTGCTTTGCACGGAAAGTTCCGGTAAAATCGACCTGATCGACATGGAAAGCTGGACGTTGACGCGCGCGGCCTTTTCCGGAACGGACATTGCGGTCAAAACCGTGGGGCTCAACCATGTGCTGGCCTATTCCGGCCACTGACGGGCCCCTTTTCATCAGCGGCGTTTGCCTATACCTTTGTCGGCGCGCGGATCCCTCCCTTGCGGCATGCCGCGCCGCAAGACGCACAGGCTGCCCCCGGAGGCGGCCGTCCCCGCTTTTCACCGGACACCTATTCATCAATCCTGCCTCCCGGATCACGCGGAACATGCCCGGCCGGGACAGGAAAACAACGAGGATCGCATGAAAGTCTATCTCATCGGCGCCGGACCCGGCGACCCCGGCCTGCTGACCGTCAAGGGCAAGGAAGTTCTCGAAAAGGCCGACGTGGTCGTGTACGACTACCTCGCCAACGATACCCTGCTCGGCTACGCCCGTGCCGACGCGGAACGCATCTACGTCGGCAAGGTCGCCGGGAATCACGCGCTCCCGCAGGACGGCATCAACAAGCTCATCGTGGAGAAAGCCAAGGAAGGCAAAATCGTGGCCCGCCTCAAGGGCGGCGACCCGTACATCTTCGGCCGGGGCGGCGAAGAGGCCGAAGAATTGCTGGATGCGGGCGTGCCGTTCGAGGAAATCCCCGGCATCTCCAGCACCATCGCGGGCCCGGCCTATGCGGGCATCCCCTTGACCCACCGCAATTTCTCCTCGTCCGTGACCCTCATCACCGGGCATGAAAATCCCGACAAGCCCGGTTCCGTGCACAACTGGAAGGCGCTCGCCGCCGGCGCGAACACGCTCGTATTCGTCATGGGCATGAAGAACCTGCCCGACATCGCCCGGAACCTCATCGAAGCGGGCCTCCCCGCCGATACCCCGGCGGCCCTCGTGCACTGGGGCACCACGGCAAGGCACCGCAGCCTCGCCGCCACCCTCGGCACGCTCCATGCGGAAGGCGTCAGGCAAGGCTTCACCAACCCTTCAGTCATCGTCGTGGGCAAGGTCGTCACCCTGCGCGACCGCCTGAACTGGTTTGAGCAGAAGCCCCTGCTCGGGCGCAGCGTCGTCGTGACCCGTGCCCGCGAACAGGCCAGCGGCCTTGCCGCGCAGCTTGCCGAACTCGGCGCCGAAGTCATCCAGTTCCCCACCATCGACATCAAGCCGCTCGAAGATTACGCCGGAGTGGACGCCGCCGTCCGGAATCTCGGCGGCTACGACTGGCTCGTCTTCACCTCCGCCAACGGCGTCAAATGCTTCTGGGGACGCCTTGAAGCGCAGGGCCTCGACGCCCGCGCCCTGTACGGCTTGCGGGTGGCGGCCATCGGCCCGGCCACGGCTCAGGCCGTACGCGCCCACGGCATCGCGCCCGACTTCGTGCCTGAAGCCTACATCGCGGAAAGCGTGGCCAAGGGCCTCATCGAACAGGGCATGGACGGCAAGAAAGTACTCCTGCCCCGCGCCCGCGAAGCCCGCGAAGTGCTGCCCGAAGAACTCCGCAAGGCCGGGGCGCAGGTCGACGTGCTGCCCATCTACGAAACCGTGCCCGCCGCCGCGCACCGTGACGAAGTGCTCCAGCGCCTCGAAGCCGGGACCCTCGACGCGGTGACCTTCGGCTCCTCGTCCACGGTGGACAATTTCTTCGCCCAGATCCCCGCCGATGCCGTCAGGAACCAGCCTGAGGACAAGCGTGTGAAGTTCGCCAGCATCGGCCCCGTGACCACCCAAACGCTCGCCAAGTACGGCTTTGCCTGCGACGTCCAGCCCGAGGACTTCACCATCCCCGCGCTGGTCAAGGCGCTGACGGCCTATTACGAAAAGCGGGGAGCCTAGCCATGTCCTTGAAACTCGCCGTCCTCGCCTCCGGCAGCGGCACGAACTTTCAGGCGATGCTCGACGCCATCCGGCGCGGCGTGCTGGATGCCGACATACGCCTCGTGATCTGCAACCGGCCCGGCGCAAAGGTCATCGACCGCGCCAAGGCCGCCGGGATCATCTGCGCGGTCATGGATCACAAGCTCTGGCCGAGCCGCGAAGCCTATGATCTGGCGGTGGCGGACGCCATCCTGAAATCCGGGGCCGATACCGTGGCGCTCGCCGGGTATATGCGCATGCTGACGACCGGTTTCCTGAACGCGTTCCCGCACCGCGTGATCAACATCCATCCGGCCCTGCTGCCCTCCTTCCCCGGCATCCACGGCGCGGCGGACGCGCAGGCGTGGGGCGTGAAGATCACGGGCTGTACCGTCCATCTTGTGGATGAAATCATGGATCACGGCGCGGTGATCATACAGGCCGCCGTGCCCGCCATTGCCGGGGAGTCGATCGACGATCTCCAAAGCCGCATCCACGCCCAAGAGCACCGCATCTATCCGCAGGCGCTCCAGTGGCTCGCCGAAAACCGGATCAAGATGGACGATGACGGC
>USCL01000106.1 GCA_900553145.1 uncultured Desulfovibrio sp.
CCGCCGGAGGCTTCCCCCCTCCTCCGCTCTTTCATTTTACAGAAGGATACCGCTATGTCCCGCGTCGCTTGGCCCGACTACTTCATGAACATCGCCCATCTCGTGGCGGAACGCTCGACCTGCCTGCGCCGCAGGGTCGGGGCCGTAGCCGTCAAGGACAAGCGCATCCTCGCCACCGGCTACAACGGCGCTCCGTCCAAGGTGGCGCACTGCCTCGACATCGGCTGCCTGCGCGAACAGCTCGGCGTACCCTCAGGCCAGCGGCATGAAATCTGCCGGGGCCTCCACGCGGAGCAGAACGTCATCATCCAAGCGGCGGTGCACGGCATTTCCCTTGCCGGGGCCGAAGTCTACTGCACGCACCAGCCTTGCCTCATCTGCTCGAAGATGCTCATCAACTGCGGCATCACCAAAATCTGGTACGCGTCGGGCTACCCGGACGAACTGGCAATGCAGATGCTGAACGAAGCGGAGATCGAGCTCGAACTGCTCCCCCTGCGCCCCGCGCCCGAGGGCTGCGCACACGCGGGGACTCCGGGAGGGCGGGAATGAGCCATCCGTACGAAGTGTTCATGCGGGAGGCCCTCGAACTCGCGGAACGCGGCCGCTGGTCGGCCGCCCCCAATCCGACGGTGGGCGCGGTGCTTGTCCGCGACGGCGCCGTCGTCGCCCGTGGCTGGCATACCGCTTACGGCAGGAGCCACGCCGAGGTCGAATGCCTCAAGGACGCCGAGTCCAAGGGCATCGATCCGTCGGCCTGCACCTTGGTCGTCACGCTGGAGCCCTGCAACCATCAGGGGAAGACCCCCCCCTGCACGGAGGCGGTGATTGCGGCAGGCATCCGCCACGTGGTCATCGGCCTGCGTGATCCCAACCCCAAGGCCGCGGGTGGATTGGAACGCCTCGCTGAAGCGGGCGTGAAGGTGGAAACGGGCGTATATGAAGATCTGTGCCGGGAACTGGTGGCCGATTTTCTGATCTGGCAGACGACGAAACGCCCCTACGTCATGCTGAAGCTCGCCATGACGCTGGACGGCCGCATCGCCACCCGTACCGGGCACTCCCGCTGGATCACCGGCGAAGCGTCCCGCCGCCGGGTGCATCAGCTGCGCGCCGACGTGGGGCGGGCCGGAGGGGCGATCCTCATCGGCGGCAACACGCTCCACACCGACAATCCCTTGCTGACCGCGAGGCTTGACGGGCCGGTCGAGCGCCAGCCTCTGGCCGTGTCCATTTCCTCACGCGTGCCCGCGCCCGATTCGCTCCTGCTGTTCAAGGAACGCCCCGCCGAAACGATTTTCTTCACCACGGCGTCCGGGGCCGCCACGCCCCGCGCGGCCCAGCTGCGTGAGCGCGGCGTGCGCATCCAAGGCCTTGACCGCTGGAAAAGCGGCGAGGATCTTGTGCAGATCCTCGAATACCTGCGTCAGGAAGCGGGCTGCCCTTACGTGCTGTGCGAAGGCGGGGGGCGCCTTGGCCTTTCGCTGCTGGAAGCCGGGCTTGTCGACGAGTTTCATCTCCACATCGCTCCGAAAGTCCTCGGGGACAACGACGCCCGCCCGCTGTTCGACGGGCGCACCCCACTCGAACTGGACGAGGCGCTTTCCCTCCGGCTGGTCCGCATGGAACCCTGCGGGGAAGACGGACACCTTATCTTCAGGCCGGTGCGCCCATGTTCACAGGAATAATCAACGGCCAGGGGAAGCTCCTGGCGGTGGAGTCCCGCGGGAACGAAACCCGGCTCCGGATTCAGGCGCTTTATGAACTCACGGACATTATTTTGGGCGAATCCATTGCCGTCAACGGAACGTGTCTTACAGTAGAGACGTCCGGTCCGAGCCTTTTTTCCGCCTATGCGTCCGCCGAAACCATGCGGCGCACGGCGCTCGGCCTGCTGAAGCCCGGCGCGAAGGTCAACCTCGAACGGGCGCTTGCCGTGGGCGATCGCCTCGGCGGACATATCGTCAGCGGGCACGTGGACTGTGTGGCCGAAATCCTGTCCGTGCGGCAGGAAGGCGAGTCACGGCGCATCCGCATCGGTTTTCCCGCCTCTTTCGGGGCGGAAGTCATCGGGAAGGGCTCGGTGGCACTTGACGGCATCAGCCTGACAGTGAATGATTGCGGACCGGACTTTCTGGAAGTCAACGTCATCCCCGAAACATGGAGGGTGACGACGGTGGCCGAATGGGCTCCGGGTACGCGCATCAACATGGAAACCGACGTCATCGGCAAATATGTCCGCCACATGATGGCTCCCCATCTCGGCATCGCCACCGATGAGGAAGCGAAGACAGGAAAACTGTCGCTTGAGTTTCTGCGCGAAAACGGCTTTTTCTGAGGATCAACGAAGCTGAGGATGTTATAATGGCTATTTGCAGTGTTGAAGAGGCGGTGGAGGACATCCGGCAGGGCCGGATGATCATTCTTGTCGACGACGAAGATCGGGAAAACGAGGGTGACATCACCATCGCCGCCGAGCATGTAACGCCCGAGGCCATCAATTTCATGGCGAAATACGCCCGCGGCCTCATCTGCCTCCCGCTCGGCCCCAGCCTCGTGGACAAGCTGGATCTGCCGCTCATGACGCAGCGCAACGGCTCCAAGTTCGGCACCAACTTCACGGTGTCCATTGAAGCCCGCAACGGCGTGACCACCGGTATTTCAGCGGCCGACCGTGCCCGTACCATCCTCGCCGCCGTGGCGGACGACGTCCGCCCCGAGGATCTCGTGACGCCCGGCCATGTGTTCCCGCTCCGCGCCCAGCCCGGCGGCGTGCTCACCCGCGCCGGACAGACGGAAGGCAGCGTGGATCTCGCCGTGCTCGCCGGGTTGAAGCCCGCCGCCGTCATCTGCGAAATCATGAAGGACGACGGGACGATGGCCCGTATGCCCGATCTGGAGAAATTCGCCGAGGAGCACAACCTCAAGATCGCCGCGGTGCGCGACCTCATCCGCTACCACCTGCGGCACGGCCAGCTCGGCGTGCGCCGCGTGGCCACAACCAAGCTGCCCTCCCGCTTCGGCAACTTCACGATGATCGCCTATGAAAACGACGTCAGCCCCGACACCCATGTCGCCATCGTCAAAGGCGACGTGTCCGAAAAGGGCGGCCCGGATCCGGTCCTCGTGCGCGTGCACAGCGAATGCCTGACCGGCGACGCCTTCGGTTCGCTCCGCTGCGACTGCGGCAACCAGCTCGCCGCCGCGCTGACCCGCATCGAAAAGGAAGGCCGGGGCGCGGTCATCTATATGCGTCAGGAAGGGCGGGGCATCGGCCTTGCCAACAAGCTGAAGGCCTATGAGCTTCAGGATCAAGGGTACGACACCGTTGAGGCCAACGAAAAGCTCGGCTTCAAGGCCGACCTCCGCGATTACGGCGTCGGCGCGCAGATCCTGCTGGATCTGGGCATCCGCAAGCTCCGCATCATGACCAACAACCCGCGCAAGATCGTTGGCCTGGAAGGCTATGGGATCGAGATCGTCGGCCGTGAACCCATTGAAGTGGGCTGCTGCGCCACCAACGAAGAATATATGCGCACCAAGCAGGAAAAGATGGGGCACATGCTCCACGTTTCCGGCAACGGCAAGTAACGAACGGCGCGCCGCGCCTCAAGACGCGGCGCCTTACCCCATACAGACGAGGCTCCCATGAACCAGATCAAGACCATCGACGGGCATCTCAACGCGGCGGATCTCAAATTCGCCATTCTTGCGACACGATTCAACGATTTCATCGTGGACCGCCTCATCAGCGGCGCGGTGGACTATCTGATCCGGCATGGCGGATCTGAGGAAAACCTCACCATCGTCCGCGTCCCCGGCGCGTTCGAAATGCCCCTCGCCTGCAAGAAGCTGGCGGCTTCCGGCAAGTACGACGGCATCGTCGCCGTCGGCGCGGTCATCCGGGGCGGGACGCCTCATTTCGATTTTGTGGCGACCGAAGCCACCAAGGGCCTCGCCCATGTGTCCCTTGACAGCGGCGTGCCGGTCGGCTTCGGCCTGCTGACCACGGACAACATCGAACAGGCCATTGAGCGCGCGGGCACCAAGGCCGGGAACAAGGGCGTCGAAGCCGCCGCCGCCGTCCTTGAGACCGTTCGCGTGCTGCAGCAGCTCTAGGATAAACAATGCGGAGGGGAAGCCTTTTGAAAAAAGGCCCTCTCCGTCCCCACCCGCGCAAACGTTGGCCGGAGGGGAGGCCGCGCAACGGAAAACCCCGTTGCGCGGAGTGTCGTTTTAAAGCCCGAAACCAAGCGCCGCTGTCCGCAACAGGGCGACAACGCCAGACCGTCCGGGGAAAAGCTTCCTGCCGGTACGGTTCCCCGGACGGGGCCGGGCGATGCCCGACGGGCGCGGCGCAACGTTCGCCGCCCCCGGGTCGCCCCTGACGCCCGCTGTTGCTGGCGGCGGTTTTCTCCATTGCCGCATCGCCTTCCGGGAAGCTCCCGGAAGTTCGTTTTTCCGGCATTCCATCACTTTCGCACGAGGCCACTTCATGTCCAAAAACAGACCCCATGCCCGCCGCGCCGCGCGTTCGCGCGCGTTTCAGGTGCTGTACAGCCTGCAGTTCTCTCCCTCGACCACCCTCGGGGATGTCCGCACCGCGTTCCTCGAAATGCCCGATCCCACGGATGCGGACATGGACGAAAACGCCGAAACCCGCCAGGAAAAGCTGTACGGCTTCGCGTGGGAACTGGTGGAAGGCGTCTGGTCCAACGTCAAGGCCCTCGACGGCGTCATCGAACGCTTTTCGCAGAACTGGCGCGTGGATCGGCTCGGCAAGATCGAGCTGACCCTGCTCCGCCTCGCCGTCTTTGAAATGCTGTACCGGGCCGACGTCCCGCCCAAGGTCGCCATCAACGAAGCGCTCGAACTCTCCACCCGCTTCGGCGACGCCAAGGCCAAGAGCTTCATCAACGGCATCCTCGACGCCGCGATCAAGGCTCAGGAGGCCGGGACGCTCACAGTTGCGGGCAAGGCCGACGCCTGATAGATTGGCGGGGTTTGACGCCAAGAAGGGCCGGAGGCGATCCGGTCCCCGACTATACAGCAATAAGGATCAGTCATGAGCAAGCCTAAGCGCTATGACCCGGCGGCCATCGAAACCAAATGGCAGTCCCGCTGGGAAAACGAAAAGACCTACGCCTGTCACGTCGACAAGAGCAAGAAAAAATACTATGTGCTGGAAATGTTTCCCTATCCTTCAGGGAATCTGCACATGGGCCATGTGCGCAACTACTCCATCGGCGACGTGGTGGCGCGCTTCAAACGCATGCAGGGATTCAACGTCATGCATCCCATGGGATGGGACGCCTTCGGCCTACCCGCCGAAAACGCCGCCATCAAGCACAATATCCATCCGAGCGTCTGGACGCATGCCAATATCGACAACATGCGCGCCCAGCTGAAGCGCCTTGGCTATTCCTATGACTGGGATCGCGAAGTCGCCACCTGCGACGAGCCCTACTACCGCTGGGAGCAGCTTTTCTTCCTGCGCTGGCTGGAAAAGGGCCTCGTCTACCGCAAGAAGGCTTCTCAGAACTGGTGCCCGCACTGCAACACGGTGCTCGCCAACGAGCAGGTCGTGGACGGCCTGTGCTGGCGCTGCGACACGCCCGTCGTCCAGAAGGAGCTCACCCAGTGGTTCCTCAAGATCACGGATTACGCCGATGAGCTGCTCGCCGACCTCTCCAAGCTCGAAGGCGGCTGGCCCGACCGGGTGCTCAGCATGCAGCGCAACTGGATCGGCAAGTCCGTGGGCGCGGAAATCACCTTCCCGCTGGAATCCGGCGAAGGCGACATCAAGGTATTCACCACCCGGCCCGACACGGTATTCGGCGTGACCTTCATGACGCTGGCCCCCGAGCACCCGCTCGTCGAGTCGCTTATCAGCGGCAAGCCCGATGAGGCCGAAGCCCGCGCCTTCATCGAGCGGACCCGCAACATGGACCGCATCGACCGCCAGTCCGACAGCCTCGAAAAAGAAGGCGTGTTCACCGGCTCCTACTGCCTCAATCCCTTCACGGGACGCCGCGTCCCGATCTGGCTCGGCAACTTCGTCCTTGCCGAATACGGCACCGGCGCGGTCATGGCCGTGCCCGCCCACGACCAGCGCGACTTCGACTTCTCCAAAAAGTACGGTATGGAACGCATCGTGGTCATCCAGCCGGAAGGCGAAGCGCCGCTCGCTCCCGAGACTCTGACCGAAGCCTATGCGGCCCCCGGCGTGCTCGTGAACTCCGGCGAATTCGACGGCCTGCCCAACGAGGAAGCCAAGAAGGCCATCGCCGACGCGCTGGAAGCGTCCGGCAAGGGCAAGCGCACCACCAACTGGCGCCTCCGCGACTGGAACATTTCCCGCCAGCGTTACTGGGGCGCGCCCATCCCGGTGGTCTATTGCGACAAGTGCGGCATGGTCCCCGTGCCCGAAGACCAGCTTCCGGTCCGCCTACCGCTGGACGTGCAGACGCACACGGACGGCAAGTCCCCCCTGCCCCACACGCCCGAATTCTACAACTGCACCTGCCCGAAGTGCGGCGGCGCGGCCAAGCGCGAAACCGACACGATGGACACCTTTGTGGAATCCTCGTGGTACTTCGCCCGCTACACCGACGCCCGCAACGACAAGGCCCCCTTCGACATGGAGGCCCTGCGCTACTGGCTGTCCGTGGACCAGTACATCGGCGGCGTGGAGCACGCTATCCTGCACCTGCTCTATGCCCGCTTCTTCACCAAGGTGCTGCGCGATCTCGGCTACTTCCCCAAAGAAATCGACGAGCCCTTCGCCAACCTGCTCACGCAGGGCATGGTCCTGAAAGACGGCAGCAAGATGTCCAAATCCAAGGGCAACACCGTCGATCCCACGGAAATGATCGCCAAGTACGGCGCGGACACCGTCCGCCTGTTCTGCCTGTTCGCCGCACCGCCGGAACGCGACTTCGACTGGAGCGATACCGGCATTGAAGGGGCTGCCCGCTTCCTCAACCGTATCTGGCGCCTGTACACGGACACGAGCGAATTTCTGTCGCCCGTGGCGGCCTGCTCTTCCACCGCCGCCGACGCGACGACTCCGGCGGCCAAGGAAGTTCGGCTCAAGGAACACCTCACCGTCAAGAAAGCCGGCGAGGACATCGGCAACCGCTACCAGTTCAACACCGCCATCGCGGCGATCATGGAACTGGTCAACGCGCTGTATCTCGCCAAGGACGAACTCGCCACGACGGAAGAAGGCCGCAAGGTCCTGTCCTCCGCTATGGCGACCGTGCTGACGCTTCTTTCGCCCATCACCCCGCACGTGTGCGAAGAGCTGTGGGAAGACCTCGGCCATGCCCAAAGCATGGATCAGGAACCTTGGCCGGTATGGAAGGAAGACGCCTTGCAGCGCGACGTGCTCACCGTGGTCATCCAGATCAACGGCAAGCTGCGCGGCAAGATCGAAGTCCCCGCTTCCGCTTCCAAGGAAGAAGTGGAAAAGCTTGCCCTCACCGAACAGAACATCGTCCGCCACCTTGAGGGCCTCACGGTCCGCAAGGTCGTGGTCATTCCCGGCAAACTCGTCAACGTGGTGGCCAACTGATGAACAGACCGCACCCGGCTTCGGCGCATGCAGGGCATGGACGCCTGTACAGGCTTGCGGCAGGACTGCTGAGCGGACTGCTCGTCTGCCTGATGCTGACCGGGTGCGGCTATGTCTGGCGCGGTCAGGAAGGTTCCCTGTCCGAAAGCAGCGTGCTCGGCAACGGCTCCAAGACGCTCAGGATCAAGAGCGTGGAGCAGACTTCGCTGTACCCGTGGCTCACCTATCAGGTCCGGTCGCTCGTGCGCGACGACATCAACGCCCGGAATCTGGCGAAATGGGTGGACGACGGCCCCGCGGACTACACTCTGACCGTGCGCATCCCCAGTTTCAAGGTCCGCAGCTACGGCCAGTACAGGAGCGCCTCTCAACTGTATACGGCTACCATCAACATAGAATTCATCGTCTATGATGGAAAAACCAACACGGAAGTCTGGCGTTCGGGAAGCATCTTTTACGAGGAAAACTATGAGAACGCCAACGAGGAATCGGCCATCAAGTCCATCCTCGAAATGGCCGTACGCCGTTGCATGGATGCCTTGCAACAACGTTTCTGACCTGACGGGACAAGGCCGTCGATCTAGCTTATGACGACACGACCGGGTTTCAGCTTTTGCATATGCCCAGACGGGAAGCTCCTCCGCCAGCAGGTGGAGGAGCTTCTTGCTGCCCATCCTGATGCGGGCCGGGAAAGGCATGTTTTCTGGGGCGACGACGAACTGCCCCCCAAGTTTTGGGAAGTCCTGACGCTTCAGGGGCTCTTTTCCACATCGCGGATTCTGGTGATGCGCAACGCCCACGCCCTGACCGCCGACGTCTGGAAACGCCTTTCCGCCGCGCTCTCCCGCCCCAACCCCCAAACATGGCCCCTGTTTTGCCTCGAGGTCGCGTGGGAGAAAGGCCAGCCCAAGATCCCCGCGCACATCGCCAAACTGCCCTGCTTCACCTTTGCCGACGCCAAGGGCTGGATCTGGCGTTCCCCCGGGCTGGAGCCCCGCTCGCTCCGCCGCCACATCCAGATGCGTTCCAAGGCGCTCGGGCTGGAGCTGGAACCGGGCTGCGTGGACATCCTTGCCGAAACGCTCCTGCCGGATGCCGCCGCCGTGGATGCGGAACTGAGCAAACTTCAGCTGCTGGCGGACGGGAAACCTTTGACGCAGGAGCAGGCGCGCAGCGTCAGCCCGACGACCGAATTCAACGTGTTCGCGTTCCTGCGCCAGCTTCAGGCGGGGCAGACGGCTTCCGTCTGGAAAAGCATCCTTGAGGAACAGGCCAAGGGCGAGGAACCGCTTTTCTATCTGCTCGCCATGCTCCAGCGCGAGGCACGGCAGCTCTGGCAAATCCTCGCCGGAGAGCAGGTCCGCATGGGGCCGTCCGACCAGCAGGCCAAACAGCAGACGGCCTCCCGCCTCGGCGCCGCCGGGCTCGCCAAGCTCTGGGACGCCATGCACACCGCCGAATTGTCCGTCAAATCGGGAAGGCGTTCCCCCAGTCAGGCGCTGGATGCCCTCATGGGCGATCTGACGCTGCTTTTCACGCCTGCGCAACGCCGTTCCCCGCGCTGACCTTCTTTTTCATTTCTCATGGCTCATCCGGGCTTTCCCCCTTGCTTACCCCGCAGGACTGCTTATTATGTCAACTGGTACACCCCACTACGCCGGACACCGTGCCCGGCTGCGCGAGCGCCTTCTCAAAGACAGCACCACGCTTGCCGATTATGAAATACTGGAACTCTTGCTGGGTTACGCGCTTTTGCGCCGGGATACCAAGCCGCTCGCCAAAGAGCTGCTCTCCCGGTTCGGGAGTATCCACGGCGTACTGAACGCATTGCCCGCCGAGATACAGCAAGTGGACGGCGTGGGAGAAGGCGTCGAGGCCTTTCGGCTCCTGCTTCAGGAAATGATGGCGCGCTACGCCGAAGCGCCGATGCGGGAACGGGAAAGATTGTGCTCGCCCGGCGACGTGGCGCGGATGGTGATCCCGCGGCTGTCCGGCTCTCCCCACGAGGAGCTCTGGACAGTCACCGTCGACGCCCAGAACCGCCTGATCAGTTGCGAACGGCTGGCGCGGGGGACGGTAGGCACGGTTCCGTGCTACCCGCGGGACATTCTGGAGCGGGTGCTCCAACGCAAGGCAAGCGGCTTCTTTCTGGTGCACAACCATCCCGGAGGGACGCCGAAAGCTTCGCCCGAGGACGTCGAGATGACGAGGAACATCCAGCGCATCGCCACCAGCATGGGGCTGCGCCTGCTCGATCACCTCATTGTGGGCGACGGCGCCTGTTACAGCATACGAGAGGACGGATTGCTCTGAACCGCGTGTTCTCCACCGTACTACCTTTGAGGATACAGCCATGACCTTTGATTCTGATAACGACAACGACGAAAAAAAAGAGGAACCGCCCGCCCGCCGTCGGCGCAGGCCGGCCCGGCGCCGTGTCGCCGCGCAAATACAAGACGAGCAGATGGACGCCTCCTCTGAAGACGATACGCCGGAATTGCAGGAAATCCCTTCCACCATGCCGCTGCTCCCCCTCCGGGACGTGGTGGTCTTCAACTATATGATCGTGCCTCTGTTCGTGGGACGCGAGCAGTCCGTGCAGGCCGTGGAAGCCGCCGCAACGCACGGCCGCCATATTTTCCTCTGCGCCCAGAAAGACGGACAGGTGGACAATCCCAAGGCGGACGATCTGTACCCGGTCGGTTCCGTGGCGCTCATCCTGCGGCTGCTCAAAATGCCCGACGGACGCATTAAAGCATTGGTGCAGGGGGTATCCCGCGCCCGCCTCGTCGATCTGAACGAAAGCGGCTCCTACCTGTCCGCCAAAGTCGAATTGATGCCCGAGCCGGAAGCCACCGCCCCCGAATCGGAACAGGAAGCGCTTATCCGCTTCGCGCGCGAACAGTGCGAACGCATCCTGTCCCTGCGCGGCATCCCCACCGGGGACATCATGAGCGTCCTCAGCAACGTGAACGAGCCCGGGCGCCTTTCCGATCTCATCGCCGCCAACCTGCGGCTCAAGATGGAGGAGGCGCAGGAAATCCTCCAGTGCATCGATCCGATGGATCGCCTGCGCCTCATCATCACGCATCTGGTGCATGAGTCCGAAGTGGCGACCATGCAGATCAAGATCCAGACCTCGGCCCGCGAAGGCATGGACAAGGCGCAGAAGGAATATTACCTGCGCGAACAGCTCAAGGCCATACGCAAGGAATTGGGCGACGGCCCCGACGCCGACGAGGAACTGGAAGACATCACCAAGGCCATCGAGAAAGCGGGGCTCCCCGCCGACGTGCGCAAGGAAGCCGACAAGCAGCTCAAGCGGCTTGCCGCGATGCACGGCGACTCGGCGGAAGCCAGCGTCGTGCGCACCTATCTCGACTGGCTGGCGGAGCTGCCGTGGAAAAAGATGTCCAAGGATCAGCTCGATATCGTCAAGGCCAAAGACGTATTGGATGAGGATCACTACGGGCTGGCCAAGATCAAGGACCGCATCCTTGAATACCTCAGCGTCCGCAAGCTCAACCCCGATTCCAAGGGGCCGATCCTCTGCTTTGCGGGCCCTCCCGGCGTGGGCAAGACATCGCTCGGCCGTTCCATCGCCAGAGCCTTGGGGCGCAAGTTCCAGCGCATCTCCCTTGGCGGCATGCGCGACGAGGCCGAAATCCGCGGGCATCGGCGCACGTACATCGGGGCTATGCCGGGGCGCATCATCCAAGCGATGAAGCAAGCCGGAACCCGGAACCCGGTCATCATCCTTGATGAAATCGACAAGCTCGGAAACGATTTCCGGGGCGATCCGTCCTCGGCCCTGCTCGAGGCACTGGACCCGGAACAGAACTTCAACTTCAGCGACCACTATCTGAACGTGCCGTTTGATCTCTCCAAGGTCTTGTTCATCTGCACGGCGAACCATCTGGAGAACATCCCCGGCCCGCTCCGCGACCGTCTGGAGATCATTTCCCTGCCCGGCTACACGCAGCAGGAAAAGCTGGCCATCGCCCGCAAGTCCGCCGCAATCGCCGAAGCCGGCACCGACACCTA
>USCL01000107.1 GCA_900553145.1 uncultured Desulfovibrio sp.
ATGCTTGCTGCATGCCTCGTTTGGCTGCAATGAACTATTTAGAAACAGCCCCTAGGCGAGGCTTGGTTCTTTTGCAGGCGAAAGGGCTTGCTACACGGCTCAAGCTGAAGCGGCTAAGGGGCGGGCGGACCTCATTCCTCCGTCTCTTGAGAGCCCTTCCGCCTCTGATCCGGGGCGTCTATTTTGAGCGTGCTTTCTTTTTCCAGCGTACGGCACAGGATATAAAAGGGATAGATGAGGGCCAGCCCCGCCACGGCACCCAGCTCCACGGCCTCGATGAGCGACAGGTCCGCTTCCCGCCGGGCACAGATGATGGGGGCGAAGATGGCCCCGAGCAGGGCGTGGAAAAGGCAGGGAACCAGCTTTGCGTGGGCAGGAGGAGCAGAGGGACGGAGAGGGCCGCCCCGGGAACGAGCCCGATCCAGAGGGGCGGGGATTGATGCGTCATGGTCGCGTAGGTCCCGCCAGCAATCCGCCGTAGGGTATGACGAAGAGGAAGTAGCACCGGCGCTTGAGGCGCGCGTGGCTTGCAAGCTCGGACCGTATGGAGAAGCCCACTACTGTCTCCTTGGCTGCGGTGAAAGGGGGCCACGCGTACGGAGATAGGACGCTGTTTCGGAAGGCGGCTCGGAAGGTGGCCGACCCTGTGAACCACCGGTTCGTTTTCGTGTTGGGAGGCCTATGGGTTTTTCGGCGGGCTCATTCGCCGGCAATGGGGCGTTGGCCGTCTTCGCGGGCGTTTTCGTCCGTTTTGATTTTCAGCGCGCTGAAGAAGGCGTACACGGGGTAGGAGATGCCCACCCCCACCAGGAAGCCCCATACGATTGCCGGGAACAGGGCGATATCGATATTCTTGAGGGCGCATACGATCGGCGCGAGAATGACGCATATGAGCGTGTCCAGCAGGCAGGAGCGCCAGCCGCCGTAGGGCAAAAGCAGGAGCAGGACGCACAGGATCGCTCCCGGAACCATCCCCAGCGCCGCGAACAGGTTTTTATCGAAGGGGATGCCGGGTGTATGGGAATAATAAACGCTTGCGCACGCGCCGAGCGCCGATACGAGGAATACGAGGCCGCACCTGCGGGGAGAGGGCGCACGGTTGGGGGCAAAAGCGGAAAAGCTGGAGAAATCCATGAAAATGCCCTCTTGTTGCGCGGAAGCGTTTCTACTTACCGGAAAAAGGGGTAAAATCAAAATCCCGGCGGAGAGGCCGGGAGGATGTGTCCGTATTGAAGAAGGGAGCGTTGGGACGAACGTCAAGAGGGCCGGAGCCGAAGGGCTTCGTCCGTGGATAAGGAAAAGGAGGCGGCCCGGTTTTCCGGACGGCCTCCCTTGTCAATCAATCGTCGTCGGTAGGACGGATGGTCAGCACCGGGCAAGTCGCGTTCTTCACGACCTTTTCAGCCACGGAGCCGAACAGGATGAGGTCGATGCCCTTGCGCCCGCGGGTACCCATGACGATGATGTCGGCTTGTTCGCTTTCGGCGAGGGCAAGGATTTCTTCAGCCGCGTAGCCGACGACGACAACGCCGCGGGCGTCCACGCCGGTGAAGTGTTCGGACACAAAGTCGGTCATCGAGCGTTCGGCACCGGAAACGATTTCACCGACAAAGTTGTCGATGGTGTTCGGCGGCACATGGAAACCTGTGTACTGGGTCAGCGTGGGGGCGGCGTATACTGCCACAATGCTGGCTCCGGACATCTTGGCGAGCATAACGGCGTATTCGGCTACGGATTCGCTCTGATCCGACAGGTCCAAGGCGCACAGGATCTTCTTCAAGGCAGGCATGACTCTTCTCCCTGTAAAAGATTGCACAGTGGAGAGCTTTACTGCGGGACGGCGCAGGAGCGCTCTTTGAATTTGATGAGACTGTAATCGTTTTTTCATGAACAAACAAGAGGCCGCCTTTTATTCGTTTCTCTCTTATGCATAGCCGGAGCGGGCGGATCGGGGAGGACAAGGGGATTGCGACGGATAGATGGCGAAAAACGAATATTTTCGCGCTGATGAAAAATCATACATTTTTTTCTTGACAGGAAACCGGATTGAGGACTAGTTTTCACGAAACACACTTGAGGACGACATGACCAACTACACCGCCACCGCATTTACCGCTTCCAACGAAAGCAGCCGCTTTTGGGGCTTCTTTTTTTATTTTGGTCGCGCCTGCGGTACAAGGGTGTATGGGATGCTGTCATAAAGCAAAACCAGACATTCAGGGCCGCGGGTGCAAATCCGCGGCCTTTCTTTTTGCCGCGGATCCATGCAGCAGCGTCCCTGTGCAACACACAAAGGATGGAATACCATGAATCTCGGCAAGCAAGTTCGTCTCCAGCGCATTTTCAATCGTGAAACCGGCCGCGCCATCATTGTTCCTATGGATCACGGCGTCTCCGTCGGGCCTATTGAAGGCATCGAGAACATCCACAAGACAGTCAGCGATATGGCCGATGGCGGCGCGGATGCCGTCCTGATGCACAAAGGGCTGTGCCGCTGCTGTTTCCGCGCTTCCGGCGAAGGCAAGGACGTTGGCCTGATCATCCATCTTTCCGCTTCCACGTCCCTGTCCAGCTACTCCAACAAGAAACGCCTCGTGTGCACCGTTGAGGAAGCCATCCGCCGCGGCGCCGACGGGGTTTCCGTGCATGTGAACCTCGGCGACGACAACGAGAGCGACATGCTCGCCGACCTCGGCGAAATCGCCCGCGTCGCCGAAGAATGGGGCATGCCCCTCCTCGCCATGCTTTACGCCCGCGGCCCCCGCGTCACCAACGAGTTCGATCCCGCCGTCGTCGCCCATTGCGCCCGCGTGGGCGTGGAGCTCGGCGCGGACATCGTGAAGGTCCCCTACACCGGCGACATCGACTCTTTCGCCGACGTCATCGCCGGCTGCTGCGTGCCCGTGGTCATCGCCGGCGGCCCCCGCACCGAAACCACCCGCGAATTCCTCGAGATGGTGGACAGCTCCCTTAAGGCCGGCGGTTCCGGCCTTTCCGTGGGCCGCAACGTGTTCCAGCATCCCAAGCGTGTCCAGCTCGTCCGTGCGCTGCGCGGCCTGGTCCATCAGGGCCTGTCCATCGACGAAGCCCTCGCCATTGTGGAAGGCTAGGGGCGCGGGGGCGGCGCTTTGCGAAGGGCGCTTCCCCGTCCCCAGTTTGTAACGCGCCCATCGGAAAAGGGGCTCGCGGCGGAAATCCCGCCGTTTCGGGAAGGGTAAGGAGAAAGGTTCCGGGCGATTCCGGGGCCGTCATTTTCCGGTCAGGACATGAGGCCTGATGCGGTAGAAACAACAGGAACGGGATCATGCCTGACATTTATTTCAAGAGCGTGCCTTTCAGCAAGGAAGACGTGACGTTGGCCCTTGAATCCGGCGTCGACGGGATCATCACCGACGCCGGACATGCGGAGGGCGTCCGTTCGCTGGCCCTGTGCGACGTGCAGGCCGAGGCGGACATGCCGTCCGTCGCGCTCGGCTCGAAGGCCGAGGAAGAGTCCGTCGCCGCCCGCATCGCCGGGGGGGAGCGCCTTGTGCTGGCGCAGGGATGGGAGATCATCCCGGTGGAAAACCTGCTCGCGCAGCCCGCCGTGGCCGGGAAACTGGCGGTTGAGGCGGCCTCGCTGGCCGAGGCCCGTCTTGCGGCGGGAATCCTCGAATGCGGCGTGCCCGTTGTGGTGGTGCTCCCCGAAGCGCTGGCAAGCATCAAGGACATCGTATCGGAGCTGAAATTGTCGCAGGGCACCCTTTCGCTGGAGAAGGCGACCATTACCGAAGTGAAGACCGTGGGCCTCGGGCACCGCGTCTGCGTGGACACGCTGACCCTCATGGAGCGCGGGCAGGGCATGCTGGTGGGCAACTCCAGCGCGTTCACCTTCCTTGTGCACGCCGAAACGGAGCACAACGAATATGTGGCGGCGCGGCCTTTCCGCATCAATGCGGGCGGGGTGCACGCCTACGCGATGATGCCCGGCGACAAGACCTGCTATGTGGGCGAATTGCGTTCCGGGGATGAAGTCCTTATCGTGGGCAAGGACGGGCGCACGTCGCTCGCCACCATAGGGCGCATCAAGACCGAGGTGCGGCCTATGCTGATGATTACGGCCCAGATGGAAACCCCGGAAGGCACGCGCACCGGCTCCGTCTTTTTGCAGAACGCCGAAACCATCCGCCTTGTGCGGCCTGACGGCACGCCCGTCAGCGTGGTCGCGCTCCGGCCCGGCGACGAGATCATCTGCCGGGCCGATGTGGCCGGGCGTCATTTCGGCATGCGCATTCAGGAAAACATCCGCGAGATATAGTCATGCCCGAATCCAACGCTACCCCGGACGGCTGGGCCGAAGCCGCCGCCGCGAAACAGTCCGAAGCCCTTCAGGGGATCCGCCTTCAGATCGACGCCGTGGACCGCGAGCTGCTGGCCCTGCTCAACCGCCGTTCCGCTCTGAGCCTTGAAGTGGGGCGGGTGAAGGCGAACACGTCCGGCCCGGTCTTCCGCCCGCAGCGCGAACGGCAGATTCTGGACCGCCTCGCCGCCGAGAATCCCGGCCCGCTGCCCGAAGAGCACCTGCGTTCCATCTGGCATGAGATCTTCGCCTCGTCCCGCAGCCTCCAGCGGCCCGTGTCCGTGGCCTATCTCGGCCCCGAGGGCACGAATTCCTATTTCGCGGCTGTGGACTTGCTGGGGCATCTTATGGATTACCGGCCCTGCAAGAACTTCCGGGAAGCCTTCGCCGCCGTGCACGGCGGGGAGTGCGCGCTCGGGGTGATCCCGCTTGAGAATGTCCTGCAGGGGTCCGTGGGGCAGTGCTTCGATCTCTTCATGGAGTACGAAGTATACATTCAGGCCGAGTCCGTCGCCCGCATCCAGCACACGCTGTTGTCCACGGAATCGTCCCCGGAGGCGATCAAGGTGGTGTATTCCCACCCGCAGGCGCTCGCGCAGTGCCAGCGCTGGCTGCGCCAGCATCTGCCCGACGCCTCGCTCATGGCTTGCGATTCCACCGCCGCCGCCGCGCGCCGGGCCGTTTCCGAGCCGGGGAGCGCCGCCATCGGCCACAAGAGCCTGTCCACGATGCTCGGTTTGCCCATCCTTGCCTACAGCCTGGAGGATGAGCCGACGAACCAGACCCGCTTCGTGGTCATCGGCCCCAAGCCGACGGATACTTCCTCCGCCGACAAGACTTCGGTGCTCTTCACGCTGCCCGACAAGCCCGGCTCGCTGGCGGGCATCCTGGAAATGCTGTTCAAGGCGGGGGTGAACCTCCGCAAGCTCGAGTCGCGACCCCTGCGCGCCCAGAGCTGGAAGTACGCCTTTTTCGCCGATCTGGAGACGAACCTGCTCAGCCCCGAGCTTTCCGGCGTCCTTGCCGAGCTCCGCAACACCTGCCATTCGTTCCGGCTGCTGGGGTGCTATAAGGCGGGCGAGTAGGCGGGAAAGGGAAATAAAGATTGAAGATTGGGGAAGGGAGGGAAAACTTTTCTGAAGAAAAGCTTTCCCTCCCTTCCTCAAACCCCATCTCTTCCTTTCCAAAGACTTTTGCGTTTATTGCATCCTTGTTGGGCGGTTTTCCCCGTGGAATTGCCGTTTGGGGATGTTTGAATGAATGGACAGGCGAAAGTTCGCTTATGGAAAAGGCCCGCATCGATGATGCGGGCCTTTTGCTTTTTGTGGCTTTTCCGGGGGACGTCCGCCTCCGAAACGGGACGTTGCGGGCTCCCCTCGGCCTCTGTTGATCCATACGAAAGTCTTGGGAGGGGAAGGGGGGAGGGGGAACTTTCTCCAGAAAGGTCCCCCTTCCCCCCTCCAATCTTATTCTCCGTCCCCTTTTTCCCGCTCCCAGTCGCTTTTCAGCTGGCCGCAGGCGGCCTTGATGTCCTGCCCCTTGCTCTTGCGGAGGATGGCGGTAACACCCTTGGACCAGAGGATTTTTTCGAAAGCGAGGATGTCCGCTTCGGTGGGGGCCTTGTAGAGCTGGGTTTCCGAGGGGTTGTAGGCGATGAGGTTGAGCTTGCCCTTGACCCGGGAGACGAGCTTGGCAAGTTCGCGGGCGTGCTCGGGCTGATCGTTCACGCCGCCGAGCAGGAGGTACTCGAAGGTGATGTGCTCGCGCGTTTTGAGCGGATAGCTTTCGAGCGTGGCCATGAGATCGTCGAGGTGCCAGTTCGCGGCCTTGGGCATGATCTTGGCGCGGAGCTCCTGATTGGGCGCGTGGAGCGAGACGGCGAGGAAGGCGAGGCCGCTGTCGCCGAGTTCGCGCAAGCCCGCCTTGATGCCGCAGGTCGAAACCGTGATGCGGCGGGGCGAGAAATCCATCCCTTTGTCGTGGTTCAGCATTTCAAGGGCGCGGGTGGTCTCGCGCAGGTTGAGCAGCGGTTCGCCCATGCCCATGAACACGAGGTTGCGGATGATGGGGTGGTCGATGCGGTTGTCGCCGAGCCGCATGCGGGCCACGAGGACTTGGCTCAGGATTTCCCCGGCGGTCATGTTGCGGATGAAACCCATCGTGCCCGTGCTGCAAAACGTGCAGCCCATCGCGCAGCCGATCTGTGAAGACACGCACTGGGCGATCCGGACGGAACCGTCCTGCCCGGTGCTTGGGAGGATGACCGTCTCCACCAGCGCGCCGTCCCGCAGGCGGAGCAGGAGCTTTTCCGTGCCGTCGGACGAGGTCTGCACCGTTACGATTTCGGGAAGCACGATCTCCGCGACTTCCGCGAGCTTGGCGCGGAGCTGCTTGGAAACGTCGGTCATGGCGTCGAACGAGGTGGCGTGCTTCTGCCAAAGCCACTGCCAGACCTGCGCGGCCCGGAATTTCGGCTGGCCGAGATCCTCCACGATGAAGCGTTCAAGCTCGGGGAACGTCAGATTCAGTATGTCTATCATGCGCGTTGCGTTGCTCTGCGGGTATAAGTGAATGAAAAAAGCTCAAAACGGAAATGGCCGGATAACGCTCATGCCGCCCCCGACGTTACGTCGAAAGCGGCACTCCTCTCCGGCACCGGGCCGGACATGGCGGAATTGATACCTTACAGGTTCCATTTTCCCCCTTGGCATCAACGTGCGGCATCGCGTTGGGTCGTCGCTGCAACGAATCCCGGGAAAGGGGCAGCAAGGAACCGATGGGCACGAAAGCCTTTGAAGCGGGCAGGGGGACGCGAAGCGTACCGGCTGGTTTGTGGAGGGGAGGGAGACATTTCCTTCAGAAAGCTTTTCCCTCCCCTCCATAATCTCAATCGATCTTCGCCCTACTTCAGACGGCCCGCGTAATTTTTGACGAAGGCGATGGCGGAGTCGCGGTCTGTGACTTCCCCGGCGACCTGCGCCTTGAGGAGGGCTTCGCGGATGGTGCCGACGGCGGGCCCGGGAGGCAGGCTGGTGTATTCCATGATCTCGTTGCCGTTGAGGAGCGGCTCAAGCAGGAGCTCGTCCGTTTCGGCGCGGGTGAGATATTTGGTGTTGTGGTTGAAATAGGTGTAGCTGCCGTCGCGGGCCTTGATGTCGGCGCGGCACATGGCGATCAGGCGTTCGGTCTCGGGCAGCGCCTTGAAACGGCGGATGCCGCGGTCGGTCAGCATGAAGTGGAACATCATGTGATGCCGCACGAGATGGCAGATAAGGTCGATGTCTTCGGACGTGAAGTGCAGGCGGCGCAGGATTTTGCGGGTTACGCCCGCGCCCACGCGGTGATGCTGGTAGAACGTCCAGCGGCCGTTGAGATGCTCGGCGGTGTAGAGCTTGCCCACGTCGTGGAACATGGTGGCGAGCGTGCCGTACCAGTCCATGCTGAACCCTTCTTCGGGGTAGCGCTTCATGCACTCGATGGTGTGGTCGAACACGCTTTCGATAGTGCCTTCGTCGTCGCGTTCCTGCTTGATGCAGGACAGGGCGGCGATTTCGGGCATAAGGCCGTGCAGCAGCTGGGCCTCGAAAAGGAGCTGCACGAACTTCCACATGGACTCGGCGGCGACCTTGCGCCATTCTTCCATGATTTCGCGGGCGGGCACGTAGTCGAGGATGCGGTTGGCGGACTGGATGATGCTCACCCACGTGTGCGGGTTGACGGGCAGGTCGAAGTTCGCGGCATAGCGCAGGGCACGGATGGCGAGCAGGTAATTCTTGGCAAGCGTCTTGCTCGGCAGGCCGACCAGCTTGACGCTTCCGGCCTTGTCGAAGTCTTCGAAATCCTTGGCTTCGGGGTCGTTGGCGTTGGAGCTTTTGAGCTGGCCCTTGATCTGGAGTTCCGTAAGGAGGCGCGCGAGGCGCGGCGTGATGCGGAGCTGGCTCATTTCGGGATGGGAGGCGTCCTCCACATCCGTGCCGTAGAAACGGAGGGTGACGCCGTTTTCCTGCAGCATGGCCATTGCGCCTTCCTCGGTATAGGGGATGGCGTTGGGGAAGATTTTGAAGAGGGTTTCCGTATCGCAGGCGCAGGCGATGTCCACGTCGAATACGCCGGTCTTTTCAAAAATCAGGCCCTGAAGCGGCGCATTGATGGCGTAGGCGTCGTAGCCGTTGCGCATAATGGCTTTGCAGAGCGTGGTTCCGGTCTTGATTTTATCCATGAGGGTGGCTTGATCCATGAACTGTTCTCCTGTCTGTCGGATAGCGGCACAATGCCCGTACGGGGGGCGGTTTCCGTTAAAAAGCCGTCCTTCCCGTGGGCATCAGTATACTCTTCGAGTAGGGTTTTTGTCAGCCCCAAAGTCACAGTCGGACGCGGAAAAGTCAAGCTCTCTTCCGGAGATACCCTTCCCAGAAGGAGGGCCAGAGGCGCAGCAGCTCGCGCAGTGCCTTGGCCCTGTGGCTGCGGCTCATTTTTTCTTCCGGGGACATTTCGGCGGCGGTGAGGCCCAGCTCCGGATCGAGGAAAACGGGATCGTAGCCAAAGCCGTTCTTGCCGCGCGGGGAGCAGGCGACGCTGCCTTCCCAGACGCCGGGCGCGACGAGGGTTTCGCCTTCGGGCGTGCAGACGGCGATGACGGTGCGGAAGCGCGCAGAACGGTTCCACAGCCGCACGGACGACAGGGCCGCGAGGAGCTTCATCGTGTTGCGCTCGTCCTTGGTTTCGCCGGGCAGATCCGGCATGTCCTCGCTGTAGCGGGCGGAGTACACGCCGGGCGCGCCGTCGAGGGCCTCCACTTCCAGCCCGGAATCGTCGGCAATGGCGACAAGGCCGGTGCGCATGGAAACGTCGCGGGCCTTGAGCAGAGCGTTTTCTTCAAAAGTCGTGCCCGTTTCCTCCACTTCGGGAAGGCCGGGGAAGGCGTCCAGCCCGACGACGCGCAGGCCGAAGGCGCGCAGCGGTTCCGCCAGTTCGCGGACTTTGCCCTGATTGCGGGTGGCGAGGACGAGGGTAACGGGTTCCGTATCGTGAGGCTGTTCGCTCATGTCTGCTCCTTGCGCATTGCCGCTATATTGCGTACCACCAACGGGTCGTGCGGCGAACTCTTGCGCCGCGCAGTTTGCCGCCAATCCCATACTCCGTCAACATGTTGGGCTTTTCTTTTCAGGGAAGGGCGAGCCGGGAACCCCGTTACGGGAAGCTTCCCGTCCGGCCCCGCGCCCTTGGCGTTCCCCGATGCGGAACCGCGCCGAAAGCCCTCCGGCAGAGGGAAAGGACATCCCGTTGCCGCCCCCGAAAGGGAATGGCAAAGGGATGCATGGGCTTTTTTATTGAGCGGCGGGAAAAGCCGTTTGTAAGGCCGAGGCCAAAATGTTTCCTTTTGGCTCTGTCACAGTCATCAATTTATATTTCATAAGATTTTGGATGGCGACCAGGGGAAGTTTTCCTTGTTGTAGCATTTATCAATGAAAATATTATAAATTGAATATGTTATAAATATATTAATCAAATGCTATGCAGAGCTTTCTTTTTATAAGCTGGATTGCGATTTTTTGGGCCGTATGAAATGCCGCTGCGGTGCGGCGGGTCGTTTAGCGATAAAGAGGTAATCACATGTCCGTTTCCCTGCGTTGTTACTCCACAAGCCTCGGCTGCCCGAAAAACCGGGTGGACACCGAGCGCCTTCTCGGTTCCCTCGGGGTGGAGCTGGTGCCCGTCGAGTCGCCGGATGAGGCTGAACTTGTTTTCATCAACACCTGCGCGTTCATCCAGCCCGCTACGGAGGAATCCGTGCGGACAATCGCGCAGGCCATCGCGGATATCGAAGGGCTGCCCAAGCGTCCGCTGCTGGCGGTCGCGGGATGCCTCGTGGGCCGTTACCATGCGGAAGATCTGGCCCCCGAGCTGCCCGAAGTTGATCTCTGGCTGGACAACAGCGATCTGGAAGAGTGGCCCGCCATGCTGGCCCGCAAACTCGGCTTGCCCGAGCCGACGGCCCCGGGCCGCATCCTGAGCACCGGGCCGTCCTATGCGTGGCTCAAGATCAGCGACGGCTGCCGCCATGCCTGTTCGTTCTGCGCCATCCCCAACATCCGGGGCGGGCACCGTTCCCACTGTAAGGACATGATCGTCCGCGAGGCCCGCGCCCTTTTGGAGCAGGGGGTGAAGGAACTGAGCCTCGTGGCGCAGGATCTTACGGAATGGGGCTGCGATCTCGACGGCAAGCAGGATCTCCGGACGCTGCTTGACGGCCTCCTGCCGTTGCCGGGCCTTGAGCGCCTGCGCCTCCTGTATCTCTACCCAGCAGGGATGACGCACGAAATGCTCAAGTATCTGCGCGAGGCGGGCAAGCCGTTCGTGCCGTATTTCGATGTTCCGGTGCAGCATTCCCATCCCGAGATCCTGTCCCGCATGGGCCGCCCCTTTGCCCGCAATCCTCGCGAAGCCATTGACCGCATCCGCAACGTATTCCCTGAAGCCGCCCTGCGCACAAGCATCATGGTCGGGTTCCCCGGCGAGACGGAGGAGCATTTCGAGCATCTGCGCGGGTTCATCGAAGAGGTGCGCTTCCAGCATCTCGGCGTGTTCGCCTACCGCGCCGAAGAGGGGACGCCCGCCGCCGTCATGCCGGATCAGGTCGAAGACCGCATAAAGGAGTGGCGGCGGGATTCGCTCATGGAATTGCAGGCGGACATCAGCGCCGAATGGCTTTCCCGGTTTGAGGGCGACCGCCTGTCCATTCTTGTGGATGCGCCCCATCCCGAATGGCCCGGCCTGCACACCGGGCGCGCATGGTTTCAGGCCCCTGAAATCGACGGCATGGTGTACGTCAGCGGCCCCGGCGTCGAGCCCGGCGCGCTCGTTGACGCGGATATCGTCGAGTGCCGCGACTACGATCTGGTCGCGCTCGCGTAGTGGGGGCGGAAAGCATTTGAAGATTGGGGAAGGGGAGGGGACCCTTTTTTAAAAGGGGCCCCCCCCCTTCCCC
>USCL01000108.1 GCA_900553145.1 uncultured Desulfovibrio sp.
AGGAGATCCCCTACGTCATCGACCCGCGCCGCCGGTTCATCGAACAGATCTGCGACTCGTTCAACCTCTGGCTCAACGGCCTCGCGGCCCGGGAATACATCCTCGGCGGCAAGGTGGCCTTCCTCCCCGGGGAAAACCCGAGCACCGACCTCATCGACGGCACCGCCCGGTTCCACGTCTTCATCGCGCCCCCGCCCCCGGCCCGGGAAATCCGCTTCACGCTGGAATACGACCCGTCCTACCTGACCAACCTCTTCGCCGAGTGAGGAGACGCCATGAACCTTCCCTCCGCAAACGTCATCCCCGACAAGCTCATCAACGCCAAAGTCTATATGGAAGGCAGCTCCGCCCTGCTCGGCGTGGCCGACATCGAGCTGCCGAGCCTCGAATACGTCACCGAGTCCATGAGCGGGCTCGGCATCGCCGGGGAACTGGACACGCCCGTCATCGGGCACTTCAAGGCCATCAGCCTGAAATTGAAATGGAATACGGTGAACGAGAACGCCGTCACCCTGCTCGCGCCGAAAACGCACCAGCTCGACGTCCGGGCCAGCGTGCAGAAGTTCGACGCCGGGAACGGCGAGTTCGGCACCGACGCCGTGAAGCTGGTGGCCCGCACCGTCCCCAAGAAATTCGGCGTCGGCAAGGCCGAACCGGGCAAGAAGATGGATTCGGAAACCGAGCTTGAGGTCAACCTCAAGCTCTCGCAGGGCGGCAAGGAACTGGTGGAGCTCGACAAGCTGAACTTCATCTGCACCATCGCCGGAACCGATTACCTCGCCCAAGTCCGCGGCGACCTCGGCATGGAGTAACCCAATGGAAAAGACCGCGAAAATCGCGCTCCGGTATCCGGCGCAGCTTTCCGACCGCACCCTGTCCTCCATCACCATGCGTCGCCCCACCGTGGGCGACATGCTGGACTACCCCATCAAGAACGGCGGGCTCGACGAAGAGGCCGCGCTCGTCGCCGCCCTCACCGGGCTGCGCCCTGAAGACCTGCGCGAACTGGACATGGAGGATTATGAGCGGCTGCAGGACCAGCTCCTCACGTTTCGGGGCCAGAAAAGACCCGGACGGGACACTGGAGAAAGGGCTGCGGATGCTGGCGGTGAGCCTGTCCCGGCTGACCCGGTGGCCCCTGCGGGACGTGCTGGCGCTGACGCCTGACGAAGCCGAGGCTTGGCTGGACACGGCCTGCGAGCTGGAAAAACGGATCTCCGCCTAGCGTGACCCTTTCATCAGGTGGAGGACGACCAACAGCACGAAGGCCGTGACCAGCCCGGCGTCCAGCGCCGCCGTCCATGTCGGGGCGCCGAAGAACCACTTCCGGGCGCAGGTCACGGCGGCGGCCACGGGAATCACCCACGGGAAGGGCCGCACGGCCTTTCCCGCGTACACAAGGGCCATGAAGCAAAGCCCGGCAAAGACGCCGTGCCCCGCCGCCTCCGGCCAGCTTGCGGCGTCGAGGAACCACTTGTCGATACAGGCGGCTATGGCCGCAACGGGAACGAACAGCGGCCACCAGCTTGCATACTGTTTGGCCATCAACTCTTGGTAGGTTTTCATGGGCACTTCTTTTGGCGTGACGTTTGCTGTGGGGGCCGCGGTAGGAGCCTCCGTCGCTTCCGCCTTTACCACGGTTTCCTCCCGCGTCAAAGGGCTCAAGTCTGATCTCAAGGGCCTACAGACCGTTTCCCAAAAATCAGGGGCACTGGTTAAAGCCAGCGCGGAACTTGAAGCGGCTCGTGCCCGTCTCAATGCTGGACCACTTCTCCCCGAGACCAGAACCAAGCTGACCGGACAAGTGCAAGCCTCCGAGCGGGCTTTCAAAAATGCGGAGCGGGCGGCAAAAAAATACGGCGTCACCGTCGAGAACATGGCGAAGGCACAATCCGAAACGGCAGCGGCCATCGGGCGTACCGAAGCCGCTCTCGGACGCCAGCAGAAAATGCTGGCCAACCAAGCCAAACGGAAAGAATACCACGGGCAGATCATGGGGACGGTGGCCACGGCCGCCGCGGTGGTCGCCCCGGTCAAGCTTGCCATCGACTACGAAAGCAACTGGGCCGATCTCAAAAAGGTGGCCAATTTTGCCAAGGATGACGACGAAAAACGGATCAAGCAGGACATCTTCTCCGTTTCGGAACGGACTGGGCTCGGCCCGAACGAAGTCACCAAGATAGCCGCTGCCGCCGCCGAAGCGGGTGTGGCCAACGGTGCGGACGGCAACCTTGATCCTGAAAAAATGAAGAGGTTCCTCAACGACGCCGCCGAAATGTCCGTAGCTTACGGCATTACCGCCGAAGAAGCCGGGGAGCGCCTCGCTACCTACCAGTCGCGCATGGAACTCACGGCGGAACAGACCCGCGGCATGGGCGACGCCATGAACTATGTGGCCTCAAAAATGAACGCCACGGCTGCGGACACATCCTCAGTCGTAGCCCGGATGGGCGCGGTGGGGAAAACGGCGGGGCTTTCCGAAAAGTCCATCGTAGGCTTGGCCGCCGCAATGGTATCGACCTCGGAAAACAAGGAAACCGCCGGGACGGCCATGAAGAACTTCCTGCTGACCTTGAGCCAAGGCAACGCCATGACCAAGGCCCAAAAGGAAACCATGAAGCAGTTGGGGTTCCGCAATGTCGGAGCCATCGCGGAAGGCATGAAAAAAGGCGGCAAGGAAGCAGAAAACACCCTGCTCACGGTACTCGGAGCCATCAAGAAAATGCCCGAAGCGGAACAGGCTGGCATCGCCAAGGAACTGTTCGGCACGGAATCGCTCGCCTCATTGGCCCCACTCATCAACAATCCCAACAAACTGCGTGAGATTTTCGCGCTGGCCAACTCCGAAGAAGCCACAGGCTCCCAGCTCGCCGAGTTCAAAACCCGCTCGGAGACGACGCAGGGCGCTCTGGATCGGCTGGCGGCCTCCGGACAAATCCTCGCCATCACCATCGGCAGCGTGCTCCTGCCGCCCCTTGCCTCAGCCGCAGAGTTTGCCACCTCCGTCATCAAGCCTGTCCGGGCCTTGGCGGAAGCGTTTCCCGGCGTCACACGGGGGGTCATGTTCGTCGGCATCGCACTGGTTGGACTCAAGGTATCCGCGCTGGCGGGCGGCTACGCGGCGACCGTCCTCTCGGACGGCTGGCAGATCGCCAAGGGCATCTTCGCCGCACTGCGCCCGTCCGTCATCGCGGCAACCGTGGCGCAAAAGGCCCACGCGGCGGTCGCTCTGGCCAGCGCCGCCAAAATCAAGATCATCACCGCCGCGCAGTGGCTCTGGAACGCGGCGCTCACGGCCAATCCCATCGGGCTGATCATCGTGGGCATCGCTGCGCTCGGAGCGGGGCTCGTCTGGGCCTACAACAAATTCGAAGGATTCCGGGCCGTCGTGGACACCGTCTGGGCCGGTTTGAAAACCGTGTGCCCCATCCTTGAACTGGTTGAAGCCGCGTTTACCGGCACACTGACGTTCATCTCTGACCTCTGGAACGGCATGTCGCTGTACGATGCCGGAGCCAAGCTCATCGACACGTTGGTGGAGGGCGTCAAGGCGATGGCCATGAAGCCCGTTGAGACAGTCAAGGGCATCTACAAGGATATCAAGGGCGCATTCGGATTCGGAGATGATGAAGAGCCGCAACCCGCCAAGGCAGCTGTGGAAGGGGCCAAGGCGGCCTATCCCGGCAAGGACACCGCCTCCAAACAAGAAAACGGGTTCTGGGAAAGTGTGGGAGATTTCTTCACGTTCGGCTCCAATCCCGAACAGGCCACGCTCCAGCCCGCAGCCGCGGGGAAACCCTTCATCGGGCCGACGAAACCCGCCCTCTCTGAAGCTACGGCCAAACCGGCACAGGCCAAGCTCCCCGGGCAGGCCCGGACAGCCCCCGCCTCTTCCCGCATCCCGGAATACGCCGTGTCTGGGGAGGCACGAAGGACGCCTCCCGCCGGAAACACGGCGTCCCCATCCGACCAGCAACCAGTCAATCTGCATTTTTCCATGCCCGTCACCCTCAACGGCATCCCTGCCGCGGACATGGGCGACGCGCTGCTGCGCAGCATCGACAGCCGCGCTTCCGCCATTGAGGAACGGATTGCCCGCATGCTCGGCAACATCGTCGGAGACCAGAGGAGGTTGGCTTATGGCAACTGAGTACATAACGCAACAAGGTGACTGCTGGGACGCCATCGCTCTCCGGCTGTGGGGCGACGAGCATCTCATGGACAGGCTCATCGCCGCCAACATCGAACACATGGATATGCTTGAGTTCCCCGCCGGGGTCCGGCTGAACGTGCCCGACGGCGTCAAAAAACCGGAAATCAACATGGAGCTTCCGCCGTGGATGTAACCAACCTTAAAGCCGACGGCAGTCGCGAGCAGCGGCGAGCGGATAGCGCAGAAACGGCACGGACGCGACTTGCTCGCGACCGTATGCTTCGCCGTTTCGCAGCGGAGGAGGTCCTTCCGCCGTGGATGTAAACAACGGGAAACAAGAGCAGGAACACGCCCGGCGCGTGAGGCTCGCCGTCACTATCGGCGGCCACGACGCCACGGACGCGCTCGCCCCCTCGCTCCTGTCCGCAACCTACACCGACAACGCCGCGGGCAAGGCCGATGAGGTACGTCTCGATCTGCACGACCGCGACGGCAAGTGGCTCGGGGAGTGGGCTCCCAAGAAAGGGACCGAGGTGTCCATGCGTATCCTGTGCACAGACTGGTTCGGCCCCGGTCAGGACGCCTCCCTGAACTGCGGCTCGTTCAAGGTCGATGAGGTGGAATATTCCGGCCCGCCGACCAAGGTCAGCATCAAGGCCGTGTCCGCCGCGCTCACGGACGGGCTGCGGGAAACGAAAAAAACGCAGGCATGGGAAGGCTATTCCCTGCAGGCCGTGGCCGGGGAAATCGCCCAGCGCAACGGGCTTGAGCTGCTCTACAACGCCGACGCCTTCCCGTTCAACCGGCAGGACCAGCGCGAGGAATCCGATCTGCCCTTCCTGCAGCGGCTGGCCTCCTCCCGGGGGGTGAACGTCAAGGTCCATGACGGCAGACTCGTCTGCGAGGCCGCGAAACGCGGCGACGCACGCGCAGCCGCCGTCGCCATCTCCAGAACCGGAGGGCAGTTTTCGCCGTCACGGTGGTCGTTCAAGGAAAAATCGGAAGGGACGGCCTACAGCGGCTGCGACGTCCAGTACATGGACCCGGAATCAGGGGAAATGCACTCCTATTCCTTCGGCGAGCCCGGCGCTGACGGGCAACGGGAAAAAATAACGCTCATCAACCAGAAGGTCGAGTCGAAGGCCGAAGCGGAAACCTTCGCCCAAAGCGCCCTGCGGAACAAAAACGAAGCCGAAAACACCGGCTCGCTCGACATCATGGGGCACCCCGGCGTGGTGGCCGGGTGCACGCTGACGCTGGACGGTTTCGGTAAATTCGACGGCAAGTATTTCGTCACCACGGCAACCCACAGAATCGAAGGCAAATACACGACCGGCGTGGAACTGCGCCGGACGCTGGACTATTGAGGGCACCATGAGCGGATTCGACTACGCGCAACAGGAACGGCGGATCGCGTCGCTGGAAAGCAACCGGGGCGCATCCCTGCGTTTCGGCACCGTGACCGGGGTGGATACGGCGACGGGGACGGCCCGCGTCCAGCTCCCGGACGGGGACGGCATGGTGACCATGCCCCTGCGCGTCCTTGGGCGACGCACGCTGAAGGACAAGGCGCAGGCCCTGCCCGACATCGGGGAACCCGTGGCCTGCCTGTTCTCCGGGCAAGGGCTGGAACAGGGCGTCATCCTCGGCGCGCATTACACGGCGAAGACGCCTTCCCCCAACCAAGAGGCGCAGGTCGACTATGTGCGCTACGAGGACGGCACGGAACTCTGGTACGACCGCAAGGGCCACAAGCTGACCGCCAAGGTCATGGGCGACGCGGACATCGAAACCGAAGGCGGCATCACGGCCACGGCCAAAAAAGCCATCGTCACCGAATCCAAGACCGGCATCACCCTGCGCGCCCCCCATATCCGGCTGGAAGGCAACCTCTCCCAGCAAGGCTACACGGGCGGGGCGGCCTCAAGCATCCTGTGCGGCAACCAGACCATCTGCAACGGCTCCCTGTCCGTTCCGGGCGGGGACGTGAGCGCCGGGGACGTTTCCTTGCGCGGGCACCAGCACGAGGGCGTGGAGAGCGGCCCGGACACCAGCGGAAAACCCGAGGGTGGGGGAAGCGGGGGGACAAACGAAGATTCCAACAACAGCAACTTTTGGGAAATACTTTTCGGGTTGATCAGCAACATGCTGCCAGACACCCTTACCCCCAAAGAAGAGCTTCTCTTGTGCCTACCAAGAATCGCTGAGGTTATAGCTGAAAGGAGCCTGCTGCCTAAAGACAAACAAGGCTGGCTGTATCTGCGCGATATGTTTCAACGCTGGTTCTCCGGTCAGGGAAATGACAATGCGGAAAAGAACCCTGACGCGCTATGGATAGATATGGACTGGATATTATCATATACGCGCGCCACTATAGCCTATGACGCACTGATACAGCCTGAATACTTATTCAGCCCCAACGGACGTGCTGCGCTTGCAAGAAATCTGCAACGTGATGGTTTCCTGACTGATAAATGCACGCCTTTCGATTATACTGAACAGGATTGGCCATACTGGAAGAAAGGATATTTTCAGCAAATCGTTGTTCAGGGTTTTGCCTCAATCGATGCGGATGGCCTCATGGCGGCGATGGGAAGTTTTACTCTGCGCGCCCTCGCTACAGGCTTTACGCAGCCAAACGGCGATGGCGGGCACACCATTGTCATTCAGAAAGTCAAAGTTGTCGTATGGGATTCTTTCAATTTTGATGGAAAATATAATCTACGTTACTGGAGATGCAGCCCTGAAGGTTTTTCACGTATTGAGGAAAAAGAATATTCCAATGTGCAAAATGAAGACTTTCAAAATTTTCGAGCAAAATATGGCTATGGGAATGATTTCATGGTGCTTTCACATCCATATGAAGTTGAGTATTTCAAGGTTATGTCTTATGATACAGAATTATGAATATATCAAAAGGCAAAAGAGTTCTCTATCTTCCGATACTATTATCTTTTGTAGTAATAGTAGTAAGTTATCCTTTAGGCATCTTTGTGGGACATCCAGCGGATTACGCTACCCCGGAAATCCTGTGGCACAATTGTATGCTCGCTTATGCCAGTGTTTGGGGAGAGTATTACGGAGTGCAGCGCTGGATTGCCTCGCACGGTGTCTTGCTCCTTACTTGGATTTTGTGGCTGCGCTACAGGAAAAAATGGCTTTGGTTCCCACTGGCCTGCGCAACGTTCGCATGCAGTTGTATCGGCGGGATATTTTCATTATATTACGGGATGTATCTGGTATATGGTTATCAGCATATCCCGTAAGTCGACGCAGGGATGCCTCTGCCTCAGATAATGCCGCGGCGGCACTGCCCCGCTCCACATTCTCCCTGAAAATCAAAAACGGACACGGCTGTGACAGGAAAAATCCGTCTCCCGCATTGGCGTCTTCCCACCCTCATGTTTGCCTACATCGTGGCGAGTTATCTTGCCAGCCCGCTGTCCCGACGGCTTTCGTATCTGAAGGAACCGCTGGAGTGGCTGCATTGGGCCATTGTGGACTATCGTTTTTCATGGTTCACCTTATACGGGTGGTATGGAACACCTCTTTGGCTTCTCTGCCATCTCGCTCTGCTCATCGCATGCTTACGGTACGCCCGCTCCGGGTCGAAACGCTGGGGCACGGGCGTTGTCCTCATCGGCTTGCTGTGCAGTGCTGGCGGGGCATACCTGCTGACCATGCTGGAACTCATGTTGTTTCGACCCGCCCTGTAAGCCAAGGAACGTTCCATGCCCCTGTCCAGAACACTCCGGTTCACCGTCATCGCCGCCGTGCCAGTTCTTGCTGTCGTTTGTACGGCAATCTTCGAACCTCACATACTGAAAATGGCGCATATGAGCTTCGCCCGTCTCAAGTACGGTATCAGGCTTATGATGTACCCGCCCGTATTCCTGTTCTGGACCGTGACGCTGGGCGTCATCCTGCATGCCTGCCTTATCTGGTACAGGAAGCAAACGGCGCTGACGGTTCTCTACATGCTGCTGGCCCTCGTCCTCTCATCTCTTCTTCTCTTGTATTTCTACCTTCTTTTCTTCTTTCGTATGCCCGGAGATGGCGGGATGCTATAGCTCTCTCTGGAGCACTCCTCTTCGCCTCCCTTTCTCCCTCTCGACCCTGCCTCTCCGATAGAGCTTCCTCCTCCCGTGCCTTCCGCACAGGGAACCTCTGCGTGCATCCTGTATCCTTCCCGGAGGCTTTATGCGCGTAGGCACCCTCGGCAACGTCGTCTTTGAAGTGTCCGACACGCGGGTGTTCACCCCGTCGCAGGTCACCCGGGAACGCAAGGCCCGCATCGAGGAGCATCAGGTGCAGGGCGCGCTCCCCTGCGTCGAATTCATCGCCCCGGAGCTGGGGACCTTCTCCATTTCCATGACCCTCAGCGCCGCCCTCGGCGTCAATCCCATGCGGGAAGCCGACAGCCTCGGGGCCATGTGCAAGCGCGGCGAGGTCAACCGGCTCATCCTCGGGGGGCTCAACTGGGGCAAGGTCATCATCGAAAGCGTGACGCAGGACTGGCGCAACAGCGGCCCCGGCGGCGTCCACACCATCGGCCTGACGCTGGCCCTGAAGGAGTACCACTGATGCCCGTCGTCGACATGCGCGAGGCGGCCCCGCTCGTCATCGGGGCCACGGGGCTGGACGCCGTTGTCCAGAACATCCGGATGATCCTGACCACGTTCGCCTATTCCGTCCCGCTGGATCGGCGTTTCGCCTCGCACGGCGGCGCTATCGACGCCCCGGCCCCGGTGATGGCCGCGCTCCGGATCGCGGAACTGACGGACGCCATCGAAGAAAAGGAACCCCGCGCCGAGGTGGTGAGCATCCGGCTTTTGCGGGCTGAAACCCTCGACGGGCAACTCCGGCCCGTCGTGACCTTCAAGCTCAGGGAAGGGGTGACATTGTGAGCCTGCTTGACGACTTCACCGCCGTGGATTTTTCGGAACTGACGCCCTCCGGCATCGAGGAGATGGTCATCACCGCCTACGAGGAAGCCTCGGGCCAGACCGTCTATCCCGGCGACCCGGTGCGGCTGTTCCTCCAGTCCAACGCCTACATCATCAGCCTGCTGGCGGCCTTCATCAACGAAACCGGGAACCAGCAGTATCTGGCCCACGCCCGGGGGCCGCATCAGGACCTCATCGGCGCGCTGGTGGACACGGCCCGGCTGCCCGCCAGCCCGTCCCGCACCGTGCTGCGGTTCAGCACGGCGGAAACGCTGGGCTGGCCCGTGCTCATCCCCCAAGGCACCCGGGCCAACGCCGGGGACGGCGACACGGGGCTGACCTTCGCCACGGACGAGACGGCAACCATCCCCGCCGGGGAACGCTCCGTGGACGTGGCGGCAACCTGCCTGCGGGCCGGGGCACACGCCAACGGGCTGGTCCCCGGCCAGATCAACAGGCTGGTCGACCCGCTGGCCTATGTGGACGCCGTCCGCAACACCGAAACCACCCGCCTCGGGGCCGACGTCGAGGACGACGCCAGCTACCGCGCCCGCATCCGGCTTGCCCCGGAACGCTTTTCCGTGGCCGGGCCTTCCGGCTCCTACCGCTACCACGCCCTGTCCGCCCATCAGGGCATCGCCGACGTAGCGGTGTACGCGCCCGTGCCCGGCACCGTGGACGTGCGCCCGGTCATGGCCGGCGGCGAACTGCCCCCGGAAAGCGTGCTGGAACTGGTGCGGGAACGCCTGAGCGCCGACGGCGTGCGCCCGCTTACCGACACGGTCATCGTGGCCGCGCCTGAGCCCGTCGAGTACGCCGTCTCCGGCGGCTGGTGGCTGCACCGCGACAACGGCCCGCTGGCCGCCAGCGTGACGAAAAAAGTTGAAGCGGCACTTGAAGAATACCGGATCTGGCAGCGCAGCGCCCCGGGCCGCGACATCAACCCCACCCGGCTCGTCAGCCTGCTCGAACGCGCCGGGGCCAAGCGCGTGGAACTGGAAAGCCCACGCTACCAAAAACTGGAACAGCGCCAGATCGCCCGCGAAACGTCCCTCGACCTGCAATTCATGGGGATTGAAGATGACTAAGCGCACCCTTTCTTGCCGGGCAGACACCGTAAAGCCCACGGCAGCCGCGAGCCGTGGCGGGCGGCCCCATGATTAGGCTCGGAGACCCGCAGGTCCGGGGCCTGCTCACGCCCGCCCTCGCGGACGACCCCGCGTTCGGCGCGGCAGGCTCGGCCTTGGAAAGGCTCCTGCGCCGCGTCGTCCGCAGCGTCCCCAACCTGCTCCTGTGGCACCGGCTGGCGCTCACCGCGGGGCGCCCCGTCCCCGGCATGCTTGCCCCCATCGGGCGGGTGGCCGAGGCGTCCGGCGGGCTGACGCCCCTGAGCACGGCGGAACTGGAACTGCTCGCGTGGCAACTGCACGTCGACTTCCGGGAAACGGCCCGGACGGACGCGGAACTGGCGGGCCTCATCCTCGACGCCATCGCATGGCACCGCATCAAGGGCACGCCCGCGAGCCTCTACGCGGCGCTGCGCCGGTTCGGGTATGCCGCCGCCATCGAGGAGAACGGCCCCGGGGCCTACTGGGCGACGTACCAGCTTGGCCTGCCGCAGATTGCGGACATGGACGACGTGCGCCGCATCGTCACCATCTGCACCGAGATGGCCCCGGCGCGATGCCGCCTGTGGCGCCTGTACACCGACGCCTACGACCGGCGGCCCATCGTGCTCTCGGAAGGCCCGGCCCTTGGCGACGGCTGGCTGTCCTTCCATTCCGGCGTCCCCGTCGAAGGCCCGGACGGCGACATCGTGGTCTCGTTCGGGACGAAAAGGAGCTTTCAGGCGGAAGCCTACCTGCCGTCGCTCCATGCGGCCTCGTTCGGGACGGAATGCGTGTCCGGCCACACCGCGCCGTACCTCGACCGCTTCATCGTCGGGCGCTCGCGGCTCTCCGGGCCCCTGCCCCGCAACCACCCGTTCGTCATGGGCGCGCTGTTCAGCA
>USCL01000109.1 GCA_900553145.1 uncultured Desulfovibrio sp.
CCCGCCTGTGCGGAACCGCCGAAATTTTTCCCGGCAGGCCGTTTCCGAGCATACATACCAGCCGCGTCCGGGCTGGGTTTGGCTCTCATCGACCAGAAATTCCCCCCCCTGCGGGGACAGAACATGGCGCACGAGCTCCTGTTTGGGCATGCGCCTCCTGCAGATGGCGCACATCCGGGTGGGCACATGCCCCCGGTCCATGCTATTCGTCTTCCCCGGCCGCCGTTTCGTCGGCCTTGTCCGCGTCGGCCCCGGCGTTGTCCGCCGTTTCGCCCACTACGGGAGAGAGGAAGTTGATAGCCGCACGCAAATCGCCGATACGGCTGTCCGAGAGGCTAAGCTTTTCGGACAGTTCTTCATCGGTCGCATCCTGGAGCTGCTCCAGCGTAGTGAATCCGGCGTTCACGAGGCTGTCCACGGAGACTTCGGCCACACTGGCGACCTGCTCGAGCCCGCGGCCGATGGCGTTGGTTTCGTTGTAGCGGGTTTCAGTGAAAATATCGATTTTCCAGCCAAGCAGCTTGGCGGCGAGCTTGACGTTCTGCCCCTTGCGGCCGATGGCGCTGGTGAGCTGATCGTCAGGCACGGTGACTTCGAGGAGGTTTTCGGCCTCGTCGACCACAATGCGGGAAATCACGGCCGGAGCCAGCGCGTTGCGGGCATAGGTCGAAATTTCGGGGCTCCAGACCACGATGTCGATGCGTTCGCCGTGGAGTTCCTGCACGATGTTCTGGATGCGGGAACCGCGCACGCCGACGCAGGCGCCCACGGGATCGACGTCGCGTTCACGGGAAAGCACGGCGACTTTGGCGCGGCTGCCCGGATCGCGGGCAACGCCCATGATCTGCACTGTACCGTCGTCGACTTCCGGCACTTCGCGGCGGAAGAGGGCGGCGGTATAGTCGCGGTGCGAGCGCGAGATGACGATCTGCGGGCCGCGGCCTTCCTTTTTGACCTCGATGATCAGGGCCTGCACGCGATCGCCGCGCTTGTAGTGCTCGCGGGGGATCTGCTCTTCCTTGGGCAGGATGGCTTCGGTCCGGCCGAGGTTGATGATCCAGCCGCCCTTGTCGCGGCGCTGGATGATGCCGCTGCAGATTTCGCCCACGCGGTCCTTGAACTCTTCGTAGATGAGTTCCTGCTCGGCGTCGCGCATGCGCTGGATGATCACCTGCTTGGCGGACTGGGCCGCGATGCGCCCGAGGTCGGTCACCTTGAGGGGAAAGCCGATTTCGTCGTCGAGCTGCACGGAAGGATCGAGTTCGCGGGCTTTCTCGATGGCGATTTCGGTATCGGGATCGGCCACGTCCTCCACAACGATTTTGAACTGGTGAACCTGGATTTCCCCGGTGTCATCGTTGTAGCTGACTTCGACGTCGATGTTTTCGCCGTATTTGCGGATAACGGAGGTGCGCACGGCGTCCTCAAGCGTATCCACGAGCATATCGCGATCGAGCCCTTTGTCTTTGCTGATCTGGTCGATGGCCTTTTTCAGTTCCAAATTCATGCAGCGCCTCCGCGTGTACCCTTGGAATCTTTGGGGTCTTTCTTGCCGCCGAGTTTTTTGCCGGGCTCGGGGAAGTGATGGACGAGGGTTGCCTTGCGCACAAAGGGCCAGGCGATGGTGACTTCTTCAGGCTCTTCGGCCTTCCGGTTGGTGGCGGGCAGGCTGAGCGTGAACTCCTCGTCGGCGACGGCAGCGAGGACCCCTAAAAATTTCTTGCGCCCCGGCCACGTGTCCAGCGGCGCGGCGAGCACGACGTCCAGTTCGCGGCCCACGTAATCCTTCAACTGATCGATCTTGAAGAAGGGGCGTTGGAGCCCCGGAGAGGAAATTTCGAGCGTCCAGTTGGTGGCGAAGGGGTCTTCCACATCGAGGGCGAGACCGGCGAGCCGCGACAGTTCCGCACACTGGTCGATGGTGACGCCCTGCGGGAGCAGTTCGGCGTCGGCGGGGGAAGTTTCGGAAGGGGCGGGTTCGGCGCCGGGAAGGACGTCGACGTAGATCCGGGCGATGGGGCGGGCGGCGCCGCCCAGTTCAACGCCCCAGACAGCCAGTCCGAGGGAAGCCGCCAGAGGGGTGACCAGGTCGGTGATGAATTCGATTCTATCGGGTTGACTCATGCGTCTTGATGTTCTCCGTATTGCCCCGTTTTGATGATGAAAAAGGGGCTCGGCATAAAAAAAAGGGGGCCGTCTCAGGCCACCCCAGTAGGACCGCTCTAGCGCGGTCAGACAGGATGAGAAGAAAAAGTCGCCTCTTTCTTCCGCAGGAGTTCAAATAGCCTCTCTTTTTCCCGCTGTCAAGAGAAATCGGTATTTATCCTTACGCACCGGGGATTTTGGAGGTTTATCCTTGCGTGCCGCCGTATGCCCGATGTAGAATCCCTTATAAACCCAAACCAAGGAGCAACCGACATGGCGAAAAAGAAAATACTGATGTTGGCCGGTGACTTTGTTGAAGATTACGAAATCATGGTCCCCTATCAGATGCTCCTGATGGTGGGGCATGATGTCGATGTGGTCAGCCCCGGCAAGAAGCCCGGCGACGTCATCGCCACCGCCGTGCATGATTTCGAGGGGCATCAGACCTATACGGAAAAACGCGGCCATAATTTCATGATCAACGCCGATTTCGACGCTGTGGATCCCGCCGCCTATGACGGCCTCGTCGTGCCCGGCGGTCGTTCGCCCGAGTATCTGCGCCTGAATCCGCGCATCATTGAGATTATTCGCGCGATGGATGCGGCCAAGAAGCCCATTGCCGCGATCTGCCACGGCCAGCAGATGCTGGTTTCCGCCGGTATCCTCAAGGGCCGTTCCTGCACGGCCTATCCCGCGGTGAAGCCCGACGTGGTGGACGCCGGGGGCATCTGGTGCGAGCCCAACGCCACCGCCAGCAATGCCTTCGTCGACGGCAATCTGGTCACCGGCCCGGCGTGGCCCGCCCATCCCGAGTGGATGGCCCTCTACCTCAAGCTCCTCGGCACGAAGATCGAAGCGTAGGGATAGGATGGAATAAATTGGAGGGGGAAGGAGAACCTTTCTGAACAATCCCCATAAAGGGGACAAGCGGTTCTCCCGCCCCCCCCTCCAAACCTCCCCCTCCCTCTCCAAAGACTTTCGTGCTTATCGAATCCCTGTTCGCCGCGTCCTCTTTTTGTCTTAAGAGAAGAACCCATTCGTTTCACCGTTTTTTCAAACAAGGGTACGTCTGACGGCAACGGGGGCAAAGAGGGGCGGTTCCGTGTCCGGCGCAAGCCGGATGCGAAACCGCCCTTCTTTGCCCTTGAGGGGGTCCGGGGGGAATCATTCCCCCCGGCAGGGTCAAGGGACGCAGCCCTTTGCCGCCGGAGGCACACACGTATGATGCAGACGCTTCGCCGTATCCTCGCCATTGCGAGGAAAGAACTGCTGGTGCTCATGGGCACGCGGCAGAGCCGGTTTATGGTCCTGATCCCACCGGTCATCCAGATATTCATTTTCGCGTGGGCGGCCACGATGGAAGTGAAGAACGTGGACGTGGTGGTGATCAACGAAGACGCGGGCTACTGGAGCCAGGAGGTCATCAGCCGCCTGCGCGGTTCGCCGACCTTCAGGCACATCACGTTCGAGGATGATTTCAAGAAGGCCGAGGACGCCATTGACCGCCAGAAGGTGCTGGTGGTGATGCACTTCCAGAACGACTTTTCCGCCAGGGTGGAGCGGGGCGTGCCCGCCGAAGTCCAGTTGCTGCTGGACGGGCGGAGATCCAATACCGCCCAGATCCTGACGCAGTATGTCCAGCAGATCGTGCAGGGCGTAGCGGCGGAGACGCCCGCTTTCGTGGAGGCCAAGCCCGCGCGCGTCGAGGTCGAGGAGCTGAACTGGTTCAACCCGAACCTCGATTTCCGCTGGTTCATCCTGCCGAACCTGATCGGCACGATCAATTTTATGATGGGGATGATCATCACGGGGCTGACCGTGGCGCGGGAACGTGAGCTTGGCACCTTCGACCAGATGCTTGTTTCGCCCGCGAGCCCGGTGGAGATTGCCTTCGGAAAGCTGATCCCCGGCTGCGTTGTCGGTTTGGTGCACGGGACCATCTTTTTTTTCTCCACCATATGGTTCTTCAAGGTGCCGTTTGTGGGGTCCGTGGCCGTGCTGTACGTGACGATGCTGCTGTTCTCGCTTTCGGTCAGCGGCATAGGGCTCATGGTGTCCTCGTTCGCCTCCACGCAGCAGCAGGCTTTTCTGGGCTGCTTCACGGTGGCCGTGCCGTGCATTTTGCTTTCGGGATTCATGACGCCCATAAACAACATGCCGATGTTTTTGCAGGACTTGAGCCAGCTTAACCCGCTGCGGCATTTCATCGTGATCCTTCAGGGGCTGTTCCTCAAGGATATCACCATGGCCGCGGCGCTTGACAGCAGTGCCCGCATCGCCGCGATCACGGCGGTATCCATGCTGTGCGCCATTTGGATGTTTACCCGCAAGGCATAGGGGCCGACACGTTGCGTATCGATTCGGGAATGGCTATAAAGAAAAGAGCATGCCGCGCACAGACGCCGCCGGGAACTCGAAAAGGGTATCCGGGGCCGTGCCGCCGGTAGCAAAGGCACAGGGAATAGTGTACGTGTTTAGCCTCTATTCAGGGAACAGGCGCAACCCCTGCCCGGCAGGAACGCCGTTGTCCCTCCACCATTACCTGAGGAGATACGCTTGGACCGAAGTACGGACAAAAGTTTGTGGGATCGGGTTTGCAACCTGTTCGGAGGCCGCTCCGGCGACTCGATCGAGCAGGCGGTCATGGAAGCCCGTGACGAAGGCGAGCTGGATCTCGCCGAAGGCTCCATGATCCTGAGCATCCTGCGCCTTGACGATGTGCAGGTGCAGGACATCATGACCCCGCGAACTGATTTCGACTGTATGCCTACGGGCGCTCCCGTGAGCGAGGTGGCGCAGTGCATTCTGGAAACCGGACATTCCAGGCTGCCCATCTACAAGGATACGCGCGACAACATCATCGGGATCGCCTACGCCAAGGATCTCATCAGCCTCCTCGTCGATCCGGCCAAGCATCTTACTGCGGTGGACGAAATCATGCGTCCGCCCTTTTTTGTACCCGAAACCAAGATCGTGAGCGAGCTGCTTCAAGAATTCCGGTCCCGCAAGAACCATATCGCCATCGCCGTGGACGAGTATGGCGGGACGTCGGGCCTCGCCACCATTGAGGACATCCTTGAGGAGATCGTGGGCGACATCGAGGACGAACACGACGCGCCCAAGGAAGAGGATATCCATCCTCTCGGGGATTCGCGTTATGCGCTGTCCGGCCGCGCCTATCTTGAGGATCTGGAAGAACTCGGCATCAATCTGGAGGCTGACGAGGTGGACACCATCGGCGGCTACCTGTGCCTTGAAGCCGGGCATGTTCCCGAGAAGGGAGAAATTTTCGAGTGCGGCGGCTGGCGGTTCATTGTGGACGAAGCCGACGCCAAGCAGATCCGCCGTGTGATCGTGGAGCCTGCCACGCAGGAAGAAAACGTCGCCGAATAGACGGATGATCAGGCTCCCGGCAAGGGGCCTCAACAGAAAAGTCCGGAACCCCGCTCAGGGTTCCGGACTTTTCTGTTTCATCTTGCGGACGGTTACCAACGTCCTCTGTCCGCCGTTGGAGGCTCCGCCGGACAGTACTGGAACGGTTTCTCTACGGAGATTTTGAGGGGGCGTATTAAGGATGGCATCCCGTCGCCCCCCCGCTTTGAAAAAATACCTTTTCAGCCGGGGCGGGGGGAGGGATTGCTTCCTGAACGCCATCAAGGGATGGGGATATCCATTGAAGAAGCAAGCGCAGCCTGCCTTCTTCCCAGCACAGCGGGGGCTCCCGCCGCGCTGCCTCCCCACCCGTCGGAGTTGTTGCGGGTGGGTTCGGGGGAGGACGCTTTTTGAAAAAGCGTCCTCCCCCGGTGTTCCATTCGTTTTAGAATGCGACTTCGTACAGCTGGTGGACGGCGGCGTCGGTCATCTTGCGGGGATTGGTAAGTCCGCAGGCGTCCTTCTGGGCGTTGGCGACCATCGTCGGGATGTCGCTGCGGCTGACTTCCTTGCCGTACCGCTTGGCAAGCTCGGTGATGCTGGCCGGGATGCCCACATCCTGCGACAGGCGGCGGATGGCGGAGATGGCCAGTTCGGCGGCGTCGCGCTTGGAAAGGCCTTCTATGTTTTCATCCATCATGCTGGCGATGTTGATGAATTTGTCCAAATGGGCGAGCAGGTTGTACTCTTCCACGATGGGCAGGAGGATGGCGTTGCATTCGCCGTGGGGCAGGTTGTAGAAGCCGCCGAGCTGGTGGGCCATGGCGTGCACATGCCCGAGGCTGGCGTTGTTGAAGGCCATGCCGGCAAGGTACTGGGCGTAGCACATGCCTTCGCGGGCATGGATGTCGCTGCCGTTGGCGACGGCGCGGCGCAGGTTTTCGGAAACCAGCTTGATGGCCTTTTCGGCACAGGCGTCGGTCAGCGGGGTGGCGCCGGTGGAGACATACGCTTCAACCGCGTGGGTGAGCGCGTCCATGCCGGTGGCGGCGGTCAGGGCCGGGGGCATGCCGACCATCAGGATGGGGTCGTTGATGGCGACGCTCGGAGTGATGCGCCAGTCGACGATGGCCATTTTCACCTTGCGGGAACTGTCCGTGATGATGCAGAAACGGGTGATTTCGGAGGCCGTGCCCGCGGTGGTGTTCACGGCGAGGTAGGGCGGCATGGCGTTGGTGGACTTGTCCACGCCTTCATAGTCGTGGATTTTGCCGCCGTTGGAGACGACGAGGCCAATGCCCTTACAGCAGTCATGGGAAGAACCGCCGCCGATGGAGATCAGGCTGTCGCATTCTTCTTTTCTGTACAGGTCGACGCCGGCGGCGACATTCAGATCGGTGGGGTTCGGAACAGTCTCATCATAGATGGCGTATTCCATTGCCGCTTCGTCGAGGATATCCGTGATCTGTTTCAGGATGCCGGTGTGGACGATACCTTTGTCCGTGACAAGCAACGGCTTCGTGGCGTTCAGATAAACGATGCGTTCAGGGATAGCTTTTGCAGCGCCTACACCAATGAGCGTAACGTTGGGGATAAAGAAGCCGTCAACTTTTTCGACAATAGCCATTGTGGTATCCTCCACTGTTTATAGATGAACATAAACAAGGCAATGAAAAAAGAAGATGCAGATAATGAATTGAGATAATATTATCTCGTTTTGGATAACGTATGGCGTTTTAAAAAACAGGTCAATAGCCTTTTGTAAAATAGACTACATGTGAAAAAAGATTTTTTTCAGAAGAAAAAGTGACTTTTGGGCAAGAGATAAAATATTTTTTCACATATAAAACAGATTGTGCATTCACTCAGCTTGTTGATTGAACAAACATGTTGAGAGATGCTTCGAGATTGGCAATGAAATGAAACGAATTGGTCAAACATATAGATCATGCTTCTCATACGCCGGAGAAAGAAGAGGCCGCAAGAATGGCCACCCCGTTTGGAGAAGGGGCGGGGAGGCGCTCCTCGATTTCCAAATAGGCTTGACAACAAAAAATATCCATTGTAGGAGTTACTCCTTTCGGAACATTTACCCACTCCTATGGAGGAAAACAGATGCCAACTATCAACCAGCTTATCCGCACCGCGCGGAAGAAGGTTGTGAAGCACAAAAAGACCCCGGCCCTGCAGGCTTGCCCCCAGCGCCGCGGCGTGTGCACCCGCGTGTACACGACGACCCCGAAGAAGCCGAACTCGGCTCTGCGTAAGGTCGCCCGTGTGCGCCTCACCAACGGCCTCGAAGTCACCGCGTACATCCCCGGTGAAGGCCACAACCTTCAGGAACACTCCGTCGTCATGATTCGCGGCGGCCGTGTAAAAGACCTTCCCGGTGTCCGTTACCACATCGTCCGTGGTACTCTGGATACCTCCGGTGTGCAGGATCGCCGCCAGCGTCGTTCCAAGTACGGCGCCAAGCGTCCGAAGTCCTAAGCCGCAAAGCTTTCCCGGCAAGAGGTCTGACGGCGCGTGTGCCGTCCCTGCGAATTTTCGCATCACAGTGTCATGCCATGGGTGCGCGTCCATGCCCCCCCGCAACGGGAGGGGCGCAGTGGGAACACACCAAGGCAGCCCGGGCGGCCCTCCGCCCCGGGAAACCGCATAGCACTGCAACCCCTGACGTAACGCGTCCGCGTTACCCGGAGAATTTTCATGCCCCGTAAAGGTCCTATCCCCAGAAGGGAAGTTCTGCCTGATCCGATTTATGGCAGCCGCTTGGCCGCCCGTTTCGTGAACCGTCTCATGTATGACGGCAAGAAGGGCGCCGCCGAAAAGATTTTCTATGGCGCCCTTGAAGCCCTCGCCGAAAAGACTGGCGAAGAAGCGCTGCGCGCCTTCGAAAAGGCTCTCGAAAACGTGAAGCCTCACCTCGAAGTCAAGGCCCGCCGCGTGGGCGGCGCCACCTATCAGGTGCCCATGGAAGTGCGCCCTGACCGCCAGGTTTCCCTTTCCATCCGTTGGCTGATCACGTACGCCCGTTCCCGCGGTGAAAAAGGCATGGTCAACAAGCTCTCCGCCGAGCTTCTGGATGCCTTCAACAGCCGTGGCGGCGCCGTGAAGAAAAAGGAAGATACCCACCGCATGGCCGAAGCCAACAAGGCCTTCGCGCATTACCGCTGGTAGTCGGGGAGAAAAAGAGTGTCTCGTTTAGCACCTATTGAAAAAATGCGGAACATCGGCATCATGGCTCACATCGATGCCGGTAAGACCACGACGACCGAACGTATCCTGTACTACACCGGCGAAAACCACAAAATCGGCGAAACCCATGAGGGCGGCGCCACGATGGACTGGATGGCGCAGGAACAGGAACGCGGCATCACCATCACTTCCGCTGCGACGACGTGCTTCTGGCTTGATCACCAGATCAACATCATCGACACCCCCGGCCACGTTGACTTCACCATCGAAGTGGAACGTTCCCTGCGCGTGCTCGACGGTGCCGTGGCCGTGTTCGACGCCGTCGCCGGCGTGGAGCCCCAGTCCGAAACCGTGTGGCGCCAGGCCAACCGCTACGGTGTGCCCCGCATCTGCTTCATCAACAAGATGGACCGTATCGGCGCCAACTTCTTTCGCAGCGTGGACATGATCCGCGACCGCCTGAAGGCGAGGCCCGTCTGCCTCCAGATCCCGATTGGGGCTGAAGACAAGCTTGACGGTGTCGTCGATCTCATTCAGGGCCGCGCCATCTACTTCGAAAAGGAATCCAAGGGGCTCCAGCTCACGTACGGCGAAGTGCCTGAAGACCTCAGGGACTTGTACGAAGAAAAGCGTCTTGAGATGCTGGACGCCGTGGCGGAAGAAGACGAAGAATTGATGGAAAAGTACCTCGAAGGCCATGAACTGACCGTCGAGGAAATCAATTCCTGCATCCGCAAGGGCACCATCCGCCAGAGCATCGTGCCCGTCCTGTGCGGCACCGCGTTCCGCAACATCGGCGTGCAGCCCCTGCTCGACGCCGTTGTGAACTACCTGCCTTCTCCCCTCGACATCGAGCAGATGGTGGGCCACAACCCCGACAAGCCGGAAGAAGAGAGCGTCTGCCCCAGCTCGGACAAGGAACCGCTCGCCGGCCTCGTGTTCAAGCTGGCCTCCGACCCCTTCGTGGGCCATCTGGCGTTCTTCCGCATCTACTCGGGCGTGATCGAAGCCGGTTCGACGTTGTACAACGCGAACACCGGCAAGAAGGAACGCCTTGGCCGCCTGCTGCGCATGCACGCCAACAAGCGTGAGGACATCAAGTCCGCCGGCGCCGGCGACATCGTGGCTCTCGTGGGCATGAAGCTGGCCTCTACCGGCGACACGATCTGCGATGAAAAGCGTCCCGTGGTGCTCGAATCCCTCGATATTCCGGAACCGGTTATCGAAGTGGCCATCGAACCCAAGACGAAGACCGACCGTGACGCTCTCTCCGCCGCCCTCAACAAGCTGGCGAAGGAAGACCCGTCCTTCCGCGTGAAGGGCAACGAAGAAACCGGCCAGACCCTCATCGCGGGTATGGGCGAACTGCATCTGGACATCATCGTGGACCGTCTGGTCCGCGAATTCAACGTGAACGCCAACGTCGGCAAGCCTCAGGTTGCCTATCGCGAAACGATCACGAAGCCCAGCAAGTCCGACCTGAAGTACGCCAAGCAGTCCGGTGGCCGCGGCCAGTACGGTCACTGCGTGATCGAAGTCGAACCCAACCCGGAAAAGGGTTACGAGTTCGTCAACGCGATCACCGGCGGCGTGATTCCGAAGGAATACATTCCTTCCATCGACAAGGGTATTCAGGACGCCCTGAAGTCCGGTGTGCTCGCCGGCTTCCCGGTCGTGGACGTGAAGGTCACTCTGGTCTTCGGTTCCTACCACGAAGTCGACTCCTCCGAACAGGCCTTCTATGTGGCCGGTTCGATGGCCATCAAGGACGCCATGCAGAAGGCGACCCCCGCTCTCCTCGAGCCCTACATGGACGTGGAAGTGGTGACCCCCGATGATTACCTCGGCGACGTGATGGGCGACCTCAACGGCCGCCGTGGCCGCGTGCAGTCCATGGAAGCCCGTGCCGGCGCTCAGGTTGTCCGCGCTCAGGTTCCGCTGTCCGAAATGTTCGGCTACGCCACGGACCTGCGTTCCCGTACGCAGGGCCGCGCGACCTTCACGATGCAGTTCCACCACTACGAAAAGGTGCCTGCGGCGCTCGCTGAAGAAGTCAGCAAGAAGGCTGCGAACTAAGCTTGATACGATAAGATGCGCCTCCGGCGGCAAGGGGGGCATCATGCCCCCCTTGACCCCCTCGGCGCGGTCTTTGAACAGAAAAACCCCGGACGGTTTCCGTCCGGGGTTTTTCTGTTCAAAGACCGCTTTTCACGCGGCAGGCATTCCCTTTTCACACGGCAAGGCGGCACTCAAGCTTTTCCACCTGTCCTCCTCCTCCTCATCATCATCATCATCATCTTCTTCTTCTTCTTCTTCTTCTTCTTCTTCCTTCAG
>USCL01000110.1 GCA_900553145.1 uncultured Desulfovibrio sp.
GCACAGCCTTCTCGCCGATCTGCGGAGCCGCCCTTCGAGCGTAGGCGGCGCGCTGGACCTGTATCCGCACGTAGTTGCCCGCGCCGTCGTTGCCGCCGCGCGGAAAGGCCGTGACGAACGTCTGCGAGAAGGCGGCGAGCCACGCATCGGCGGCGGCATCGTCCTTCTTGGTGTCCGGGGCCAGCACGTTGACCTGAATATCAAGGTCGACTTCATAGAGCTCCCACTTCGTCGTCTGGACGGGGTTATCTTTTCCACCCCTGATGATGCCGAGCTTGCGCCCCGTGCGCCGGTAGCGGGCCGGAAGCACCTGATATTCGATGCGCGGGCGCGGGAGGGTGATGTTGTCCGACAGCGGCACGGGGATGACCCGTTCCGCCGGAAGCCCGGCGGCCACCGCCGCCTGCCGGATGGCTTCAAGTCCGAATGCCTGAATCATTTCCTACCTCCGGTCAGAGCGTCGGCAAGGAAGTCGCCGACCATCTCCCTGATGTCTTCCGCATCCTGTTCGCTGACGCCGAGATACGGGCGGGCGGGCAAGTCCACGGACAGGCCGCGCCCGGCCCGGCCTCTCATCTGATGGATGCGGGCATACTTGACGTTGCTGCCGACCGTCACTTCGTCGTCGGTCACATGGCGATCAATAGATTTCTTCAGATCTCCCTTATTCGTCAGCGTTTTTCCGCCCTTGCGCCCCTTGATCTTTTTGCCGCTGCCTTTCAGCAGCCGCCCGTTCTTGCCCCGGCGCACCGGAGCGCGGGTATCTTCGGAAGGCGTGGCCCGGATCGACGGCTTCCACGCCTTGCCGTCAGGCCCTTCCTCGTCCTCAAACCGTTGGAGCGTGCTCGAGACCATCATCTCGCCGATGCCGTCCATGAGCAGCTGGCGTTCCGAAAGCCGTCTCGCGGCACCGAGCAGGGCCTTGTCCAGTCCGCCCCAGTTCAGGCTGACGCCGGACTTCGCCATCTCAGAACCCCCGGAAGTCAAAAAGCGGTTTGGGGCTGGACACGGCGAACGTCGGGTCCTCCCGGTCGGGATGCGCCTCATCGAGCGGGAGCTTCAGTTTGCCGTCCCGGATGTCCTTGAGCATCTCCGTGCAGTATTTCCACTGCTTCTGGAGCGGTATCCACTCGTTGTCGTCAATAGCTTCCGAGCCGACGAGCGAGGTGATCGCTTCCACCGTCCGGTAGGCGCTGATGACCGAGGCGATGTATCTGATGATGTCCGGCACAGACGGCCACGGCTGCGGGTAGCGGTAGGAAAGCACGGTCGCGATCTCGCCGCTCACCGCTTCGATGGTGCGCTCGACAAGGCCGGGGTTCTGTTCCTCGCAGGCCGCCACATAGTCGGCGAGCAGGAGGTCGGTGATCTGGTCGCGGGTACAAAACAGCATGGCTTCCCTTTTGCGGGCGTTTAAGACTAGTCTAAGACTAGTCTTAATATCCTGCCCGGCTCGTTGTCCGCCCCGGCCCTTTCAAGGGCCGGAAACGGCGTTTTTCCGGATCAGGCCACTGCGGTGCAGAGACACACCGATTTCGGCGAGCGCCCGGGCACGGGTTTCGACTGCGCGATGAGCGTGTAGCCGGAGTCGTCCTGTGCCTGCATGGGCACGATGTGCAGAGGCAACGCCGCATTGTTCGCGCTGATGCTGTCCAGCGCGCAGTACCAGATGGTGCCGGGTACGTCGGTGGCCACGGCCATGAGTGTCTTGGTGTTGAGCTTCGGCACCCACTCGCCGGAAGTCGGATCGGGATACGTCTCGGACAGGGACGTGATGACGTAGCCGCCGATGGTGATCTTCCCGGCCCCGAGCTCGATGCGGATCGTCTGCATGTTGGCGGTGGAGAGGTAGCCCTGCGCCATGTCCATGATGGTTTTGAACACCGCGCGCCCGCACCAGAAGCCGACGGTGCTGCCGACACCGGCCATCCGCACCTTTTCTTCCATGTCCACGAGGATGTCATAGAGATCGGAAATCTTGCTGTCCGCCGCCAGCTTGGTGTCCAAGGTGTACGACAGCGGAGAGCCGTAGTCGAAGCTGAAGGTTTCGGATCGCCCGCCTTCAAGCTGCACGGGCCACGCGACCTTGCCGGTGGTGAGCACGGTGGCGCTCATACCTTCGGTCGTCAGCCGGATCGTCCGGCGGATCTGGTCGAGCTTCGCGGCGCGCCACGCTTCCACGGCCTGCGCGCTGTTCATGATCACCCGCAGATCGTTGAGCTCCGAAGCCGTTACCGAGAGCTTCACCTTGATCGGCAACGGGGCAAGATACTGCGTCTCGAATTCTTCACCGCCGAGCGCAACGGGCATGCCGTTGCGTCGCACCATGGGCACGGTTTCGACAACGCGGCTCAACTCACTGATGCCGAGCACCGGTAGAGGGTGCACCGGACGGTTGGTGAAAAAGGTATCCATGACCGTGGACTTCAAGGGCGGCAGCGGCTTCAGCGACTGCACCACGGCGGACGGATTGAAGATGTTTTTCAGATTGGCAAGCATATCGGTTCCTTACGCGGCATAAACGCCGTTGTGCATGAGTTTTGTGAGCGCGAGGGTGCTGGGAGCCGTGCTGCCGGTCGCGCCGACTTTCAGTACCCGTGTCTTGACGCAGCCATGCACGATGCAGATGGCGCTGGTCTCGCTTGTCGGGTCAAAGCGGTCGTCCACCACGGCGCAGGGACTGACCGTGTCCGTTTCGGCCCATGGAACGTAGGTGTGCTCAATGACAACGGTACTCTGATCGCCGGAGCCTTTGACCTCGACCTCTTTCAGCAGCACGCCGGGTTCCAGCACGGCGGTCACCACGGTCGTATCAATGGGCAGGTGCTTGCGGATAAGCGGATGCTCGTCCGTCCCGGCGCGTTCGCCGGAAATCTTGTATCCACCGAGTTTTCCTTCAGCGGCCATATCTTCTTCCTCCTACATCTTGCTGGTGTAATCGACGGTCTGGTAGACGGGAACCGCCGGGCCGGAAACATGCGCGGGCGTGACGCCTGCGGAAAAATCCATCGCGACGGGCAGCGGTTCGCGGGCTTCAAGCTCGCGAAGATAACGCTCTTCGGCGGTGAGTTTTTCAACCGTGCCGTCGGGGGCCGCGAAATCGAATGTGGCCTCAACACCGGCGAGCGACGCCGCGAAGTTCAGATGGTAGGCGCGGTCGGCGGGCTTCACCCTGCCGGACTTGACCAGCGCATCCATGCGGGCTTCGCGGGCCTTGACCTCAATGCCGTTTTTGTACGCGGCGAAGTCGCTGGCCGTTTTGGCCGCAGCGCTTTTTTCCGCCTCCAGCTTGCCTTTCAGATCGTCCCGCTCGGTCGTGAGCGCCTTTACCTGAGCCTGAAGCTCTTCTACGGTCATAGTGCCGTCTCCTTCTGCAAAGTTGATGGTGACCGCATCACTGTCCCCGGACAGGGAGACCGGCCCGAGCCCGTCGATGGCGGGGACGGCGGCTCCGAGCAGCCCGACGTGCCGGAGCGTTTTCCGGTCGGGCATGAGGGACATGGACACGTACTTGTAGCGGCCATCCTGCACCACCTTCCGCACTTCGTCCGGAATCTGCGCAATCTGTGCAAACAATTTTTTGCCTTCCCTCTGGACGGACTTGACCCAGCCGAACGCGGGATCGGAGACGGCGGGGTGCCCGAAGACGAGCGGCGCTTCGCGCTTGGCGGGATCGTAGCTGGCTGCGATGGTGTCCAGATCGGACTCGGAAAAACTCTGCGGACGGCCCTGCGAATCGGTGAAATGCCCTGCGCGGGCGATGGCTATGCGTAATGTCTTGCCAGACATGTTGACTCCTGAAAGGTTGATGGGTAATCTATTTTGACAAAGGCGGCGTATCCTGAGCCCAGAACAGGCTGGGGTCGCAACAAGGATGTCGTCTGCGCCGGGGCCTGTCTCCACCGGCGCTTTTTTTATTTCTGGAGCACACCTCCGCCTCCTTCCCGAAACAACAAAATCCCATTACGCTGCTGCTCCAGATAGGTCGCGGCCTTTTCGAGGGTATCTTTTGCCTTGAATACCGTTGCTCCCGACCAGTAGCGCCCTCCGATCCAGTTGAAGGCCGAGTATCCGCCAAAGGTTGCGGCGTCTTCTGTCCTGAGAAGGCGTATGAAGCGTAATGTGACATACGGCTTTCCGGACAGCTTCATCGGAACCTGCCAGACTTCGTAAGGATTCTTAATAGTGCGGGCCAACAAGCGCATTACAGGTCCACGCCCTTCCTTATTCGCCTTCAGCCCTATCAAATTCTGGTTCTTATCCTTCTTAAACAGAAGGTTCTTACTGATAAGCAGCGGCGTCCGCAGCCACGGCAGCCGGAACAGCGTACTGTCGTCCAGCGTCTTCAGGCCGAATTCCTTGAGGAAGGCCAGCGCGTAGGCTTCCTCGGTCATACCCGCGGGCAGGATGTCGGCCTTCTTCACGGGCAGGATGTGCTTGGGTGCGAGCGTGATGAGCGGCGGCAGACATTCCTGCCCGCGCCCGACGATGCGCCGTACCTGCGCGTCCGCGAAATCCGCCGAATCCGTGCGCGGCAGCGGGCAGAGCGCCGTCCGGACTAAATCTTCTCCGGCGTCAAACGGCACTTCCTGCGGCGACAGCCCCGCCAGCCAATCCTTGCCGGGATTATTCCGAAAGCCGCTATCCGCACCGGGCCGTGCGATGTGGTGCTCCATGCCCGTCTTCGGGTCGGTCCACACGCTGTCGCCGGGGATCTCGGTTTCGACGTTGAGGCCCCGCCGCCTGACCTGCCCCTTGGAGAGCGCCTGCACGGCGCAGCGGCACTTGAAGCCGTTGGGCGGGTAGTTCTCGGCCCAGAAGGGATGATCCGCCGGGAAAACCTTGCCGGACAGCATGGCGTGGGAAGGCCGCACGCGGGAATCACCCACGGTCACATAGCGCCAGAACGGGAGAAGTTCCTTGACCGCCTGCTGTTTGGCGTAGCGTCCGGCGGAATAGGCGGACTGCATGCTGGTGCGAAAGACGGTCTCGACGCGGTGGCCCTTCCAGCCCTCGCGCTCAATGACCTCGGCAATGCGCTTCTTGAAGTCCGCCAGCGTCTCGCCGTTTTCGAGGGCCTCGGCAATGCCGCCGTGGACAAGGTTCACCATATCCGCCTCGGCAAGCCCGGTGACGTAAAAGGCCCGGCTGCGCGCCCCTTCGCCGAGGGCTTTCGCCTGCGCCGTGGTGAGCTTGGCGCGGGACTGCCAGAAGGCGATGGCGGCGTCAGGCTGAACGGGTTTGGCGAGGATTTCCGGCTCAGGAAGCGGCATCGACGTCCTCCTTTCCGGCTGCGGCCCCGAACCCGGCAGCCATGACCATGCTGCGCTCCATCAGCTTCGCCAGATCGTCGTCCTCAACCTTGCCCGCCAGCAAATCGGCAAGGGCAAGCTGGAGTTCGTCAAAACTCTTCGCCGATTCCACGGCATTCTCAACTTGGCTGCAAAACTCGGCGCTGGCCTTCAGCGCGTCGGGAAGCAGCGCGTCGATGGCCTTGTCGAGCCTCTCCTGTGCGTCTTCGGCACTGGCGAAACCATCGAAAGCGGCGAACTCCGGCCCCTTTCCCTTTTTCTTCGATCCGTCGTCTTCTTCCTCTTCGCCCTCGGCAGGGTCATCCTTGTCCTCGTCCGGCTCCTCCCCGCTCGTGTCCTGCTTCTTTTTGTCCGCCTTCTCTGCGGCGATTTCGTTAATCGGCGCGCCTTCTCCCTCCAGCTCGAACTCGTCCGGCTTCAGGCCGTAGTCGCCCTCAAGATGAGGCCGTAGCCACTTCACGCCCATGGACTTGAGCTTGAGATCAAGGTCGGCCTTCGAGAGCAGGTCTTGCGGTTCCTCGTAGCTGAACAGCGGCGCGAGCACGTCCGGCCCGACATTCACGCGCGCGTATACCCAACAGATTTCGTTGAAGACGTCGGCCACCATCGCCTTGTCCGCTTCCGCGATGTCGTCGGCAACGCCTTTGTGCGCTTCCGTGGCCGCAAGGGAATTCTTGCCGTCCGTCTCGATGGTGAGGGTCTGTCCCATGAGGACTTTGGAGATCGCCCTATCCTGCCGGGCAAGAAAATCCTCATGGAGCTGCGCCTGCGTGGTCCCTGCGGAAAGGAATTTTACGTCGGACCCGGCGGGCATCACGGCCACACAGTCCTGCACCATGCGCGCCAAATCGGCTACTATCTCGCGCTTTTCCATGTCCTTGGCTTGAGGCGGCGCATTGCCGATGATCCACGGCATCCCATGCCGTTCGACAAATTTCGCGTAAAACTGGAGCCCGCCGCGCTTGAAGGCGACCGGCCAGAGGCAGCGGGACAACAAGCGCAGGCCGTAGGGGTTATCATAGGTCGGCTGGTGGACGGCGATGACGAACTTCGACTCGGGCAGCGGCACGGGATCGGCGCAGGATTGGCCATACGCGCCACGGAGCAGCGGACGGTTCTGTTGGTCAAAGGCAAACCAGTGATACGGGCGGGCCACGATATCCCGCAGGTGCCACCAGCCGCCGTCAAGCTCCCAGAGTAGCTCCAGCGGCGTCATGCCGTAAAACGGCGCATCAAGGATTGATGAGATGATCGTGCGCAGGTTGGTGCGCTCCAAGTCCGCCATGAACCGCTCATGAACGAGCCGGGCCTTCGCATCCGCGTCCTTCCCGTCCGGTGCGCCGGGGCGGAAACAGTAGTGCTGACAGTTCTGGACGCGGTACTTTCTGGCCAGCATCGCCGTGGTCACCTGATCGTCCGCCGCCAGCTCCATGAGCACTTCGGCATCCTCCGCCCGTTTCCGGAGCACGGGGTCGGGATCGGGGAGCTGCGTGAGCCACCCACCCACGTCGCCGAGATACAGCCCCGCGTTCTGGCGCGTGGCCAGCTCCGTGGTCAGCGACTCAATGGAAAAAGTCCGGAACGTGCCGTCAGCGAGATAAAGTCCGTCTGCCATAAAAACCTCCGATACCCGCCATGATGACGGAAGACCGGAGGCTTTGCCGGAATCCTCGCACACTGTGCAAAGAAAAAACGGCGTCCGGAGACACCGTTTTTTTCACTCAAGATGAGAATGGACTGTTTATTGAAGAAACAGCTCTCCTCCCGTATCGTAAAAGAAAATCTGCCCTGACATACCCCGTCAGGGCAGACACATAAGGAGATGCGCATGGTGGATTATGATTTGATCAGGCGAATGCTGGAACGTTTACAAGATGCTTATCCGGACAAAGTAGATGGGCTTTATCGAATGGAATCCGATGAAGACAAAGCCGTCCGGCATATCGCCTACATGTTGGAACATGGTTTAATCGACGTAAATCCTTTTTCAAAAAACAAACGAGGATACAACATCGGCAGAGCCCGAATCACGGCAAAAGGGATAGACTTTCTTCGGCCGGACGGAGGGCTGTCAGCCCTTGCCGCTCCCACTATCCGTATCGCCCCTGAAAGCCTCATTTCCGCTATCGATGCGGCCCTCGCGGATCGCAACGTCCCGGCTGGCGACAGGAGCCTTATACAGAAGACTCTTGGGATTGCCGGGCCGGAGGGGATCAAGCAGATTGTCACGAGGCTGATCGATGCAGGCATCACGCACGCTCCCGACTTGCTCTCCCTCTTTCGCCTGTCGTAATACCGTATCCAAACGGAAAAGCCCTTTGTAATCCTGTGGGCGAGATTCCGTCTCGCCCATCAGATACTCCAACGCAGCAAGAACACCCATTGCGTAAGGATTCTCGTGTTCGAGCTTTCCTTCGCATTCTTTTCCGGCCCAATTCCATACGGCAGCGACCTCTTCAGGGCTTCTGTCCACAGTGTAATATTCCCGTACTGGCATTTCAGCCTCCTTTTACAAGTACGCATTTGTTCCTGTTCCCCGCCATGATGGACGAAAATCGGAGGCCGTGCCGGAATCCTCGCACGCTGTGCAAACAAAAAAAACGGCGTCCGGAGACACCGTTTTTTCACTCAAGATGAGAATGGTCAGATCAGGCTGGCCTGCTTCGGCCCCGGCTTGACCTCGCGTTTAGCTTGTTTGTTCATGGCCCTGCCCTCCCCGTAGTCCAAGTAGTCGGGTTTGGCCCCGGCCAGCAGTTCCCGGATGGTCAGAATCTGGATGCGCTGGAACCGCTTGCCGTTGGGGTACTCGTAGTGCCCGGCTGCGAGGGCGTCCGTCCGCATCTTCTTGCTGGGCTCCTCCAGCGTGAGCAGAAAGGCCATTTGCGTATTATCCTTGCTGGTGTTGAGCAACCCCGCCAGCTCGCGGATATGGTTCGCCGGGATTTTTCCGCTCTTCACGGACACGGCGATCTTGAAGGGCTTCTTCGCGTTCGGGCCGTCATAGGCCCAGATGAAGCCGTCGAGCCCGCCGTCCGCCCCTTTCTTTTTGTCCTGCGCGGGCAATGCATCAATGAGCGAAAGCGCCCAATATTGGAACTGATACCGTCCCTCCAAACCGGAACTCTCCGCAAGATATCGGGCCGAGTCCACGTCTTTTGGGGTGCCGGATACCTGAAAAACGCAATCCGGGAACGCCTTGCGGATACGCTGCGTGATCAAGGAAATGGCAAGGTGCGTGACGTCGATGCCTATCCATTTGCGTCCGAGCTTTTGGGCCGCATGGATCGCCGTACCGCAACCGCAGAACGGATCGAGCACCACGTCCCCGGGGTTGCTGCTGGCCTTGATGATGCGTTCAAGCAGGGCTACGGGCTTCTGCGTGGGGTAGCCGAGATATTCCGAACCTGATGCTGGGGCAATATCGTCCCAGTCATTCTGGAGAGGAACTCCCGGCATTTCATCAAGATAGCGTTTGTAACAGGGCGTGCCGCCTCCCTGTGGAAAATAGATGCGGCCTTCGGCAAGGAACTTTTCCATATTCTCCCGAGAATACGCCCAATAACGCCCCTTGTACGGAAATGTCCCGTGAAACTCATAGGAAGTATCTCCGCCACCCTTGGCTGCCGTCAAATTATCAAGGCGATAAAGTCGTCCGTCAGCATCCTTGTGTCGATAGTTTTTTCTAATATATTCCACATCATAGGGAGTATATTGCCAGTTCCATGTCCATGACGTCCCTTTTGTGTAGAAAAAGATAACGTCCCTAACATTTCCATACTGCTTGCGTCCTTGCTTGGCGTCATTATGCGCTGAAGAGCGCCGCCAGCTGAGTTCCGTCTTAAAGGAGGTCTTTCCGAATATCCCGTCCAACACAATCTTCAGATAATGGCTCGCGGTCGGGTCACAGTGCAGGTACAGGCTTCCCGTATCCTTCAGCACCCGGCGCAGCTCCACAAGGCGGCTGGCCATCATCACCAGATAGGCCATCATGTCGTTGTCGCCCAAAAATTGCCTCAACGCCGCCAGAATATCGGAAACGGAGCCGCCCTCCGGATTCCGCAACAGCTCGTCGAACTCCCGCTGCGCCTGCTCGCCCCAGTGCCACGTATCCTCAAAGGCCGTGATCTGGGCACTCGCCCCGCCGTCTTTCGGCGGAGCAAAGAAGGCGTTGTAGTCCCGGTTGGAATTAAAGGGAGGATCAAGGTAGATCAGATCGACGCAGGCGTCGGGAAAAGTACGGAGCACTTCCAGACAGTCACCGTAATGGAGGGTGCTGTCCATCACGCACCCTCCTGAAAAATATGGCTATTTAGAGAGAGAGAGAGAGAGAGAGAGAGAACATTCCGGCCCCCTGCACGGCTGCGGTGCGTTTCCATGCGGCTGAACCGCCCGTGAAGAGCTATCATAACTGGATGCATAAGGCAAAATATCCGTTCCTTCTCTGGAAGGGCCCCTCTACGGGGCCTCTTATGGTATCAGTGGACAGCTCTCCCCTTCGTACACTTCGAGTATCCGGAAGGGGAACCCTTCCTCCTTGAAAAAAGGCTGGATGAGCCACTGATGGATGGGAACATCGACATGGAGAAGCAAAAAGTCATGAAAGCCGGTGACGCCCTGAATCACAGGGACGCCATCCTCTTCCCCTATCCAGCAGCGTGAAAAGTAAAGTCGCACCTTGGCTTTTGCCCACTCTGGTCGCTTCATACTCTGTCCTTTTTTCTAGAACCCCTCGAACGAAAATCGCTGGCCAGCGAGCACATCCACGGTCTCGCAGCTCCACGGCTCGATGCCGCCGAGCTTCTCCCGGGCGTGGATGGCCATCGCAAGCGCGACGGCGGCGTCACCGTGACGCTTCCCGGTGGCGTCCCTGCCCCGGGCGTCGGGCACGCGGGCAACGCCCTTGACCACGCGCAGGCTCCGCAGGTCGGACAGCACGTCCGCGCTCTTCGGCAGGATCACCGTCTTATCCTCGATCCGGCTTTTGAGCTTCGGCATCGTCTCGCGGTACCAGCTCTCGGAGATCATGACCTCCTCCACCTGCGCGGGGCCGTACTCCTGCCGGGCGAACTCGGCCAGCGCGGAGCCGTTGCCCCGGGCGTCGAGCGCCAGCCCGGAGAACCTTGGCAGGCTATCTATTATATGGAAGAGGATCTGCTGCTGCGTGCGGTAGGGGCAGTTCCGCAGCTCCACCGTGAACGGCGTGGCCAGCGTCAGATCGGCCTGTTCGGTAACCGGCCAGAAGACGGAGAGGTCGCCGGAACGCCCGAAGTCGCCGCCGACGAAGTGACTGCGCCCGGCGGGCAGCTCGGCAAGCAGCGGGTCGACGTGCTCGCGCAGCCACTGCCGGGTAATCATCTCGGCCAGCGGCATGTCCCAGTCCACGAAATCCTCGGCGGGAGGCGTCCACGTAAGCACGGGGACACCGTCCGCCATGCACGCTTCGATCATCGCCGAGGTCAGGTACGCGCCGGATGAGCGGTTCGGGATGCAAAAAAGCTCTTCGTCCGCGCCTTCGCCGTAGTCCGTGATGAGCCGCTCGCGCCAGCGGTCTTCCGCCTCCCGCGTCCACGGCTTCCCCTGCGACTGGCAAATCTTGCGGTACAGGCCGTCGGCGAGGGCGTCGTCCAGCGTCGTCCGGTGCAAAGAGTAGTCGCGCTTCCCGGCCCGGATGTCTTT
>USCL01000111.1 GCA_900553145.1 uncultured Desulfovibrio sp.
GCCAAGGAGTCCCGCTGGTATGCGGATCTGTGGCAGGCGGCGGACGAAGCTTCCCGGCTTTCCGGCAACGTGTATTTCGGCGTGTGCCTCGCGCCTGACGATGTGTGCGGGGGCAAGACACGGGCCACGGCGCAGCAGGTTTCATACGCCACCTGCCTGTGGGCGGACATCGACTATGTGTCCCCGCATCACGCCAAGGGCAACCTGCCCCCGTCCGAAGCCGATGCCATGAACTGCCTTCGTGAAGCCTTCCCGCCCCACCTCCAGCCGCCCGTCGTCATCAATTCGGGCGGCGGGCTGCAAGCCTTCTGGCCCTTGGCCGAACCGCTGGACATCACGTCCGACATCGACCGGGCCGGGTTCGCCGCCATCGTGCGCGGCTGGCAGGGGCTCCTTCGCGCAACGATGGAGCGCCACGGCTGGACGCTGGACTCCACCCACGACCTCGCCCGCGTGATGCGGCTGGCCGGGACGGAGAACGCCAACGCCGGGGGGAAGCCTGTTTCCCTGTTGAACGATGCGGAGAGCCGGTTCGAGCTGGATCAGTTCCGTGAGCTGGTGGACGTTGTGGTGGATGCCGAAACCGTCAGCGCCGTATGCGTCCCGGCACAGGAGCGGTATGCGTCGAGCGTGCCGGGGCTTGCCGGGGTCATCCCCCGCGAAGGCCATACGGCACGCGAGCCGCTGGCCTCGAAGATCGCGGCATTGTGCGATCTGTCCGAAGCGTTCGCCGCGTCATGGCACAATCTCAATCCGTCCCTGAAAGACGACAGCCGCTCAAGCTATGATGCTTCTCTGGTCACGGCGATGGCGCACTGGATGGACGATACGGACGATGGGCTGGCGTTTACGGCGCAGGACATGGCCGACGTCATCGTCGACCACAGGATGAAGCACGGCACCAAGGCCAAGGACTTCAAGAAGGCCGGGCGGCTGGACTATATCCAGACGACCATTGCCCGTTGCGTGCGGCTTGCGCTGGAATCGAAGCGGGGGGCAGTACCGGAAGGAAACGAGGTGCCCGCCCCGGAGCATAGTGATCCTCCCTTGCCTCCGGCTCCATTCGGAGAAGACGGAGTGCCGGAGCCCGCCTTTGATGACCCCTCCGAGCCGCAAGAGCCACGCCCCATCCCCCCGCCCGCCGGGGACATGTCCATCCCCGAGTTTTCCGAGGGGCAGCGCAATGGCCTGAAGCCCATTGAGGAACGGTTGGGCATGCGTATCCTGCGCGGCTGCGTGTACGAAAACACGGAGCCGTGCCCGGAGGTATGCCTTTCGCCCCGGGCGGCAAACAGGGCACGGTCGTCCTCAGCACGACGGACATGCTGTCCATTTCCAAGGTGACGGAAGCCTTTTTCGGCGCAACCTATGATTATCCCGTCTGCTTCGGCGGGGCTGAACCGCTGAAAAAGGAAGGCTGGAAACTGTACGCCCGGGATATGGTGCGGGTTCTTCCCAAGCTGATGAAGCCGGAAGAGACGACCGAGACGGGCGCGTTGCGCATCTACCTGCGGAAGTATCTGGCATCCACGCCCATCACCAAATCGCTTGAGGACGCCCGGATGCAGGACGCGCCGTTCACGGTGAACGGCAGGGTATACGTCAACATCACGGCGTTCTCGAATTTCGTGCGGATCAGCTCCGGCGGCGAACTCGGCGGGGTAATCAAGCTGGCGAAGCTCATGTGCCGGGCCGGATTCAGGAAGGTCGTCATGCCGTTCAAGAAGGAGGATGGGAAGATGTCTTCCCTCAATGGCTACCTCATGCCCCCGGAACTTGTTTCGGCGGCACAGGACGAACCGCAGCTTGATGCCTTCAACGTACCGGGAGGGATGGAGGATTCCGTTGGTGCGGAAGTCATTCACTAACCCGTGCGTGTTGTTCGATTTGCCGTGCCGCCTGCCGAGCGGGCTGTGCGTCGGGAAACCGTACTGGGAAGGCAAGCTGTTCGAGGCGCGGGATCGCCACCATGCCGACGCCTTCCCGTGCGCGTATCTGGAATACGTCAACAAGCGGCTGCCCCGGCAGGTGGCGGAGGAGCCTGAAGAAGCGCCTCCCGAACAAACGGGTACGGAACAGGCCACCGTGCCGGAACAGGGCGCTCCATCGGCGTTGCTGGCGGCAAGGCGAAAAAGGAGAGGATGATGGAAGACATTCATGGCGGAGGCTGCAAGGAGTTCCGGGTATTCGGCCCGCCGGGAACCGGCAAGACGACATGGCTGGTCAAGCAGGTGCGGCGGGCTGCGGAGAAATACGGCGGCGAGAAGGTGCTGTGCTGCTCGTTCACCAAAACGGCGGCGACGGAAATGGTCAACCGCATCACGCCGCCGGATGAGGAGCCCCTGATCCCGGACAGTTCCGTCGGCACGCTGCACGCCATCTGCTACCGGGCGCTCGGTTCCCCAACGCTGGCCGAGACGAAAATCAGCCAGTGGAATGCCGAGCACCCTGACCTTGGGCTCTCCAAAAAGAGCGCGGCGCGGGTGATGGAAGACGGGCTCGACGAAAGCGATACGCCGGAAGAGGGCAGTGCCGACGCATTGCTCGCCATGTATTCGGCGTTCAGGAACAGGCTGATCCCGTATGAGGAAATGCCCGCGCAGGTACAGCACTTCGCCAAGCTGTGGGAAGGCTGGAAACAGGACTGCGATTTTATGGACTTCACGGATTTGCTGGTGAGCGGAAGCAAGGAGCTGTACTACCCGCCAAACGGTGCCAGCGTCGCGTTCGTTGACGAGGCGCAGGACATGACGCCCCTCCAGCTCAAAGTCGTCCGTAACTGGGAAAAGTCGCTCCGGTTCTACATCCTCGTGGGTGACGACGACCAGTGCATTTTCCGCTTCTCCGGCGCGTCGCCGGATGCCCTGATTGCCGGGGACATCCCGCAGGAAAACAAGATTATCCTGAAGCAGAGCTGGCGCGTGCCCGCCTCCGTCCATCGGCTTGCCGAGAAGTGGATCAAAAAGGTGAGCGTCAGGGAGCCGAAGGAGTACCTGCCGACCGACCGCGAAGGCGCGGTGCGGCGTCTTCCGGGCGCCACGGTCAAGGATGCGAGGCCAGCCGTAGTCGATGCGGCCAAGCAGATCGCCGCGGGCAGGGCGGTCATGTTCCTGACCGCGTGCTCATACCACCTGCGGACATCCATCATTCCGTTGCTCAAGGAACACGGCATTCCCTTCTGGAACCCCTACCGGGTGACGCAGTGGGAATGGAATCCGTTACGGGGCAGCAAGCGCGACATGCTGGCCGCCTATCTGGAGCCCGACGGCCCCGAGCTTGGCGGCATGCGGTTCTGGAGCGCGCAGCAGCTTGCCCGCTGGTCGGCTTCGTGCGCATTCGAGGGATTGCTCCGGCGTGGGGCCCGGACGCGGATCGAGGAACTGGCGAAACATAAGGACGTCGATGGGGATGAACTGCTCGACTTCTACACGGACTGGTTCGAACCGCAGGGGCTGGACGCGGCCATGTCCCTTTCGACGGAATGGCTGGAGCACCAGCTCAAGCCGGACAAAGCGAAGGGCTTGGCTTTTCCCCTTTCCGTATTCCGGCGCGGAGGATGGGATGCCCTTGAAGCAAAGCCGCGCTGCATCGTCGGCACAATCCACAGCGTCAAAGGCGGGGAGGCCGACGTGGTGTACCTGTTCCCCGACATCTCCCCGCAGTCCTATGAAGGAATCCAGCGCGGGGCGGAGGGGCGCGACGCCGTTATCCGGCAGTTCTATGTCGGCATGACGCGGGCACGGGAAGAGCTGGTCGTGTGCAACGCGGCGACGCTGTACAACACGATGGCGATACGCTAATCCTTATATGAAGGCGATAGGAGAACTGTGGACTTTCTTTTTACTCAATAAGGAAAGACAAATGGCACAAGCTCCTTGGGGTGGATGGAGAGATAAAGGCAGAGGTGGAAAACGGGTAGGGAAAAAGAAATCTTTGGGGCAAGTGTATCTTGCTGTCATGTCTGATACAGGAGGAGTGCTGATTGCACGAAAGAACTGGTACTGGAAGGGCGGGAGTACCTTTTTAAATAATGCAGGACAGTGGGTTTTCCCCGGAGGAGGAGTAGAGGAGGGAGAAGACAGAGCCTCTGCGGCTATCAGAGAGTTCAGGGAAGAAACGAATGTTGATCTGACTCAGTATTCGACTTCTGGAAAGTTATACTGTTTCTTCAAAGAAGAATGTTATAGTTTGTATGTATTTATTGTAGATGAAGATTCGTTCAAAACTATACTAGCATTGGTAACTAAGTCCCTATTTGAAAAAAGTACTAAAGATCCAGAACTGATAGAGGTAAAAGCCGTTGCCGCACATGATTTAGACCAGTACTTGGGAAAACGTATCTCTCCTGATACTTCTATCAAGGGATACGATCCCTCTGATAGACGGCAATCTATTGATTGGTATGAAAGTATGGCGAGGGCATTAAAATTATCTGAGGAGCCCCCAATAGAGGTTCCTTTTCCTCAGCCGTCACCTTTTTCGCAACCTAAACCTAGCCTGTCTTTTTCCTCCTCCTCTTCTTTAATTCCTTCTAAATAACACTCTAATATTGGTATAGCAGTATCCTTTTATATAAAAATTAGAGTAAGGCCGGATTCTTCGGAATCCGGCTTTTTTATTGAGGTGTACACGGCAATGGGAAAACAGGTTCCCCTCGAATCAAGCGTCGTTGCGACCATCATCAAGAAGCTGAATGCCGTGCCGGGGTGCCGGGTCAAGAAGTTCCACGGCTCGGCGTTCGGGATGATGGAGCTGGACATATACGGTTGCTTCAATGGCCGGGCTGTCTTCATCGAAGTGAAGCGTCTCGGCGGCAAGGCAACCGAGCGGCAGGAACGGGAGATTGAAAAGTGGCGCGCTGTGGGCGCGCTTACCGGCTGTGCCACGACTCCCCAAGAAGCGTTGAGCATTATCAACCAAAGGAATTGTGATGAAGACATCTGAACTGGTGAAGGCTGTTGCCATGGAAACGGGGCTTACCGCCAGCGCGACGGAGAAGGTGGTGAATGCCGTTTTCTCAACCATCAAGAAAGAGGTAGGGGCAGGAGGCAAGATCAAGATTTTCAAGTTCGGCACGTTCTCCGTTGCGGAACTTAGCGAGAGGGAAGGCCGCGATCCGCGAACCGGAGTGAGCGTCGTCATTCCGGCGCGGCGACGGTGCATGTACCACCAGAGCATCACCTTCAAGAGGGAACTCAACTCATAACTGTTTGGAGATACGATGATTACCGATGCGGAACTTCTCAAACTGGTGATGGACAGATTCCCCGAAGCGGATACGGACGGCATTGTCGAGCAGTTTTCTCTGCTCAAGGTGGGGCTCCTTCAGGCAAACGCAAAGCTGGCTGTCGGCGACGTCGGGCAGCAGGGTGTGGAGGAGCAGAGCCTTTCTGCCACTGATGAGGCTCAGGCTCCGAAGAAGCGCTATACGCGGCGCAGTCTGGTGGCAAAGCCGGAAGAGGCTATCGGGGATAATGCTGTCCAGTGCTGCATCTGCGGTAACGCCTTTCAGAACCTAACCATCAAGCATATTCAGCTTCATGGGCTGACGGTGGAGGAATATAAAAAACTGTGCGGCTATGGCCCGGGACAGAAATTGATTTCCCGAAACCTGCTGGCAAAGTTGCAGGAGAATGTGCAGAAGGCACAGAACGCACGCCACCGTAGCCAGCAGGAACCTGACGAAGAACAGCCCGCGTAACAGCGGGTTTTTCATTGGGAAAGGTGAAGGAGGAACGGGAGTTAATATTCCCGTTCCTTCCATTTGTTAGATGAGAGTAAACAGTCCCTCGTAGTTGGATTGCAGTATAGACGTTTCTACCTACTTGTACTTTTTTGAGATATGGGGAGAGAGGATTTAGCCTTGTTATTTTACTTGGGGTAATTTACCATGAATATGATATAGTTGCTAAAAATATATATGGAATAGGGGTGTGAGACATGGAAAAATTTTCAAAGGATAAAGTGAATTTAAAATACGGGTGGGACGAATATTTTTATCAATTGAAACTGTGCGATCAATATTGGAAGGAATATACTAAAGATGCTGAAGCTCCATATTCAGTTTTAGGTAGAACTTCCAGTTGGTTGAGTTCAATTCCAGATGGGAATGCAATTATTCGTTATAAAACCTGGGATAATCTTTCTTATAAAGAAAGAGATATTTTACTCGGGTTGACTGATGAATACGGTATGCATGGTCTCCTTGGCTCTATGACAAGTGCTGGAACTGTTAAAGGAATATTTACTACTGCAAATGATAGAAATTTACAGTTTCGTAGATATATACTTTGTGCTCTTCAAGAGACATTATATGCAAAAAATCCGAATGAATATATAAAAATAGTACGAACATCTTTAGAAAAAATTAGATCAATAAAAGGGCTTGGCATTGGAGTAGCTTCCCGCCTTTTGGCTTTAGCTCGTCCTGATATGGCAATATCAGTGAATGGAAAGTCGAAAGAGGGATTAAGTCGCTTTTCTGGATTAGCTAAGACAACGTTATATAGGGTTCCTAATTATATAAAATTATTAGAATGGTTGTATGGTTTTGACTGGTATTGCTCACCAGTTCCTAGCGATCCATGGGAAAGAAGTATTTGGGAAAAACGTGCAGCCCTGATAGATGCTTTTGTTTATAGTAGCGAATAATTTTAGTTCAATGAAATAAAAAGGCGATTCACGATAATGTGACTCGCCTTTATTTTTGGGAAAAATGAGGAAATAAGTTTGATGCAGAAAAAATTCTTTCCGCCCCCACCGGAGGTCGTGCAGCGCGCCCGGTGCTATTTCGCGCTGCGGCTCCTGCGTGCCTATGTGGATGTGATGGGTAAGACCCGCGAACATCGGTTCGACGAACACATGGACAAAATCCGGCGTTGGCTCGGTGAGTGTGAAGGGATGCTGGAACGGCGGCCGGTATCTAGCCGGACGGATACCGAGGTTATTGCCAAGCTGGAAACCGTGCTGTCTCGAATCAATTGTGGGCCGGAGAAGACGCCACAGGAACAGTATACCCATTGGGGGGCGGCCATCTTCTGCGCCCACATTTTTCTTGTGGATATCCGGGCTACCTGCCCGGAATGGTATAACAAGCCTATCCGCAGAAAGAATGAATCAGGTGTTATTACCAGCCGTTACCCTTGGCATTATCTTTACACTGTTGTTGACCATCTTGCGGAAGGGCTGGAGTCCAATATACCCGCAATAGTAGATCTTGGAACAGGCATCTATATGGAAATAGCCTGAACCCATTCCAGATAATCCATGTGTAAATCGTTTATGCACCTATGCTCGCAGAGAATGGCAGCAACCGAGCGGCTGCCGGAATAGCGTAGGTGCATTATGCTACACCGATTTTCTTTTCAGGCTTGCGGGGTTGTGTTCCTGATTGGGGTAAAGTTTCCGGTGTCCTTGGTTGCCCATCCTTGGGGAGGTTTTTTACGCAATGACGGGAAAGATATTTTGTTAACAATAGCATATGTTGGTCCTCTGTTTATTGCATGGGCTAAGGTATAAGGTTCAAGGCCCCACTCCGGCGGGGCCTTTTTGTGGAGGAAGTCATGAGCGAAATTTTGACGGCGCATGAAATGGCGATTCGTTTGAAGATTGATTTTGATGCGTTCAGGAAAACAAATTGGAAAAAATATAAACATTTATTTGTAGGAACCGGCAAGACGCTCAGGAGCGCACGGTTTATTTGGACGTCTGACTTATCGCATTTGGATATGGAGGTGGAGAGTGTCGATAGTTCCTTATACGCGGGGAGGGAAGCGGGCTTACCGGGCGAAGGTCAAGTTTCAGAACCAGCAGTACACAAAGTCGGGCTTTGCTACGAAAGCAGAGGCCAAAGCATGGATGGTCGAAGAGAAAAAGCGGCTCAAGGCAGAGGCCGAAAACAAGCCACAGGAGCGTCGAGACGTTTTAATGTTCTCGCAGGCCTCGGAAGAGTATCTTGAAGATTGTTCCGCAAGGATGCAGCCGGGATCGGTATCGGAAAAATTCCATCACTATACCAAATTCGTGGAGTGGATCGGAAGTGATTTCTCTCTGGAGCAAATCACCACGGTAATTGCTCAAGATTATGCAGCGCATGTACTGAAGACGACCCGTGCGCCGCATGATCCAAAGAAGACAGCCAACCGGCATATCCGCAACCTCAAGGCTCTCTGGAACTGGCACAAGAGAAGGGGGTATCAAGGACATAATCCATTCACAGGTGTGGAATCCTATCCTGAGGATACGGTCTCCCGGTATGTCCCTCCTGTTGAAGATGTAGCGAAGGTTCTGCAAGTGGCTGAAGAATGGCAGAGAGATTTCCTGCATGTCCTCGCAAAGACGGGGGCGCGTCCGGGTGAAATCAGGATGCTGAATTGGGATGATGTGGAGCTTCATCAAGGGACGATAACTCTCTGGACACGTAAGCGGAAAGGAGGAGCCCGGCAACCTCGGACGATCAACATGTCCCCTCAGTTACTTGAATTGATGCGCCGTCGATTCGATGAACGTGCAAGCTCGGAAGTTGTTTTCCCACACCCAGAAACAGGAAAGCCGTTTACCCGTCAGCATAGGCCCTATAAGTTCATGATGGAGCGGCTGTGCGAAAAGGCAGGGGTACGCTTCTTTACGTTCTACGCGCTCCGACATTTTGTTGCGACACGTCTGCGGGATTCCGGCAAGGCGAACAGATATGAGATTCAGCATATCCTTGGCCATACGCGGAGCGACACCACGGATAGATACCTGCGGAGCCTGGCTCCTGATGTTCTGGAGGCGGTGTCTGTTCTTGATGAGGTCATAGACGTGGAAAAGATGTCTGAGAGAAAGAAGGCACGGGTGATCACGTTCAGCCGGAGGTAGTCTCCAAAAATGTACCCCCGACCTGTACCCTTTGGTTCTCCTCGTGCTGCCTCCGTACACCAGTTCTTCCCGGTTACTTCCAAAAAAGATGAGTCATTTTAATATGTATGCTGGAATCATTTGTCATGAGAAAAAGAGGAAAACGCCTGCTAAGCGGGTATACGGATAAAACTGTATCGAGGGTTCGAATCCCTCCCTCTCCGCCATATTTGTATCTCATAAAGGCTCCTGACGACTCATAACGTCTCAGGAGCCTTTACTTTTTCCCCTCTCTTTCGTCTCACGAAGTCTCATATCGTCTCATATTATCTTTTGTCAGCTCACTCTTTTTTGGGGTATATTCGAGGGTATCTTCACCAAATGGGGAATCCATACCCCAGTTGGATACCCCACATACCCCAGAGTTCCCTATGCTGACAGACACAAAAATCAAACAGGCCAAGGTCACGGATAAGCCCTACAAGATTTACGATTCAGAGGGGCTTTACATAGAGGTTGCGCCGACCGGATCAAAGCGGTGGAGATGGCGCTATCGGTGGAACGGAAAGGAAAAGCTTCTGAGTTTTGGAATATACCCCGAAGTACCCCTGAAGCTGGCCCGTGACAGGCGGGCAGCAGCGAAGGAGTTGCTTGTATCCGGGGTGGATCCTTCACAGGCCCGCAAGGAAGAGAAGGTCGAGAGCCGCGCGGCGGAGAACTCTTTTGCTGCGATGGCGGAGGAGTGGTACTCCCTGTACTCTGTGCCGTGGTCGGAGCACTACAAGGGGCTGGTGCGGCGCAGGATTGACGAATACTTGATCCCACGCTTGGGCAAGCGCTCTCTGTCTGAGATAACCCCCATCAAGATTATGAGTATCCTGACCTCATTGGAGAAGCGGGGCGTCATTGAGACGGCAAACCGGGTTTTGGGGATTTGCTCGCAGATTTTCCGGAGGGCGGTGGCCACGGGAAAAGCCAAGAGCGATCCCTGCCGGGATTTGCGCGGGGCGCTGGCTCCGGCACAGGAGAAGCATCATGCCGCCCTGACCACGAAAGAGGGTGCCCGTGCTGTGATGCGTGCCCTTGATGCGTATCAGGGCAGCTTTGTGGTGTGTGCGGCGGTGCGTTTCACGGCCCTGACGTTTGTGCGGCAGGTCGAATTACGTTTTGCTACATGGGATGAGATCGATTGGGAAGAGAGGATGTGGCTGATACCAGCCGAGAGGATGAAGATGCGGCGGGAGCATATGGTTCCGCTGTCGCGGCAGGCCATTGCTGTGCTGGAGGAGATGCGGCGCGTCAATGGGACGCAGCCTTACATCTTTACGGGGCAGGGGAGGCGGCGACGCCCGATCAGTGAGAATACAGTCCGGTGCGCGCTCCAATCGATGGGTTTTGCCGGGGAGATGACCGCGCATGGGTTCCGCAGTATGGCTTCTACCTTGCTCAACGAAATGGGCTGGCGCTCGGATGTTATCGAACGCCAGCTCGCACACGTTGATAAAAACAAGGTCCGTTCCGCGTATAATCGGGCGGAATACATCACCGAGCGTCGGCAGATGATGCAGGCGTGGGCTGATTTTCTTGATTCCCTGTGATGACTTTTTGCAAGGCGGACATCCGCCAGAGGGAAGAGCGGCCATGTTTTTCCGGCTGAGGATAGAATCCCGCCCAGACGCCTCGATACCATGTCGCCCGTGATACGGGGATAACCTCAAGTACCTCTTTCAAGCGAAGGAGTCTGTCTTCCATTTTTTTCTCCAATTATCAGGTAAAAAAGAAAAATCCCGGTCAAAAAGCATACCGGGATTTTGTATATATGGGAGTGAAATATGTTGTTCCATAGGGTTCAGGCGTTCTGTGATTTGCTTGATAGTCGTAAGGAGCCCTTTGGGTTTTCGATAGATCCGTTTTTATCCGCTCTTTCCTTACGCGGCCCGCTCGTACACCCGCGTCCCGAGTTCAGCTATCCGCGGATCGACCTTTTCGAGCGCATTGCACAGCGTGGTCAGCGTTTTGAGCAGGTTGTGCC
>USCL01000112.1 GCA_900553145.1 uncultured Desulfovibrio sp.
CCCCTCGGCGGGGTCCGGGGCGGAGCCCCGCACAACAGTGAGCCCGCTGTTTATTCCTCCAGCCCGTATTTGCTCATCTTCCGGTACAGCGTGGGGCGGCTGACGCCGAGGGCGAAGGACGTCTGGCTGATATTCCCGCCAAAGCGGACCAGCGCCGCGGCAATGGCCTGCCGTTCGATGTCCTCAAGCGTCGCCTGTGCCGGGATGGACACGGCGTGCCGGTTTCCCGCCATGAGATCCGCAATCCCGAAATGCTCGGGCAAAAGCGGGCCGCCTTCCGCCAAGTGCACGGCCCGTTCCACGGCGCTCTCCAACTGCCGGATATTGCCGGGCCACGGGTAGCGGCGGATCGCCTCCGCCGTTTCCGGGGGCAGCGGGACCGGATGCCGGTTCAGACGCAGCTCGTGCCGGCGGATGAAATGCTCCGCCAACGGGAGTATATCCTCGGAGCGTTCCCGGAGCGGGGGCACGAGGATGCTCAGGGTGCTGATGCGGTAATAGAGATCCGCCCGGAACTGGTGCTGCGCGATGGCCTGCTTGAGATCCTTGTTCGTCGCCGAAATGATGCGGAGATCGACCGGAACGGTACGCAAACCGCCCACGCGCTGAATCTCGCCCGACTGGAGCACGCGCAGGAGCTTGACCTGCATGTCGAACGGCATGTCCCCGATTTCATCGAGGAACAGCGTGCCCGTGTCCGCGAGCTCGAACTTGCCGGGCCGCCCCCCCTTCTGCGCGCCCGTAAACGCGCCTTCCTCATAGCCGAACAGCTCGCTCTCCAGCAATTCTTTGGGGATGGCGCCGCAGTTGATCGCCACAAAAGGCCGGTTCCGGCGAGGCCCGTCGTTGTGGATGGCCTGCGCGAACAGCTCCTTGCCCGTGCCCGTTTCGCCGGAAAGCAGGACCGGGGCCGTGCTCCCGGCCGCGATGTGGGCAAGGTGCAGCGCGGATCGCAGGTTCTCGCTCGCCCCGAGGATGGACTCGAAAGTGAAATGCGCATGCGCCCCGGTCATCTCCACCGCCATGCGCATCATTTCCTTCTTTTCCATGACCGTGAACAAGCCGCCCACCAGTTCGCCGCTGTTCATGCGGATGGGGTCAAGGGATGCGAAATGCGTGCTCCCGCTGCGCCGGGCAAGGATTTCGCGGGCGCGGAACCCCTTCCCTTCCTTGAGGTATCCCGTGATGTTGTAGCTCTCCCCCACGCTCTCCCCAAACGGCTTGCCCTCGCAGCCGGGGGGCAGCTTCAGGAGCTTCCGGGCCGTGCTGTTGGCCTCCACGATGCGCCCGGTCTGATCCACGGTGACGATCCCCCGCGAATCGGACTCCACCAAGGCGCGCATGTACTGGTTTTTGATCGCCAGCTCGCGGATGCGTTCGCGTTCGCGCAATTGCGAGGTGACGGTTTCCGCCGCCTGCCGCACGAGCCCGAGCGTATGGATGTGCATCATGTCGGAACTGCCGCTCAGGGAAATGGCCCCTAGCACGCGGGCCCCGTCCAGCGAAAAGACCGGGGCGCCCGCATTGCTGATCTTGCGGGCCTGCGCCGAATACATCCGGTCGCCGGGCAGGAACACGGGCACGCGCTCCTCAAGCGACAGGCCGATGGCGCACGTCCCGATGTCGCGTTCCGTCCAGCGGTAACCGGGGATGCAGCGCCGCCGCTTGAAATGCTCCACAAGATCGGAATCCCCCACCACATACAGCACATACCCTTCGGAATCCGCAAGGGCCATGCAGAACCCCGTGTCGCGCAGCAGCCGGTACAGGGAATCGATCTGCTCTTTCGCCAGCGTGTAGAAGACGCGCTGGCCGTTGATGCGCTCGCGCAGCCGTTCGTCGGAAAGGCGGGTGGATTCGGGCGCGCCGTCAAGATGGGGGTCCACGCCGTAGCGGGCGGACCGCTCCAGCGAGCGCCGGATGATGTCTTCCTGATCCGGCACGCTTTGCCGGATGGCCTGCACGGAGGGGGGAGGCAACGTGGTAAGCATGGAATGGCCTTTGTAATAAAACGTTACAATGTAATGATACATTACATTATTTTACCGGATCGGGCGAAAAGCACTGATATTTCTTTGCTCGCGCGGTATCTTTTTATACCACAAAGGACTACGTGTGTCACGTATTGTTACAATACCGTATCAAGCGGATTTTTGCTTTCTTCAAATAACCACTTTATTTTTATTATAAAACGACGTTTGTAACACTTTGGCACAATACCTGCTTAGAAAAGACGCGGGCGTTCGCCAAGCCCGGCGCGAACACCCCCCGCGCGACAATCGCAAAGAGCAGAACACGTTTATCGGATTACGTCGGAAACCTTTTCGCTTCAGGGGAGAACCACATGGGCAGGCTTTTAAGACGGAATATCTGGATCGAAGCGGGCATCAGCCTCTTCCTCATGCTCTTCTTCATCTATTTTTATTGCCATATCGATCAATGGGTCATCGAAACCCTGCCCTCGACGATCAGCCCCGCCTTTTTCCCGTCCGTCGTCACCATCGTCCTCATCGTCATGAGCGTTCTGCTCACGGGGTTCTGCCTCCGCTCCCTGCGCCACATGCTTGCGGGCAAGGTCGACGAGGAGCGCCTTGAGCTTCAGGAAGGCGGCGAAGAGGCCGGGCGCTTCACCGCCCTTGCCGGCTACGTCGGCATCCTCTTCCTCTACCTCATCGGCCTCCACTTCATCGGATTCGTCTACTCCACGCCCATCGTCATGTTCCTCGTGTCCGTGATGCTCGGGCTGCGCCACTGGCTCATCGGCATCGTCTGCTACGTGCTGTTCACCCTCCTGCTCGACTACGTGGCGTTCAACTTCATGCAGATCATCCTGCCTGCCGGCGTCCTGTTCGGCTAGGTCAACCACAGGAGAGGCACATGTTCGCAGACATCTGTACAGGGCTCATTTCCATCCTCACCCCGGAAACCATCGGGGCCGTGGCCCTCGGCATCTTCACCGGGCTCATGTTCGGGGCCATCCCAGGCATTTCGGGCATCATGGCGATTTCCATCCTTCTGCCGCTGACCTTCTACGTCAGCCCGCTGGTGGGCATCCCCATGCTGCTCGGCATCTATAAGGCCAGCATGTTCGGCGGCTCCATCACCGCCGTCCTCCTCAACACCCCCGGCGCGCCGCCGGCCGTCTGCACCGCCATGGACGGCTACCCCCTTACCAAGCAGGGCAAAGCGGGCAAGGGCCTCAACGCGGCGCTGGTCGGCTCGGTATTCGGCGACACCTTCAGCAATATCCTGCTCATCTGCGTGGCCGCCCCCCTGTCCTACCTCACCCTCAAGGTCGGCCCCGTCGAACAGTGCAGCCTCATCCTGCTCGCCCTGACCGTCGTGGGCAGCATCTCGGGCTCCTCCATCCTCAAGGGCATCATCTGCGCGGGCGTGGGCATCCTCCTCGCCACCGTGGGCGTGTCCGGCACCACCGGGGCCATGCGTTTTACCTTTGAAAGCGAAAACCTCATGTCGGGCATCGCCCTCATCCCGATGGTCATCGGCCTGCTCTGCCTGCCCGAAGTCATCCATCAGGCCTGTTCCGGCATCCGCAAGACCTTTGAGCAGCAGTTCGACCTCTCCGGCGAGAACGGCCGCCTGTCGTGGCAGGAAATCAAGAGCCGCATCCCGGTCCTGCTCCGCTCGTCGCTCATCGGCTCGGTCATCGGCGCCATGCCCGGCCTCGGGGCCTCCCCCGCCGCCTACATGGCCTATTCCGAAGCCCAGCGCACCTCGAAGCATCCCGAACAGTTCGGCAAAGGCGCCATCGAAGGCGTCATGGCCCCCGAAGCCGCCAACAACGCCGTGACCGGGTCGGCCATGATCCCGCTCCTGACCCTCGGCATCCCCGGCGACGACGTGACCGCCGTGCTCATGGGCGCGTTCCTCATCCAGGGCATCACCCCCGGGCCCAACATCTTCTTCGAGAACACCACCGTAGTCTACGGCATCTTCGGCTCGCTCATCATGTGCGACATCCTGCTCTACGTCATCGCCAAGCTCGGCTTCAAGGCATGGATCCGCATCACGCAGCTCCCGAAGCACATCATCTTCTCGGCCGTGACCATCTTCGCCTTCGTCGGCACCTACTCCATCAACCAGAACCTGTTCGACATCATCTGCCTCATCCTGTTCGGCATCCTCGGCTACGGGATGCGCCGGTTCCAGTTCCCGGCCGGGCCCATGATCATCGGCTTCATCCTCGGCCCCCTGCTGGAGTCCGCCTTTGACCAGACCATGACCCTTTCCGACGGAAGCTTCATGATCTTCCTGACCCATCCGGTTTCCGTCGTGCTTCTCCTGCTCACCGTCGCCGCCGTCTTCAGCATCGCACGCGCCCGCCTGCGCCGCTCCAAGATCGCGCAGCTTGCGCAGGAGGGATGAATCATTGGGGGAGGGGAGAGGAACCCCTTCTGGAGAAGGGTTCTCCCTCCCCTCCCGCGCCCCCCTCTCCTTTCCCAAGACGTCCGGTTGATGGGGAGGCGGCACGGAAGCTTTCCCGGTTGAGGGAAACGGGCGGCAAGACGGATTGTTCCCGCTCAAAAGACGGGGAAGGCACCTCACGGAAGAACCTTGATGAAGGACGTTCCCCGCCGGGGTGTTCCGGATTGAAAAGACACTCCTCAAACAGCGGGTGCAAACCGTCCACGGCGGGCTCGACAAGGGAAGCGAGGCTGTCCCAAACATTCCCGGAATGATCTGTAAAATCATGTTGATAAGGGATTTCGGCGAGGAGGGGGACTCCGCGTTCCCGGCCCATGCGGGCAAGCGTTTCGGCATTGTCGCGCAACAACCTGCGTTCGTTCACGACATCATATTCAGGGCCTGACCCGGGATCGCATTCCGTTTCCGGGATAGGGCGGTTGAGGATCATCCCGCACACGCGCAGGCCGTGCGCTTGCAGCACCTCGAGCGAGAGCAGCGCATGGTTGATGCAGCCGAGCTTATTCCCCACGACGAGCAGGACCGGAAAATCCACCGCTTTCATAACATCAAGCATGGTTTCCCGATCATTCAGCGGCACGTAGATCCCGCCCGCGCCCTCAATCAGCAAAAACGCCCCTTCCGGCGCGTTCCGTTCCAGCTTGCCCCGCAGCCCGGACACCGTCAGCGGGCGTCCGGCCATCCGTGCCGCCAAGTGCGGCGAACACGCGGGCTCATAGGTTTCGAGCACAATCCCGTCGCCCCCCGCCGCCTCGTAGCACGTCACATCGGGGGCAACGAGCGGAGCGGGCGGGGCAGCCTGCCTTTCCGGAAGAGGAAGCCTCTCCCTTGCCCCCGCCTTCCGGCACTGGGAAGGAAAAACGGAACCAACGCCTTCCCCTGTGGAAGCACAAGGGATGCGCCCATCCGACGAGGCAGCGGGATGCGCCTTCCCCGTTTCCGGGCGGGCTTCCGCATGGGGCGCGGGCTCCTCCCCGCCGGACGGAAGCCTTGGCGCAGGAAAGGTTCCCCCCGCCCGCATTCCTTCCTGATTTCCCTGTGCGGCACATCCTGTCTGTACGGGCTTGACCGCGACGGCCCGGACTCCGGCGGACGCAAGGGCGCGAAGAAGCGCGGCGGTAACGGTGGTCTTTCCCGCGTCCGTATCCGTCCCGGTGATGAAAAGGCCCTTCATGAGCGGGCCTCCCGGAACCCGAGCGTTTCGTACATCTCGGCGTCGTCACAGAAAGCGCAGCCTTTCGTGGTAAGGTAGTTGCCGGTCATGACGCCGTTGGCTCCGGCGGCGAAAACCCACGACTGCCACTGCCCGAACGTCGTCGAACGCCCGCCGCAGATGAGCACGTCCTGCGCGGGGTGCAGGAGACGCATGAGCGCGACCACCCGCAACGCCTCGGAAGGCGGCAGGAGGGGGGAATCCCCGAGCGGCGTGCCGGGGATGGGGTTCAGGAAATTGAGCGGCAGGGAATCCACGCCGAGATCCGTCAGGGTCTGGGAAAGCTCGATACGCTGTTCCCACGTCTCGCCGAGGCCGAAGATGCCGCAGCTGCATACCCGGAACCCGGCGGCGCGGGCCACGCGCACGGTTTCGAGATCCTGCCCGTAGGCGTGGGTGGTGCAGATCGAAGGGAAATGGCTCGCGGAGGTTTCGAGGTTGTGATGGTAGGACGTAAAGCCCGCCTCGCGCAGCCGGGCGGCGCGCTCGGGCGTCAGCAGCCCGAGCGAGGCGCACAAGCCGATCTTCACTTCCCGGCCGATGCGGAGCGCGGATTCGCAGAGCGCGTCGAAATCGCGGTCGGTTGGAGCCGTGCCGCTGGTCACGATGCCGAAGCGGTCGACGTTGTTGGCGGCGAGCTCCTCGGCGCGGCGCAGCAGCGTGTCGGCGTCACGCAAAGGATAGACGGGGGAATCCGTCCGGTGATGCGCGGACTGGGCGCAGAAGGCACAGTTTTCAGGGCAGCGGCCGGACTTGGCGTTGATGATCCCGCAAGTAAACGCGGCGGCGGGCTTACGCGCCGCGCGGGCCAGCCCCGCTACGGACAGGATATCCAGCGTCGCGGATTCGGGAAGCCGGACAAGTTCCAGCGCCTCGGAAGGCGACAGAAGCGGATCGACGCCGGACGTGATGCGTTCGGCGATGCGGACAAGCAAAGCATGCATGGGGAAAACGTCCTTGCAAAAAGCGATGTGACCTTCGCTGTGAGAGGATGAGGAGCCCAGACAGGAACCGGGGCGGGGTCAGCGGCTTCGGCCCAATCGGATGCCGAAAAATGTTTTTCGTGAAAAGCCCGCGGGCTGCCCTCGTCATGGCGGACGGCGGAGACCGAAAGCCTCACCGCTGAACGGATACGGCATTTCCCAACTCTGTGCAACTCCGGTGAAACGGACAGGTTACGGCTGGAGGCGGTACAAATATGTACCGCCGTGCGGCTTCCGTTACAAAAAAGCTCCGCACGCCGGAACCAAACATGACATGCTGAAAGCAAGCCGCCGTATGAAAACGGCATATATCAGCGTATTAGCGGAACCATGCCCTCTGGCACACTGATTGCTTTTTTCGGAAGACGTCAACGGTCGCTCCTGCGGGCCTTCAAAAGGCCCCGTGGCCCAGTGCGGCAACGGCCACGCGAAGCTCCGGGAGTGCGCTGAAAACTCCTGTCAGCGCACCTCTTCCGGGGTGCCGGTCCCCATCCTCATCCGCCGGTGCCCCGGGGTGACGTCCATCCCTCAAAAAAAACGCCCCTCCCTCCCGCCGGGCATCCCATCCCCTCGATCTAACTGGTTGCGGCGATACACCCCAAATCTTCCATCCCGGGAAAGCTCCGCAAGATGCGGCCCCCGCCTCTTCGGCCATTCCCCCGGCAACCCCTTGCTTCGCCGGACGGAAGCCGTAAACGTCCGGTTGCGCCAGCGAAGCGGTATCCCGCAAAAAACAGATTATGGGAAAAGGCATGAGGCAAACGTCCGCCCGCTAGGCACCTCTTGCCCGACCTCCCCCGGAGCCTGAAAGGGACCCGCATGAATGGGATCACATCGCCAAGGCGGGCAAAACACCACTTGCCGCAAAGAGAAAACGAAAGGCATGCCGTAGCCGGATCACCCCCTTCCGGCGCTTGCGGCCGGCGAGCGGACTCGTGGAGCGAAAAACTTCTTTAGCGAGGTGCGCAAGGGGTGAAAACCGGTTGCGGGCCGCAGGCCAACAGGCTAAGATCGTTCCATCATCAACGTTCCTGAACCTGCCGTCCGCAAACGCACTCCGACCGCATGCCAAAACGCCTTACCCTGTTCGCCCCCGTCCTGCTCGCCGTCATCCTGTCCATCGGGATCATGGCGTGGTTCGGCTATCACAACGCCAAGGAGATCCTCGAACAGGAACTCGTCGCCCACCAAAAGATGATTGCCCAGAGCGCCGTCGACGCCATCCACACCTATTTCACCGGCATCACGGAAAACGTCGAAACAATCGCCGCCTCCGGCCCCATCCGGCGGCTGCTCAAGGACCCGGCATCGGCGGAGGACATGGATTCGGCGCGGCGCTTTACCCGCCTGTTCATCCGCCATCAGTCGGATATGCCGAACCTCAACCTTCTCGATAAGGAAGGCCGGACAATCCTCAGCTCCACCACGGCCATGCCCGGCATCAACCGGAATATCCGTACCGATTTATCCGGCATGGCCGAGCCTTCCTTCGGCAGCACCGTCAATGGGGACGGGAAACCCATGGCCTACGTCAGCGCCCCCGTATACGGCAACGGCGAACACCTCGGTGAAGTCGTCGTCATCATTGATTTCGAAAATTTTCTGCAAAGCTGGAAGCGCACGGCCTCCATTGCCCCGAGCGGCGGCTATTTCCACATCATCAACGCGCAGGGCAAAGTTCTGGCCTCGTGGAACAGCGAAGCGCCTCCGGACAACATGCTGAGCCCCGGCAAGCAAAACATCTTCCACCAGCCGGAAGGGCAGCTTATCCGTTTCGCCTCCAGAGACCGGCACACCAGCCTCGGCATCTGGTTCCCCATCCCGTCTACGGATTGGCGCATCCTCATGGCCGTAAACGAAAGCAAAGTCCTTGGCCCGGCCAACATTCTCCGCGACGGCACGCTGGCCATCAGCGGGGCCACGGGGCTGCTGCTGCTCCTTCTCGTCTGGGTGCTCTTAAGTTCGCTCACCCGGCAAATCCGCGAAAAGAACCTCCAGCTTGACGCCATCTCTTCCCACCTGCTCGGCGGGCTGCTCATCACGAGGCTGGATCCGCTCTTTACCCTCCTTTACGCCAACGACGGCTACCTCAATATGGTGGGCTATACCCGGAACCAGCTCCGCAAGGAAAAGCGCAACGCGGCCATCGCCCTCTGCGCGTCCGAAGATCGGGACGCAACGGCACAGGCGATATTCAGCCAGCTTTCCCGGAACGGGACGCTCTCGCTCGAACACCGCCTCCAACGGCGGGACGGAACCCGTTTATGGGCCCTCATCCGGGGGCGGCAGGTGAACGATCCCGCACTGGGGGAAATCGGCGTATGGGTCATCATCGACGTCACCGAACAGAAGGAAACGCAGCTTGCCTTTGAGCGCCAGTCCCGTGAGCTGGAAACGCTTGTCCAGCAGGTTTCGGCCAGCGAAAACAGGCTCAAGTTCCTCGTGGACAACGCAAGCATCCCCTTATGGTCCACGGATCTCGAAACGGGGATCATTTCCTACAACGAATACGTCTGCCGCATGCTGGGCTGGCCTGAAGACGTGCAGCACATGACGCTCCCGGACCTTCTTCTCCGGTGCCATCCCGACGATGTGGAGCGCGTGCGCGACGTGTTCAATCGGTTTTCCACTGGCGATGCCGGCGAAATGCTGGAATATGAATACCGGGTGCGCGACGGGAACGGGAACTGGCGGTGGATATTGGTCAAGGGGCAAAAGGCGATCAACCCGCTCACCCACAAGACCGGGCGGGTGGGCATCGTCATCGACAACCATGCCCGCAAGCAAGAGGCGCTCGACACCCTCCAGCGCGCCGCCGAGCTTGAAGCGCAGGTGCAGGCGCGCACGGCGGAACTCGCGGCCCGCAACGCCGAGCTGCTCAAAAGCCAGCAGGAGGCGTTGGAAGCCACCCGTGCCAAAAGCGAGTTCCTTGCCACCATGAGCCATGAAATCCGTACGCCCATGAACGGGATCATCGGCCTGACGTACCTTGCGCTCCAGCGCGAATGCCCTGCCGTCGTTGCGGACTACCTCTCCAAGATCGACGTCACCGCCAAGACGCTGCTGCGGATCATCAACGACATCCTCGACTTTTCCAAAGTCGAATCCGGCAAGATGGACTTCGAGGAAATCCCGTTCCGGCTCTCGGAAGTGCTCGACAACACCCTCCAGATGTTCGCCCACGCCGTAAAGGAAAAGGGGCTCTCACTGCGTCTCGACGTCGGGGAAGACGTGCCGCAATCGCTTGTGGGCGACCCCACGCGGCTCGGGCAGATCCTCCTCAACCTTGTGGGCAACGCCACGAAGTTCACGCACGAAGGCAGCGTGACCCTCCTCGTCCGGTGCGTGGAGGCGGACCAGCAGACCGTCACGCTCGGTTTCGCCGTACGGGACACGGGCATCGGCATCCCTGCGGACAAACTCCCCACGCTCTTCCAGCCCTTCATCCAGGCGGACATGTCGGTTTCCCGGCGTTACGGCGGCACGGGCCTCGGCCTTGCCATCACGCGGGTGCTGGTCCAGCATATGGGCGGAACGATCCATGTACGCAGCGTGACGGGCAAAGGGTCCACATTCAGCTTCACGCTCCGCTTCCGCCGGCCCGCCGCCGTACTCAGGGAAGCCGAGGCCAATGCGCCGGACAACACGCCCGTACCGCTCGACGGGCTCCGGGTCCTGCTCGCCGAAGACAATGACATCAACCAGATAGTCGCCACTGAAATCCTGAAGATGAAGGGCATTGCTGTGGATGTGGCCTGCAACGGGCTTGAAGCCGTGGACATGGCGCGTTCCGGGGCCTACGACGCGATCCTCATGGATATCCAGATGCCGGGGCTGGACGGCATCGAAGCGACGCGGCGCATCCGGGCCTTCCTGCCGGACATCCCCATTATTGCCATGACCGCCCACACCATGAAGGGCGATGCCGAAAGGTGCCTTGAAGCGGGCATGCAGGATCACGTCGCCAAACCCATTGATCCCGAGGCGCTTTTCGCCGCGCTGCAACGGATACGCCGGTAAAGATCCCGCATTCCATAGCCAGCCCTTCAAATGCATCCTGCGCCAAAAGGACACCTTCGTCCTCCGGCCCCGGAAGCCCTTCACAGGCGGCGGCTTTCGGGGTAGGCTTCCACCATGTCACATTTCCTGTATATATCGGACGTGTTTTGTCCCTGGT
>USCL01000113.1 GCA_900553145.1 uncultured Desulfovibrio sp.
GGCCTGCACGGACACGTCGAGGCCGCCGGTGGGCTCATCCATGAACACCAGACGCGGCGAGGTGACGAGGTTGCGGGCGATTTGCAGACGCTGCTGCATCCCCCCGGAATAGAGGGCGGGCCTGTCGTCGATGCGCCCGGCGTCGATCTCCACGCGCTCCAGCCATTGCAGGGCCCTGCCGCGCAGCGTGCCGTAGTGGCGCACACCCTCGGCCATGAGCCGCTCGCCGATGTTCGCCCCGGCGCTGACCTGCATGCGCAGGCCGTCCGAGGGGCGCTGATGCACGAAGCCGAGCTCGGAGCGCAGGAGGCGGCGCTTTTCCCCTTCCGGCAGCGTGTGGATGTTCCGCCCGCGCCCGGCGGCGTCGCGGTAGGCGATGGTGCCGGAGGTCGGCTCCATGCGGCCCGAAAGCATGTTCAGGAGCGTGCTCTTGCCCGACCCGGATTCGCCCACGATGCCGAGGACTTCGCCGGGCCAGAGATCGAAGGACACGTCGCGGCAGCCGATGTGTCCGCCGTAACGGCGGGTCAGGTTCCGCGCCGACAGGATGGGGGCGGCGTTCCAGTCTTTCATTGCGCACCTCCCTGCCCTTCCCGCCCGGCGGCGCGGCGGGCGCAGCAGTCGGTATCGGAACACACGAACATACGGTTCCCCTTGTCGTCGAGGATGACTTCATCCAGATAGGTGTCCGTGGAGCCGCAGATGGCGCAGGCCTCGTCCCACGACTGCACGGTGAAGGGGTAATCCTCGAAATCGAGGCTTTCCACATCGGTATACGGCGGGATGGCGTACAGCCGCTTTTCGCGGCCCGCGCCGAAGAGCTGCAACGCCGGGCACTGGTGCATCTTGGGGTTGTCGAAACGCGGGATGGGCGAGGGGCTCATGATGTAGCGCCCGGCCACGCGCACGGGATAATCGAAGCCCGTGGCGATGGTCCCGTGGCGCATGACGTCCTCGTACAGCTTCACGTTCATGATCCCGTATTCCTCCAGTGCGTGCAGGGTGCGGGTCTCCCGCTCGCTCGGCTCGAGCCAGCGCAGCGGTTCCGGCAGCGGCACCTGATACACCATGATCTGCGCCTCGGTGAGCGGCTGTTCGGGGATGCGGTGGCGGGTCTGGATGATGGTCGCCTCTTCCGTATGGGTCGTGGCGGCGACGCCGGTGGTCTTGCGGAAAAAATCCCGGATGGACACGGCGTTGGTGGTGTCGTCGGAGCCCTGATCGATGACCTTGAGCACATCGTCCCTGCCGAGGATGCTCGCGGTGACCTGAATGCCGCCGGTCCCCCACCCGCAGGGCATGGGCATCTCTCGGCTGGCGAACGGCACCTGATAGCCGGGGATCGCCACCGCCTTGAGGAGCCCCCTCCGGATCATGCGTTTGGTCGTTTCGTCAAGATAGGCGAACGCATAGCCCTCAAGCGGCGCGTCCGCGCAAACGTCGGTCTGTGACATCTAGATATCCTTGTCGTTCTGCCGCTTGGCGCGCAAGCCGCGGATAAGGGAAAGATCGGCCTGAAAGTCCACGTAATGCGGCAGCTTGATATGCTGAACGAAACCCGAGGCGTCCACGTTGTCGCCGTGCAGGAGCACGAATTCGGGGCTCTGCGCCGGGCCGACCACGGGTTCGCCCAGCTCCTTGGCGCGGAGGGCGCGATCCGCGATGGACATGGACAGGGCCTTGCGCTCGTTGTTTCCGAAAACCAGCCCGTAGCCCCGCGTGAAGCACGGCGGGCGGGCCGAGCCGGTATAGCTGCTCACGGTTTCGCACTCGGTCAGCTCGATTTCGCCGATGACGACGCCGAAGCCGAGCTCTTCGGAGAAAAAGGACACTTCCACCCAGCCCCGGCGCAGCTCGCCGGTAAAGGGATGCACGGCCCCGAAGCCGCGCTGCGTGGAATAGGCCATGCCGAGCAGGAAACCTTCGTCGGCGCGGGCCAGCGCCTGAAGGCGCACACCGCGATCCGCCGGGGCGTCGGCGGGCAGTTCCAGAGGGTGGCGGGTGATGTCGCGGCAGGCGTCGCCCTCCGACGGCTCGGGCCGTTCGAGCAACCCTTCAGCGACCAGCACGTCGAGCGCGCGCGGCAACGGCCCGCCGAGCGGGGAATCCGCATCGGTTCCGGCCTGCGGGGACGCGGTTCCGGCGGCCCCGGCACCCGTGCGGGCAAGGCCGCGGTCGAGCAGGCGGTGCGTGTAGTCGAAGGTGGCCCCGAGGATCTGCCCGCCGGGAAGATCCTTCCACGTGGCGGAGATGCGGCGCAGGGCGCGCATGGCGGACGTGTCCACGGCGAGCGAGCCGCCAAACCGGGGCAATGTGGTACGGTAGGCGCGGACAAGGAACACGGCCTCCAGCAAATCGCCCTGCGCCTGCTTGATGGCCAGCGCGGCGAGCTCCCGGCCGTAGAGGGAGCCCTCGGCCATGACCCGGTCCACGGCAAGCTGCAACTGCCCGATCACCTGCCCGAGCCCCAATTCGGGAACGGACGGATCGCCCCGGCGTTCCCGCCGGAGCAGTTCGTGGGCGGCGGAAATGGCCTTTTCCCCGCCTTTGACCGCTACATACATGACGCACCCTCCTGAGGCAGACGTTCAAGGCGCGTGGTGCGCGGCAACCCGGCCACGCCGCCGGCGCCGCACAGCAGCATATCCACGCCGAGCGGGAAGCCGGACGCGTTTTCCTTCCATTCTTCCGCGAAACGTTCGGGCAGCGTGCAGGTGAAAACCTGCTCCCCGAGGATGCCGGGGCCGGAAGCCCGGAAACGGGTTCCCGCATCAAAGGCCAGCCCCGCAAGCAACACGGTGGCGGAACGGTCGGGATACGTGATCTCGCCCTGCGCGAAGGCCGACAGGGACGGCAGTTCGGAAGCGTCCGCCACCAGCGCGAAGGACGCCTTATCCATCCCTTCAACGAGCGGACAGCCGCAGTGGAAACGGAGCCACGCCGCTATTTCCTCCCGCCGCAGCCCGGGGGAGAGCCAAAGCGGCGTTTCGCAGTCGCACAGCGTCAGGGCGAGATCCGCCAGCACGGGCGAAAGGCCGTCCGGCACGGACTGCGGGAATACGGTCAGGCGACGGAACCGCGCGGGACGGGACATGGCGTCGAGCACGGCGCGGAACACCCGCTGCATGTCGAATGCGGGCTGAGAAAAGGCCAACATCAATCTTCTCCTCGGACAAGTGTAAAGAAATCCACATGGGTGGGCTCGACGGCGGCGGCATCCTCCCGCACCCGGCGGGCGCGATCCGCCTCCAGCGCGGGGCGCAGTTCCCGATCGAGCGTTTCCGCATACCCGGCCCGCTGCCAGAGGGCGTCGTACAAGGCCGCGAGCTCGGCGCGGCGGGCGTCCTCGCCGAGAACCCACGCGTACCCGAGGCAGCCGTCCTTCAGCGACACCACGCAGCGCGTCACCAGCGCCTCGCCTACGTTGAAGGCATCGCCGGTGTTGCCCACGCGGCCCCGGATCATGATCAGCCCGGTTTCCGGCCCGCGAACCGCCTCGTAATCCGGCGGCGTAATGCTGGAGAGCCCCGCCTCGAGGCATTCCACGGATGCGAGGGCCAGCAGCCGCATCCTTTCCTGTCGAACAGTGAGAGACATCATGCTGTTTCCTGTGCAGTCTGTATGTTGGCGAACGGAAGCCGCGCCACGGCGGAAAAGGGCCGGTTGCGGTTTTCCTGTTTGAAAAGGGTCAGGGCATTGATGCGGAGGGGAGTTTCCAGCACGCCTTCCAGCGCCTTGCGCAGGCCCGCGCCCACAAGCGCCCGCAACCCCGCGTCGGCGATGCCGCCGGTCAGCGTGATGTGGAACCGGAACGAATCGAGGACGCGGTGGTACCCCCACATATACAGGTTGCCGCGCTCCTCAAGGGACAGCAGGCCGCGCCGGGCCACATCCTCGGTCTTCAGGGGAGCCCGGAAGGTATCCAGATCCATCACGCAGGCACGCTCCAGAAAGGACAGCAGGGAACATTCCGCCGCGGGGACGAGCGCGTAAAACCCCTTTTCCTCCTTGCCCAGATAGGCGAGGGACAAGGCCGGGATTTCGAACGGCAGGAAACGGGAGGCCACCTCGCCCACGGAGCGCAGCAGCTGGTTTTCCATGCCGGGATGGCGGAGCTCAAACGGGGCTTTCAGGGTGGCGTGCAGCCCGTAATGGGCGGGCACGCGGGTGATCGCCTTCCAAAAGCCGGGGTCCACGCCGGGGGGCGCGGCCTGCGGCACGTTCACGCCTCCGAGGGCGTCGCGGCCCAGCAACGGGGCCACGGCCTGATGCAGGGCGTCGACCGCCGAGGGCGCGTAGTACACGGCATAACGGGCGGGCATTACAGCACCCTCTTCCGCAGCTGCTGCGAGAGCATGTCGAACACGACCACGACCAGCACGATGAGGGCCATGACGGCGCAGGTCTGCTCAAAGGCGAAGCTGCGGATCAACTCCCACAGCACCATGCCGATGCCGCCCGCGCCGACCATGCCCACAACGGCACGTTGGACTCGAACCGGTACAGTGAATAGGAGATCCACAGCGGGAAAACCTGCGGGATGACGCCATACACGACCTCTTCAAGGAAAGAGGCCCCGGTGGAGCGCACGCCTTCGACCGGGCTCGGTTCGATGGCTTCCACGGCCTCGGAAAACAGCTTGGCGAGGACGCCCGTGGTATGTACCCACAGGGCCAGCACGCCCGCGAAGGGGCCGAGGCCCACGGCGACCACGAACAGCATGGCGAACACCATTTCGTTGATGGCGCGGGCGGCGTCCATGAGGCGGCGCACCGGGTGGTAGACCCACCACGGCACGATGTTGTCCGAAGACAGGATGCCGAGCGGCACGGCGCAGACCACGGCGAGCAGCGTGCCCCAGATGGCGACCTGAAGGGTGACGACCATTTCCGTGGCGTACAGCCGCCAGTCCGTGAAGTCGGGCGGGAAAAAGTCCTTGATCAGCGTGAAGATGTTGCCCGACTCGGTAATCAGGGTCATGGGGCGCATTTCCGCCCCCCGCCACGACCAGACGAGAAACGCCAGCGCGACGGCCCAACCCGCGAGGCGCAGCAGCTCCATGGAGCGTTTGCGCGGAGGGGACAGAGCAAATTCGGAACTCATGGCAATCCTTTCGGAAAAACCGGCGGAACGGGCCCGCCGGGAAAAAGCGGCGTGGAAAGCCCGCGCCGCCGAGGCATATTACTGGGACAGCTTGTCGAGGGCTTCATCGATCTTCGTGATCCGTTCGGCCTTTTCCGCCGCGGGCATCTCGGCGTTGGCCTCCACCTTGCTCTTTTCACGGAACAGTTCGAGCTGGCGGAGAGGCACGAGCTGGGCGTTGGTCGAGGGCTTGAACGGCCCCCACTGGAGCTTTTCGAGGATGACCTTGGCATGGGCCACATCGCCCTTCACGCCGTAGCTGAAGATGAAGTCGGCAATCTTCTTTTTCGTGCTTTCGGGGAGGCTGTTGCGCCACACCAGCGGATCGCTCGGGATGAGCGGCGAGCGCCAGATTTCACGGATCTGTGCGGCCTTTTGGGGATGGGCGATTTCGAGGCGGCCGATGGCTTCGTTGTTGCAGGTCGCCACGTCCACCTGCTTGTTGGCCACGGCGAGCGCGTTGGACTCATGGTTGGCCGCGACCACGTTCTTAAAGATTTTCTTCGGGTCGACGTGGTTCTTGGCGAACACGTAGTAGCCGGGCACGAGGAACCCGGAAGTGGAGTTGGGATCGCCGTTGCTGAAACGGAGATCCGCCGCGTTCCTGAGCACGTCGTCCACGCTCTTGAGCGCGCTGTCCTTGTTCACCACGAGCAGCGAGTAGTACCCGTCCGTCCCGTCCGCCGCCGTGGTCTGGGCGAAGACGGAGCCGTCGGATCGGTCCACCATCTGGATGGCGCCCTTGTTGCCGATCCAGCAGAGGTCGACCTTCTTGAAACGCATCCCTTCGATGATCCCGGCGTAGTCCGAAGCGAAGAACGCCTTCACCTTGAAGCCGGTGGCCTTTTCCATGTCGGCGAGGAAGGGATCCCACAACTGTTTGAGGTTCTGGGAGGATTCCGTGGAGATGATGCCGAAGTTCAGGACTTCCGCGGCCTTGGCGCAGACGGAACCGCCGAGGACGACGGCCGCCGCCGCAACGGCGATCAGGAAACGTGAAAACATGGCAAATCCTTGTTGTTGAGGTTTCAGGCCACTTGGGCCTGCGTCAGGGACGGGGTCCGGCGGATGTCGCTTTCCGGGCGGGCGAACAGGGAGTCGCATTCCGTGCCGTACAGCCTCTTGAGGAACGCCGGGGTCAGTTCCGCGCTCGGCCCGTCGTAGACCACCCTCCCATGCTTCAAGGCGATGGTGCGGGGGCAGAAGGACAGCGCGTAATCGACCTGATGCAAGGTCACGACCACGGTGAGCCCGTCCTTGCGGTTCAGGTCGCGCAGCGTTTCCATGACATTGCGGGACGATTCCGGGTCAAGCGATGCGATGGGCTCGTCCGCCAGCAGAACGCGGGCCCGCTGCACAAGGGCGCGGGCGATGGCGGCGCGCTGCTGCTGCCCGCCGGAAAGGTTGGAGGTGCGCTGATGGGCTTTTTCCACGATGCCGACGCGGGCCAGCGCCTTGTAGGCGAGCCGGGCATCCTCTTCATGGAAGAAGCCCAGCAGGCTGCGCCACAACGCCGTGCGGGACAGCGCCCCGAGCATGACGTTGCGCAGGACGGACATGCGATCCACCAGATTGAACTGCTGGAAGATCATGCCTATCTCCGCCCGCATGGCCCGGATGTCGCCGCTGATCACGCCCTTGTCCTGAATAAGGTGCTGCGCGACCTCGACCCGCCCGCCGTCGGCGTCGCCGGGCATAAGCCCCGCGATATGGCGCATCAGGGTCGATTTCCCGGAGCCGGACGAGCCGATGAGCGCGACCATTTCTCCGGGCTTGATGTGCAGGCTGACCCGATCAAGCCCCTTTCCGCCGGAAAATGTTTTGCTGAGATTCTCTATACGGATCATGTTGGACTCCTCACTTGTCGTTGGGCGCATACTGGAGGAGCCGTGTGACACGGGCGTGTCCGCTTTTTGTCGATCGTGGAGAAAAGAAAAGACGTTTGTGCGGAGATTGCGCTACGAAACGGAATAAAAACAGTAAACACACAGCTATAAGCATGCGTATCCAAAAGCGCACGCAAAAAATCCCGCCTCCGGGAAAACCGGAAACGGGATTTCATGTTGGTTGCCCAAGTGAAAGCCTAGCCGCCAATGAGGCGATCATGCGGAACCCGCAGCGCTGCCAAAAGGCCGTTGGCGCGGCTCCCCTTCAGGAAAACGGGCTTCCTCAGGCGGATCGCCGGACAAAGGGCTTAAGCAGCGGAGCCGAACAATACCACTTCACGGCAAAGATCAGCAGCAGAACCGCCGTCCCCGCATAGGCCGCATCCATCCCCCACATATCATTGATCAGGTAGGCGAGGATCGGCCCGAGCGCCGCGCCGAGATCCACGGAAAACGAATACCACATCATGAATACCCGCCCGCCCCGCACGGAAGCCGTATCCGAAGCCACGGAATCGGCTATCGTGGTCAGAGAGGTGCCCGTAAGCTGGATGCCGAGCAGCACGATAAGCCACAGCGGCAGGGGCAAGCTCAAGGCGACGAGACCGAACACGACCACCCCCCCCCCCAGCGAAGCCACCATCATGGACCTCCGGCCGAACCTGCGGTCGGACAATACGCCGATCCCCGGGGCCAGCCACGGTTCCCAGCCCCAACGGACGGCTTGCAGGATGCCGCCAAGCGTCGCCGCGCCTACGGCTATCCCGCCGAACAGGGCGATGCTGCTCCCGAAGTGGATGCGGATAAGCTCGCTGAGCGTGGCGGCGTACAGGCCCTGATAGATGAGCGCCACGACAAGCCCCGTCGCCATGACCCACAACACCGCGTTATCCTTCCACAGCCACGACAGAGACCGCTCCTCCGTCCGCACACCTGCGGGAACGCCGCCGTTCCCGCGCGGCACAAAGATGAGCCCGAGCACGATGGTCACGGCCGTACACGCGCCGAACACGATGCACGTCAGAGGAAAACCGAGCCAGTCGGCGAAAATCCCGCCAAGGAGCATGCCCGCCAGACTGCCGAGCCGGTACAGCCCGTTGTACAACCCCATGAAATAGCCACGGTCGTCGTCGGACGATACGTTCAGGATGCAGTAAAAACCGCCGAGCCGCAGCAGCGTCCATGAGACGCCCCACAGGCAGCGCAGAAAAAGCCACTCGGCAAAGCCGTCCGCAAAAGCGTAGCCGAACGTGGTGACCGCCGCGAGCACGGTAGCGATAAAAATGCCGGTCCGATCGCTCATATGGCGATACAGCCAGCCCACTGCCGGATTGAGCGGGAGCCGCCCCAGCCGGTTGGCCGACAGGATGATGCCCACCTCCCATAGGGAGGACAGCCCCGCCTGCGCGAAACATATGGGCAGCACGATGTACAGCATCGAGTCTCCGATCAAACAGGCCGCCGTGATCAACGAAATAACGATGACCTGCCGCGAAGCACGTTCCCTGTCCGCCATGTGCCGCTCCTTTCGCTCTTGTCCCGGCCATCTCCTTGGAGAGCCTATCATGCCGGTATTGTCACAGAATTGTTGATAGTGACGCGTGAGAATGCCGTAACGCGTTTCTCCTCAAACGGCAAACGGTATCTTGAAGAACGGCAGGGGGCATCCCACCCTCCGCCCCGTTCCGGGTATGGCGGCTTGCCCTCCGCAACAGGCCGTCACTGCAAAGCGCGCCCTCTTCCCATTGCCTTTATTGGCACTTCTTCCGAATGCGCCCTTACGTTCCTCACCCCTTCCCTATACATCCCTTTCCGTGCGAAAATCTCTTGCCTTGGCCGTCAATCCGTCTCCCTCCCCTTCTGATTTGCATACTTTTCCAAGTTTCCCGGAAAACGGCATCCAGCCGGGGAATCCACAAAAGCCTATTCATCCCCCCCCTGCCATGAAGGCAAAGCCCGCACTCCAAAGAATGCGGGCCTGTACCGGGGTACTTACGCACCCCGCCGTCTATGCGAAATAAGGACTAGCGTATGAAATTGGTGGGCATCCACGGTTCCCGCACCGGATACGGCACGGTCCCCTTGGCTGTATCGATGCACTTGAGCAGCCAAGCCATGTTGTCGCCCAACGTCCGCATGATTTGCAGACCTTCCTTGTCCTGCCTCACTTCGTCCGGCGTGTTGCCGTGCACGGAATTCCAGTACTGCGAAGACACGATGGGCATACAGGAAATGGTAAAATACTTGTTCAGGCGATCAAAGGCCGCACTGGCCCCGCCACGGCGGCAGCTGACCACGGCTGCGGCGGGCTTGTAGGCATAGGCCCCGCTCTTCATATAGAAGAGGCGATCCAAGAAGGCGCACAGCGCACCGTTGGGGGCGGCATAGTAGACGGGCGAACCCACAACAAGGCCATCAGCCTCTTTCAAAAGGCCGGAGCACTCATTGACCGGATCGTCGTCAAACACGCACAGCCCGGTTTCCCTGCAAGCTCCGCACGCGATACAGCCTCGGATGGGTTTCGAGCCGATATGCACGATATTCGAGCTGATGCCGTTTTTCTCAAGCTGTCCGGCCACTTCATGGAGCGCCGTGTACGTGCAGCCCTTTTTGTGCGGGCTGCCGTTGATAAGCAGTACGTTCATAAAAAGCCTCCTTTGGCCTTATCGGGATGTACATGGAATTGAGGGGACATCTCCCTTCATTCACTGGAAAAATCGCTCAAGACCTGAAGCAGGGAACACAGGCTCCCCAACCTGTCGTCGCCAAGGTATTCCCTGATTTCCCGCTGCGCTTCCTCCCACAAAGGAAACGCCTCTTCCAGCTTGGCTTGCCCCTCAGCCGTCAGCTCCACCACTTTTTTACGCGCATCATCGGGATGCACGGTGACGGCAACGAGCCCCGCCCGCTCCAGCAGCCCGATATTCCGGGTCGCCGTAGTCTGATCCATGCACAGCACCTTGCCGATATCCGTGATGAATGGCCGGCGCATGCAGGCAATCCGCTTGAGCAACGCGAACTGCGTTCCCCGGATGCCCGCAGGACGCAGACAGCGGTCGTAAGTCTGCGTGACGACGCGCCCCGCCTTGCGAAGCTGCATGCAGACACAGACAGGGGAAGCGCATGCCTTTGTGAGAGATGCCATAAACACTCCATGTATATGCATGAAAAATAGCCTGATCCCGAAAAACCGTCAATCCTCTGAGAACCTCCCTGAGAAAAGAATCAGCCTTTGCCCTTTCCGATCGCGTATTCGGGCAGACTTGTGCCCTGGTTTATGCACCTCTTCAAAAGCCGCGTTTTCATCAGGCATGAACAGGACATCATTTGCCATTTCACTGGGGAGGTCCTCCTGAAAAAACAGACCGGCTTTGCGCATGGTTGCGCGCAAGCTCCGACAGATTGCGGAAGACGGTCCATTGTACTTTCCCCGGCCCTTCAAGACGATGCGTGAACACCATCCCTAACGGCCCGATGCCCCAGTACAATGCCCCAGTTTCTCCCTTGTATGGAGTTTTTGCCCGGTTCCGAACTTCGGCAACAGACAAAATCAAAACCACCGGCCAGCGCCTAAACGACGCTGGCTTTCACTTCGTTCAAGCCCAGAGCCCTTGTCACCTTGGCTACCCCTTGAAGGGGTCTGCATATTCCCGTGTCGTTAACTTATCTTGTATGATGTCATGCTTCTCTTGTTGTTGGATATATTTCTTAATCGTGGCTTCATTAAGGCCAACGGTGCTTACATAGTACCCCTCCGCCCAAAATTTTCTGTTGCCAAACT
>USCL01000114.1 GCA_900553145.1 uncultured Desulfovibrio sp.
AACTCCGCCGCGAGGCGCAGGGCCGGGGGGCAGTCCCCATCGCCCAGAAGGCGATCGATGATGATAAGGTCCGGCCTGAGCGGTTCCTTCCCCAAGGAGGCAAGGACGGAAAGCGGGCCCACCTTGCTGGCGACATGGCTCTGGCACTGGATGCCGAGGGCTTCCAGCGTGCGGCGCATGACCCGCACGCCGGTATCCGACGAGCTGACCACGACGGCCTGCAGATCCATGAATGTCTTGCCGCCGAGCACCTCCACCTGTTCCTGAAGCGCCAGCCGGATGGAGAAGGCGAAGGTGCTTCCCTGCCCCACGTCCGATTCGACCCATATTTCGCCGCCCATGTTTTCGACCATATATCTGGCGATGCTCAGGCCGAGGCCCGTGCCGCCGTGCCGCCGGGTCAGCGAGGAGTCGGCCTGTTTGAACGGCTGGAACAGGTGCGGAAGCTGATCCGGGGCGATGCCTACGCCGGTGTCGTGCACAAAGAACAGGAATTGCGCCTTGTTCTGGCTTTCGGAGAGATGGAGGTTGCCGCCGTGCCGGACCTGCAGATGGATGCGCCCGCCCGGGGGCGTGAACTTGACGGCGTTGCCCATCAGGTTGGTCAGGATCTGCTGCAGGCGCCCCGCATCGCCGAGAAGGGCCAGCGGCGTGGACGGATCGATGTCGATCAGGCATTCCAGTTCACGCGCCATGCTGCCGCGCAGGGTCATGTCGCAAACGCGCAGGATCACATCGTCAAGCATGAAGGGGGCGGTGTCCATGTCCATTTCGCCCGCTTCGATTTTGGAGAAGTCCAGCGTATCGTTGACGATGTCGAGCAGGGCATAGGACAGGTCCAGAATGGTGCGCTGATGGTTGCGCGGCAGCGGGTTGTTTTTCAGATACGCAAGCTCGGTAAAAGAAATGATGCCGTGCAGCGGCGTGCGGATCTCGTGGCTGATGTTGGCGAGGAAGCGGCTCTTGGCTTCGGTGGCCGCGTCGGCGGCCTTCATGGCTTGCTGGAGCTCCGTGTTGAGGCGCTGGAGATCCTCGGCCTTGGCGCTTTTTTCCAGTTCGGCGGCCAGCCGTTTGGTGCGTTCCCCAACCTTGCGCCGGAGCTGGAAGTTCCAGAAAATGATCAGCAGCAGGACGGACAGGACGACTTCAATGCCGAGGAGGCTGATCCAGAACGTGCGCGGGGGAAGGTGGAGCGACGGCTGGCGATCGAGCCAGCGGTTGTTGATGAGTTCCCGTTCGGGAGGCTGGATCTGGTACAGCGCCTTGGAAAGGATGCTGCGCAGTTCGGGCCAGTCCGAACGCACGCCGATGGACAACCCGCTTTGGGCTGGGATGGCTGAGGTCGCTTGAAGCCGCAGGTGCGTGTTGTCTTCAAGCTTGGGCAATACGCTGGCTTTATAATCGACCAGTGCGTCGGAATGCCCGGACATGACCCGGAACAGCCCCTGCAGCGGATTGCTGACAGGGTCCAGGATGATATCGGGGTAGCGGTTTTCAAGGTAGTTGTGCCAGTAGTGCCTGTATACGACGGAAACCCGTTTTCCGGCGAGCTCTTTGAGGCTGGTGGCGTGCTGCGCGTTTTCGTGGACCACGATGATGCCGGGAAGGGGGATGTGGGGCCGGGTAAGGAGCAGGTTGGCGTCGACGGCGAGCGTGGGCTCCACCATGGCGAACACGTCCGTCCGCCATTGCTTGGCGTCTTCAAGCGCCGTGGTCCAGTTGGATTGCGGCTCTATGCGGAACTGGACCCCGATGATGCGGGAGAGAAGCCGCAGGTAGTCAAGGCTGATGCCCGCATAGGCGTTGATCTGCTTGGGATCGGACGACGGAATGAAGGCCGGGGTCATGCTCACGGTAATGACGGGGTGCTCTTCTATCCATGTCTGCTCTTTGGGCGTGAACAACTGCGGCATGGCCGTCATGGGAGAGAGCATGCTGATGGACGATTCCAGCGACGGGAGATAGCTGTCGTCGGGCGCGTCTTTCGTGACCAGCAGCACGTGTCCTGTAAACAGGATGAAGATGATGAGTATGGTGCCGAGGAAAACAAAAATACGCATAAAACGTCTCGCATGGGAAAGCGGCTTGGGAAGAGGCGCCAGTATGGCAGAGATGCGCTGCAAGGTCGAGAGGGCATCTTGTCGTTGCGCCTTCAGTCGACTATCTTGGCGGGAGGGCGAGGCGTTTTCACAATGCCCGATAGCGATATGAAAAGGATAAAACGATGCGTATTGATGAAGTGAAGAAACAGCTTGAGGCTTTTGGCGTCCTTGGAGGATACCGCGAATTCGCCACCTCCAGCGCCACAGTGGAACTGGCGGCTGCCGCAGCCGGCTGCGAACCCGGGCGTATCGCCAAGACCTTGTCGTTCAAGACGGCTGAAGGGCCTATTGTCATTGTGGTGATGGGGACGGCACGGATCGACAACCGGAAATTTAAGGATCAATTTAAGGAAAAGGCGAAATTCCCGCAGGGAGAAGAAGTGGAAGCTCTCATCGGACACCCCATTGGAGGCGTTTGCCCTTTTGCCCTGAATGAAGGCGTCCGGGTCTTCCTTGATCTCAGCCTCAAGGCTTTTGACCCCGTCTATCCGGCGGCGGGAGCCCCGAACAATGCCGTATGCCTTTCGCTTGCCGATTTGGAACGGGTAACCTGCGGGGCATGGATCGATGTGTGCAAACAGGAATCCGAGTAGGCGAACCCGTTGATAATCCACACACGAAAAAAGCCAATCCGTATGGATTGGCTTTTTTCGTGCGTAGGTACGGCGCTTATTCGGTGAGCGTTTTGGGATCGATGTTGTATTTGCGGATTTTGGACCACAGCGTGCTCGTGTTCAATCCCAGCAGCGTTGCGGCGCCGTCAGGTCCGGCAATTTCCCCATTGGCCTTTGAGATGGCGGCCTTGATATGATTGACGATGATCGCGTCGAGAGTCGGAAAAACCTCTCCGATTGCCGCCGGATCAAGCTTTTCTTTGATGTGCTTGGCTGTTGAGGGATGTTTTTCCGCAATAAACGTATGCTTCAACGCATTCATATCATTATAGAGAAGAATACTGTTGAAGGTATCTATGAGCATTGGTTGTATGAAGGAACAGATATTTATGTCCTCTTGCGAATATCTGTTCTTTCCAATGCTGTATATGGACATATAGATATGGATACCTTCAAGGACATGATGCTTGATGGGGATATAAATACTTGAGGATTCTTCGTTACAGAAAATATTATTCCTAAATTCAGAAAATACACAAGACTCTTCGCCCGTAAAGTTTTTTATGGAATGAACATCACCGGTAAAGAAATGATCTTCGACGTACATACGCCTGAGAATATCTTCTGGTATGGTGATTTGATCCGGAAAAACTGTTTTTGAATAATTGACATGCTCAGCTATTTTAAAGATTTTATCCTTATCGAAAAAACAGATATATACAGCAGATACGGGCATGTATCTTTTAAAGAACGAAGCCATTTTCTGGGTGAAGTCAGATATGCACGAAGATTCAAAAACGGTGGAAAAGAAGACGGAAAAAAGTTCCTCAGCTGTATGGGTCATGGTAGCCTCTTTCATTTCTTAATGCTGTAAATGCACAAAAATTTTTTCAATAAAACGAAAATAGGAGTCTTTTCAAAGAATTTTTCGCACTCAATGAAATGATTCCCGAATTATTTTTATATTAAACAAGGAAAACGGATTGTCAAAACGTTAAATAAAACATATATCGATCAAATATTCTATATAAAATATTTTATTACGATAGGTATTCTTTTTGTTGTATATCAGTATAATAACTGATAAAATCATTATTTATCAGTATATGCAATCAGTGATTGCGGCATTATAGAGCAGCAAGGTAATAGAACGGGTGGTGATTTAACCTGGCGGTATTTACTTGTAAACTTATATTTAAGAAAATAGTTCCCCATAATAGATTGAGAACGTTTTTGAGGATGATGTATTGCATTAAATCTATATTCTTTTTTATCGCATGGCTATATATCATATAATATATATAAGTGCATATAAATGTATATAAGTACAGTAGATGATTTTAGTACTACAGTATTATTGTCATAAACAGTATAGAAGATATTTTTATATAGTTCTTATATCTTATAGATGGGTGTGTTGAGTTGAGAGTCATGAGAGTAATAATAGTAGTATATATGTTAAAAATAACACTATTTTTTATATTTGATGATATATCAGTATGTTTGTATGATAAATAGAATGCTATTTTTTATGCCATCATGAAAAAAGTTCAATAAATGGAAAAAAGTGTTGGGAAGAGATGCGATTGGGAGATGCATGTGGAAAAGGATAAAGATAATTAGCTATAATATATGATAATACCAGATGGATATGCTCCTATTCCTTTTGACGGGAAGCTGAGGAAACCCCATACAACGTTTGGGCAGGAAAAAAGTGGAAACGGGCTGCATACGGGGGCGAAACTGAGTGAAGATAACCTTCCGTCTTGGAAAAATTTTAGCTTGCCAAGAAAGATCGATGCCGAAGCCATTGCCACGTTCCATAGTTTCCTTGAGTTGAGCCTGATTTGTGTTCTCTCGGGCGGCGGATAACAGCTCTTCCGCCATTTTTTACATCACAGCATAATAACTTATTGAAATTGCAATCTATGATAGTGCTATTGACGGAAAGGCAGGATGTGATATCTTTTCAAAAGTTACTGCGCATTAAGGAAACGTTTCGTCACCGGTGTGGCGCCCAGTCTTCAAAACTGGTGGACGGTCGAAAGGTCGTTGGTAGGTTCGACTCCTATACGTTTCCGCCATCATTGAATAAAAAAATCCGGCTTCGTTAATGAAGTCGGATTTTTTTTCTTTGGTGGAACATTTATCCCGCTCTTATCCCGCGAAGCCCGGTAAACTGAGGTGACGTGTGGTAATATGCTATTAAACGTCTACAATAGACTTCCCCGGTTTCATCCTCTTCGCTAGCCATGAGACGAAATCTTCACGCGCATAGCAGACGTTTTTTCTTACAGGATAGACGGAGAGCTGTTTCCTTTGGAACTCAGGTTGCGGAGAGAACGATAGGCGATTACGCCGGGGATGAGCTTCGGATCTCCCATTCTGATGAAAAGAGGCAGAGTCCCTTAGGGTGTTTGCCGCACCGCTCATTCTATCCGTGTCTATTCCACTCCTTTCAAACGGCTATTGCAGACGGCATTTGGTACAGTTCGGGACCCCTCCGGCTCATATCGGAGGGGTGCGATGCCCATGGTAGGCAGCCGGAGACGCTGGCCAGCTTCAGCCATCCTTGCCAGTTTTGCGGGGACTCCGGGCGTGGTCCGAAAGCTGGTGAGGCCAGTCCTTCTGGCAACGGGCAGGCCGCTGCAAAAGCACGAATGAGGCGGAATAAAAGCGTCTCTAGTTTCCACCCGGGCAGTAGGCGTATAGGCTGTTCTTAACGCAAAGCCCCGAAGAAAAATCTCCGGGGCTTTGTATATGGTCTGTTAGCGAGAAGAAAAGTGTGCGCCGACTTAGCCCTTTCTCCCTCTGTTTTTAGGTTCAGGCTTATGAAATCCCTGCCCGCGAAAAGTTGAGTTTTTGCTTAAAGGGCAAGGCGCAAGGGAAAAAGGACAACAAAAGAGTGTTACGTCGAAAGGCATTTTCCTTTCTACAACGCAGCCAGTTGCGAAAAACGTCTTTGGGCAAATGATTTGATGAGGGGTGAGTCCAAGGCACAAAGCCAAAACGGAGGTTTCTCCGTCCGGTTTTCAGACGTCCTCACAAGGAAAACATCGAGCGTCAGGGCTGGATATCCGGCCTCTTCATGCCCTTTTCATTTTTTTTGAGAGACGTCCACTTCGTCCAGTTCGCTGGAGGCCTGTTTGAAGTTTTTGATAGCCTTGCCGAGCCCCGCACCGATTTCAGGCAGCTTGTTCGTGCCGAACAGTACCATCACAACCAACAGTACGATGAGCAAATGGGGTATGCTGAACAAATCCATATAGGATTACCTCCTTGCAGCACTCAAGTGAGTATCAGGAATTGAAAAGGATTTCTCTGTTTCTAGTGGCTCACTATAGCCGCCTTCGAATAAAAAGCAAATCGTGTTTTCGGCACTTCATCCACTTCCCAAATACGTTCTTTATTCGCGTCACTAAATACTTTTTGCGAATAATGACTGGCCGGATGCCAGAAAATGAAAGAGACTGGCCCGTTAGAAAAAACATTTCCGCAAAACTTTCCGGGCACCTCGGAAGCAAGATTTCCTCTTATTGAGCTCATATTGGGAATGCAGGGGAGGCCATAATAACTCCGGAGAAAACCGTTTAAAACGAAAGAGGTTGAAGCCATATGAGCTACGGAAAACGGACGCTGGCCGCCATCGGGCAGCGCCTTAATACGCCGTCTCGACGGCTGGCCGGACGAAACCTTGTCCTCGCGCTGTCACCGTTGGGCGCAGGGCGGCATCCGGGGCCCCCGCGCGTGGCGAATGGAGGGGGCTGGCGACACGGCCGCAAGAGCCGTTACGAGAGCGAGCGGGAGGGCCGCTGGAGTACGGCACGTGGGCACGGAATCCTAAACCGTTATAGTGGATTTCAGGCAGAGGCGGAGGAACTGAAATGGCCTTCCCGGCCTGCCCAGTTGAAATGGTATCGGCGATTCCATTGACAGAAAACCATTTTGTATTAGAGCTTGGAAAGCGTTTTGCCAGCGGGCTGTTTTTTTGCGGAAACCAGCCCGCGCAATACGAACGGGAGGAGCCGGGCCGTTTGCCTTTTTCCTCTCTCTGCTATGGGCTTTTGCCCTGTTTAACGCCTGCCGGGCGGGGCATGTTCCGGGAGTTTCAGCTGAAAAGACTGGGAGGGATTATGTCGGATCATCCTCGCACACATCAGAATGCGATTTTGAGAACCTATGCCGGGCTTCTGTTGATTTCGATTTGCGTTTATACGCTGATGTACGCTCCGCAACCCATGTTCAACTCGGTGAGCCGGGATTTCGGGGTGGACAAAGGCTCTACAGGGCTGCTCGTCAGCGTGTTCATGCTGTCGCTCGCCGTTTCGCCCCTGTGCGTGGGCATGCTGCTCAGCCGTATCGGCGTGCGGCGCGCCATTCTGGGGGCTTCCCTCCTGCTCGGCATAAGCGGCGTGGGGATCTTGTTTGCACCGTCCTTTCTTGTCCTTCTCGGCATTCGCGCTTTCCAGGCCTTGTTGGTTCCTATGGTGCTCACAGCTGTCATGTCCGGCATTGCGGTCATGTTCCGCCATCTGGATCTCAACCGTGCGCTTGCGGGCTATGTGACCTCCAATCTTGTCGGTTCGCTGTGCGGCCGAATCATCGGAGGCTGGGCGGCACAGCTGTTCGGATGGCGTGCCACGCTCGCCTTTATCTGTTTTTTGTTTTTCCTTGTGCTCCTCTTTATCCGCAGTATCCCAGAAATGCGCAACGCCAGGGCACGCCTCCACAGTCCCCGTGAATACCTTGCCGTTTTTAAGGGCAGGGGCGTTCCCAGCCTTTTTTTTGCCGAAGCCTGTGGCATCTTTGTCTTCGCCGCCATCGGCAACCTCATCCCTTTCCGTATGGCGGAACTCGGGCAGGGCCACTCCGAGGGGCTCATCGGGCTCATGTACTTCGGATATTCCGTCGGCCTTATCGCCTCGCTATCCCTTGCGCCGCTCATGCGCCTGTTCAAGACGCCGACAAGGCTCATTCTTTTTGCGTCCGCCGTGTACGTCGTTTCCTGCCTCACGCTTGCGGTTCCTTCCCTTTGGGCCCTGTTCGGCGGGCTATGGCTCATAGCCTTTGGGGAGTTTGTCGTCCATTCCATCTGCCCCGGCCTTATCAACCATCAGGCTATGCTCTCCGGTCATGGCGACCGCGGCATGGTCAATGGGCTTTTTCTTTCTTGCTATTATTTCGGCGGGCTTCTCGGCTCCTACATTCCCGGAGCCCTCTATTCGGGCTTCGGCTGGTTTGCCTGCTATCTCTGTATTCAACTCGTCCAGGTTGCCGCGTTTTTTGTTCTGTTCAGGCTGCACCGGACGGCGCCCGATTTGCGGTAGGACGGCCAGCCCCGTTTGCGTTCCGGCCTTGGGATGCTGGGGCCAGCCGTCCCTCATGTGTTTTGGCATGCAGAAGGGCGTGATGTTGCCATAACGTGTCTTCAATATGCAGTTGAAAGAAGGGAACGTCCGGGTGGGGTGCGTGAGACGGAATTGTGTGGAATAGAACGCACCGGGGCCGAACCGATGTGTTCGGCCCCGGTGCTTCCGTGTCGGGCCAGGCCGAACCCGTTTTGTACTCAGGGCAAAAAGGGCCGGAGGTTCGTCTGTCCGGTATCCGTCCGTCCGCATGGTTTCCGCGTGTCCCTGATCACGCCGGGCGCATCGGCGCGTCAGCGGGCGCATCTGGGGGCAGGGAGGCGCTCTTTGCTGCCCGCGCCAAAGTGCTTGGTGCGCGTTTGATATAATCATTTGAAATTATGCAGTTGTTTCTTCTTGTGGGAAAAGTGCGCTGAAAAGGCGGGGGAGTTTTTGAGGATTTGGGGAATTCGACGCGGCTGTTGACATGTCCGGGGCCTTGTGCTTCCATTTCATCATGGGAGAGTTTTCTTGCGGGGATGGGATTTCCGTCCTGGGGAAGAGGGGAGAAACGATGAACAGTGCGTATCGCATCGAGAATGAGGAAGGGATCGGCCCGCTGGGCCGGCGCGGTATCGAATTGACCCGCGAGATCATGTATCGGCATTACCGGCGCGATGAGGATTTCGTCTATGCGCAGATGGCCGAGGGCGTCACGTGGATCGGGCCTTTACGCGCCCAGTACACCACCGGCGTGGACAAGCTCAGGGAACTCTTGCGGATCGAGCAGCTTATCACCTTCAGGATGGAGGAGGAAACCTATCAGGTCGCCTATGAGGACGATCAATCCTGCCTCATTTTGGGTTGCTATACGATCACTTCCGATAGGGAAACCGGCCTGTTCATACGCACCCTGCAACGGGTATCCTTTTTCTACCGGCTGCTTGGAGGCCGCCTCAATGTCGTGCACATGCATCTGTCCCATCCCTACGAGGTTGCGGATTCGGACGAGGTGTTCCCGTTCCGGTACGGAAAGGATGCCTTCGATTATATCCAGCAGACGCACCAGATGGCCTTTACGGACAGCCTGACCGAACTCGGCAACCGCAACGCCTACGAAACGAGCTGCGTGAGGATGGCCCACGATTTCGACTCGGTGCGTTCCTTGTGCCTTATCCTGTACGACCTCAACGGCATGAAACGGGTCAACGACACATGGGGGCACCTCGCCGGGGATCGGCTCCTCAAGGATTTCGCCTCGCTCCTGCGGGAAACCATGCCTGCCGCCGCCAAACTGTACCGGTACGGCGGGGACGAATTCATCGCCACCCTGCACGACGTTTCGCTTTCCGATGTGAAAAGGTGCCAGCAAAAACTGGAACAACGCATCGCGCGTTACAATGAGGAAAACGGGATACCCCTGAGTGCCGCCTGGGGGCACGCCTTTTTCAACCCGGAAACGGATCACGGCCTTTCGGAAATCGTCAAGCGGGCGGATGTCATGCTCTACGATATGAAACGAGCCATGAAAGGGGCCGCAGAAAACGCACGCTGACGGGCCCTCATTTCTATTTTTACGGATTATCGTTTTTTTTTGGGCAGTGTGATGAAGTTTTAGACTAGTATCAAAAGGACTTAATAACAAAGGGAAAACTCAAATTTGAGGCGTGACGCCAGAAACCCCGGCAAAATTACATTGCTGGGGCTTTCGTTTATACGGCGCGATGAGTGTTTTCGGCCATTCACCGGATTCGTGTTTGTGGTTTGCCTCATGGTAAGGAAGGGCAGGGCGTTACCGGAGAGATGGAAGAAGCGTTGTCGGTTCCCAGCGGTATCAGTGTGGGTGTCCGGGATAAAGGCCATGGCCGCGTAGTCCGGCGGGATGGTGGAGCGGCGTAGAGCTTTGTCTCGCAGGAGATTGGCGTGGCTACGCTACATGCTTTTGGCGGTGTCGAAGGGGTGAGTATATTCGTCCCTTCCAAGTTGTCTGCCCCTTTGTCCCGTAGTCCCAAAGGACTTCGCCGCACTCGTCTTGGCAGAAGTGTATACGATCGCGGAGGTCGGGGCATGCCTTGTTGGGAGTGCTGTTGGCGAAGAAGGTGGGGAGATTGCGGACGAGCTGTAGAGTGTATCTTGGTTCTCTGATGCGGAGGGGTACCATGATGGTGATACCTCTTCTTTCCTTATTGGTGCGGCTCTTTCAGTTAGGCTTACCACGCAAGGCTCAAGTCTTCGACGATGATCTCATGGGAGTAAGGTTCGCCCTTGGGGATGATGACGAAAATGGTTGAGTCGTGGAACTGGACGGGGAAAAGAGTAGCCTTTGCCATGGCGCACCTCTAGTAGATTGGGAGTTAGAAACAAAAAAGCAAGGTGACGTTTCCTGGATTATTAGAACAGCCAGGGCCTCGTAGACATCCGATATTATCTTGCCAATATGAATCACACCTCGAAAAAAGCATACATTAGTGGCAAGGGACAAAAAATCTGTTCTTCTCACCATATGGAGCATGGCAAAGGCGATGGATATGTCTTTACTGTTAGGCTGAGGCAGAGTGCTAGGAAATGCGAAGAAAGCCAAGAACGTTGTTTTTTATGGAAATAGAAAGATATAAGAACAGATTCTTTATATATGATATTGTTCAAATTAATGTT
>USCL01000115.1 GCA_900553145.1 uncultured Desulfovibrio sp.
GCTGTGTGATCAGGGAAGGGATGTCTCCCCGGTGCTTGCGGAGCGGCGGCAGGTTCAATTCAAGGATGTTCAGGCGGTGATACAGATCCTCGCGGAACAGCCTCTTTTCCACGAGTTCCGGCAAATCACGGTTGGTTGCGGCGATCAGGCGGAAGTCCGAGTACTTGCTGCCGCTCATCCCGATTTTCTGGATCTCATTGCTCTCCAGCACGCGCAAGAGCTTCGCCTGAAGGTACAGCGGAAGTTCGCCGATCTCGTCAAGGAAAATCGTGCCCTTGTCCGCCAACTCGAATTTGCCCTTCTGCCCGCCCTTCCGCGCTCCGGTAAACGCTCCCTCGACATAGCCGAACAATTCCGATTCCGCCAACTCGCGCGGCAAGGCCGCACAGTTCACTGAAACGAAGGAGCCGTTCGCGCGCGGGCTTGCCCGATGGATGGCCTGCGCGAACAATTCCTTTCCCGTACCGCTTTCCCCGAGGATCAGCACAGGTTCCCTGCTCCGTGCGAACCGCCTCCCCATGTCCTTAAGTTCCTGCATGACGCTGGTATCGCCGACGAGGGCGTCAAAGGTACGGAGGCCTCCGCCCGTCGCCTCCTGCGCGATGAAATACCCGGCCTTCTGCTTGAGCTGCTGGATGTTGTGCAACAATTCCTCAATACGGTTGTTGTCATGCGTGGTCGTGATCACTTCCGAAAGGCAGCAAACCAAATTCCCCTTGTCGTCCAAGATAGGGCAACGGCGGCACAACCCCTCGACCCCATTGTAGGATATGCTGTTCACCGTATTGATCTGCTTCGTCTGCAACGAACTGAGGACGCCCGCCCTTCCCGTCTGGAATATGGCGTCGATCTTCTTGCCCACGACGTTTTCGGACGGATCAAGCCCGTAGATCGTATAACAGGATTTGGAAAAATACCTTATCGTCCCAGTAGGGTCCGTAAGCGAAACACCAATGCTGAGAGCATCAAGCAGCTGATGAAACAGAGGGTTTTCGACGAGCCGTCTGAAATCCTCATCCGAAGCGATGGGAAAAGGCATGGACATGGCGGCCTCACAGCGTGCGCATCCCGCGCGCTAAACGGGAGAACAGGACATTTTTGTCATAAAAAAGAGACGCTTTTTCATTTTATATCAATAAATACAGCATGATAAAAATCTGTCTTAGTATAATGACAAATGACACTTTTGTGAAGCACTCCAAGTCGTAACAAATGCATTTTATTTGTTCTTTTTCCGTGGAATACCGCTTGCAGACAAATACTCCCAGAAAGGGCCCGTATGGGGCCTGCACTCGAATACTCGGCGTCAACCTCAAAGACGGAGTTTTGTCATGGGAAGCGGTTTTGAAAATCTCATTCTTTTTGGCCTTCTTTCACTGATGCTGCTCATCGGCACCTTGCTGCGCGCAAAAGTCAAATTGTTCCAAGACTATCTGGTCCCCGCCAGCATCATCGGCGGCCTGCTCGGCTTTGCCGTCGTCTCCACAGGCTGGCTCAAAATCGGGGAATGGCAAATCACAAGCAGCAGTTTCAACTGGTTTCTGTTCCACGCCTTCAACATCAGCTATATTTCATTGCTGTTGACCCGTCCCCGCGACAGCCAAAAAAACGTTTCCAAAGAGGTAGTGCGCGGCGGCATGTGGCAGACGCTGATCTGGACAATCAGCCTGCCCCTGCAGGCGCTCATCGGCGGCGCGGTCATTTGGCTGTATAATCTGGCGACCGGCAACAGTTTCAGCGAATTTATAGGCATGATCGCAACCCACGGGTACACGCAGGGCCCTGGGCAGGCGTATGCCTTCGGCACGCTATGGGAAAAAGGCGGCATCGCCGACTGCGCCACCATCGGCGTGATCTATGCGGCGCTCGGCTTCCTCTCGGCCGCCATCGTCGGCGTGCCCGTGGCCCGCTGGTTCGTCCGTAGGGGGCTCAACGCCAACAAGACCGGCGCGTCCATAACTAAAGCATTTCTGACCGGCATCATGGACGAAAAGTCCACCGCGACCAACGGCCGCGAAACCACCCACGCCTCGACCATCGACACGCTGGCCTTCCACGTGGCCCTCGTCGGCATCGTCTATCTTATCACCTACGCCGAACTGAGCTGGATCGAATCCCATATCAAGCCGTTCTTTGACCAATACAAGTGGCTCAAGGGATTCGGCGCCACGCTCAGCATGCCGATGTTTTTCATCCACGGCCTGATCGTCGCATGGCTGCTCCGCACCCTGCTCCTCAAGCTCGGCGCGGGCAGGCTCATGGACCCCGTGGTGCAGACCCGCATCACCGGCGCGTCCGTGGACTACCTGCTGACCGCCACGCTCATGTCCATCCACATCGTCGTCCTGAAGCAGTACGTCATCCCCATCTTCCTCGTGGCGTTCACCGTTACGCTGGTTACGCTCGCCCTCAACCTCTGGTTTGGACGCCGGACCAATTACGGCCCCGAACGGGTACTCTGCCAGTTCGGCTGCTGTTGCGGCTCCACGGCCACCGGCTTGCTGCTTCTGCGCATCATCGACCCGGATTTCAGTACGCCCGCCACGCTTGAACTCGCCTTCTTCAACGTAGGCATCCTTGTGACCTGCGCCCCCATCCTCTACTTCTTCGCTCCCGCGTTCTTCACGTTCTCAGGGATGGAAATCTTCATGATCTACGGCACGATCACCGTCATTGCCGTCGCCGCCATGTTCGCCTTGCGGCTGGTCGGACAAAAGCAGTGGTAACGGCGGCCGTGCCGTCCCGAGCTTATCCCGGCGGGCGGCACGGCCCTTCATATACGCTTCACGTGCGGCGCAATCCGCGCGGCGTTAAAAGGCCCAAAAAGGAAAAGGCTATGCGCACAGAAAAATACACGCTCATTACCTGCCCGGAAATACGTACCATGGACGACGGGAACCCCACAGCCGAAGCCGTCTGCATCAGCGGGGGGAAAATACTCGCCGTCGGCACGCTGGAAGCGCTCCGCGCCGCCGCCCCCCATCCCTGCGAGGAAATCCATCTGAAGGAAGGCGTGCTCCTCCCCGGCTTCATTGATTCGCACAGCCACCTTTCCATGTACGCGCAATGCCGCACCCAGTTTTTCTGTGACACCGCCCACGGAAGCATCGGCAACCTGTTGGCCGCGTTCCGCGGGCATGCCGCCACACAAACCGATTCCGAATGGATCTTGGGGTATTGCTATGATGACACCGGCATGGGCGACCAGCGCCATCTGACCCGCCATGATCTCGATGCCGTCAGCACAGAACGGCCGGTTTTCGTATCGCACATCACGAGCCACATGGGATATGCGAACACGCTCGGCCTCGCCAAGCTCGGCGTCACAGCGGGCTTTTCCGTCGAAGGAGGGGTGGTTGTGCTTGGCGATGACGGGCTGCCGGAAGGCCTGCTCAAGGAGAACGCCTATTTCAAGGTGTTTCAAGCTATCCCGGCCTGCCCTCCCGAGAAACTCCCGGAAAGGCTCGAACAGGCGATCGCCGATTACAACCGCGCGGGGTTCACGATGTTTCAGGACGGGGGCATCGCCCTCGGGAACGGGGCCCACGGCATTCTCCGCGCCTACAACAGGCTGGCCCGGGAAAACCGCATGAACGCCCGGGGGTACCTGCACTTCATGCCCAACATCATGGACGAACTCCTCGAACTCGGCGTATGGGGCCTACCCGTTTCCGACTACCTCTACTACGGAGGCGTGAAATCGTTCGCGGACGGCTCCATCCAGTCCCTGACCGCCGTACTGGAGGAACCGTATGCCTGCAAACCCGGGTTTTGCGGGGATCATGTCCTTGCGCCCGAACAGATCGCCGGGCTGATTGCCAAGTACCATTGCCGGGGCGTCCCCGTCGCCTTCCACGCCAACGGCGACGCCGCCATCGAGTTCGTCGTCCGGGGTTTTGAAGAGGCGCTTCTGAAGTGCCCGTGCAAGGTCCCCGGCGATATGATCATCCATGTGCAGATGGCCACCGACGAGCAACTCGCCCGGCTCCATGCTTGCGGGGTTACGCCCACCTTCTTTGTCCGGCACGTCAACGTCTGGGGCGAACGCCACGTCAACCTGTTCCTCGGCGAAGAACGGGCCGCCCGGCTCGATCCTTGCGGCTCCTGCGTGCGCATGGGGATACCCTTCGGCCTTCATGTCGACTCCCCGGTGCAGCCTGTGGATGCCATCCGCTCCATCCACACGGCCGTCAACCGCACGACGACGGCTGGTCGCGTGCTTGGCCCGGATCAGCGGATATCCCCGCTCGACGCGCTCAAGGCCTACCCCGTCAACGCCGCCCAATGCAGCGCGAGAGAACATGCCATCGGCAAGATCGCCCCCGGCTACTACGCGGACTTTGTACAGCTTTCCGGAAACCCGCTGACCGTACCCCCCGAATCCATCGAAAGGCTCTCCGTCCTCAAGACCATCTCCGGCGGGCGCATCGTCTACGAAGCCTGACGAACGCTTCCCCCACCCGAGGCTGCCGGTATTTCTTTACGCGAAGCCGGCAGCCTCGGATTTACGTAACGGAGGGCTTTTCAGGCTGTTCACGGCGGCCCCGGTTCGCTACAGAGCGTATCGCAGGGTTGTTACACAGGCTTTTGCGCGGAAATGACGGCACTCACCACAAAATCGCTCAAACGTTTCCCCTCAGGCAAAGCCCGCTGGATTGCGGCATACAAAGGATCCCCGTCCGACTCCATCGCAACGATATAGTCCGTATGCTTGTCGCTGTGGATGTGGACAAAGCCGCAACGCTTGAGGATATCTTCCGTTTCTTTCAAGAGGATCGCTCCTGAGATGCAGCCGACCAAACCAGCCACGGAATCAGCGACCCCTTCGGGAAGTTCTTCCAATAAGGCTAGATCCGATATGGAAACCCTCCCTCCGGGGCGTAATACCCGGAAGATTTCTTTCCAGACTTGTCCTTTGTCGGGTGAGAGGTTCAACACGCAATTCGACAGCACCACGTCTATGGTCCCATCGGCAACGGGCAAGTGCTCTATTTCCCCCAGACGGAATTCGACGTTATCAAGCCCCGTATGTTCCCTATACCATGCGCAGGCATTGCGCGCCTTGTGGAGCATTTCCGCAGTCATGTCCACGCCAATGACCCGCCCGCTCTTGCCCACCCGCGGACCGGCTTGGAATGCATCGAAACCGCCGCCCGAACCGAGATCCAGCACGTTCTCGCCTTCCTTAAGCGAAGCCAGTGCCAAGGGATTGCCGCAGGAGAGCCCCATGTTGATGCCTTCCGGCAGCGCATTAAGCGCATCTTTCGAATACCCGAGGGTTGCGGCCAAATCGCTTGCGCGGGCGGTTGAATAACAGCCCTGCCCGCTGCCGCAGCAGGACTGAGCCGCCCCCAAAGCGATATTGGCGTACCCTTGGCGCACTTTCGCATGAATCTGTTCTTTCTCTGTTTCGTTCATCTGTTTCCCCTATGTAAAATATATCTATAACTAATGGGCAATGATGACATTTGTGCCGCATACCGATGTTTTTTCAATCACCCGGTGTTGTTTCGATTGTTGCCATCCATTCCATGACCTCCTGCTTGGAGGGAATACGCCCCGTGCACATGACCGTGCCGTCGATGGCCACAGCAGGAGTGGACATGACACCGAGAACCAGCATTTCTTTGAAATCCTTAACTTTTTCTACCGTAGCGAAATTTCCGGATTCCAGGACGGCGGCGCTGACGACACGCTGGGCTTCTTCGCATTTGACGCAGCCGGGGCCGAGGATTTTGATCAGCATGGCAGTTCCTTTTTTAAAAGATGCTCACTTGCAGCATGTTGAAGAGCCAGCCCACAAGCGTGAAAATGACAAGCAGCATGCCCATGAAGGCCGCCAACAGCTTCCAGCGCATGACCTGCTTGAGCATGAGCACTTCCGGCAAGCTGGCGGCCACTGTGCTCATGCAAAAAGCCAGAGTGGTCCCCAAAGGCAGTCCTTTGAGCAAAAGGCTTTCCATTACGGGGATGATCCCCGTGACGTTGGTGTACAGCGGAATGCCCACGGCCACCGCCAGAGGCACGGACCACCACTGTCCGGCCCCAAGGTTTTCCATGATCCATCCCTGCGGCACGAAGCCGTGCAGAAGCGCGCCAGCCCCCACGCCGATGATGACCCACAGCCAGACCCTGCGGAAGATGGCTCGTGTTTCGGAATAAGCGAATGCGTGGCGTTCCATGAGCCCCATTTTGCGGACTTCCCCAGCCCGTATGGCAACCGTTCGCACCGGGGCGTTGTTTATGGCGTCCAGCAGGAAGGGCTGCAGCCAGCGTTCCGCGCGGATCGCGTCCATGATGATGCCGCCCATAATGCCCGCGAACATCCCCACCACCACGTAGATAAGCGTAAACTTCCAGCCTAGGAGCCCCCAGAGCAGGACCACGGCTATCTCGTTGATCAGCGGTGATGTGATGAGGAAGGACATGGTTATCCCCAAAGGGATACGAGCCGCTGTGAAGCCAAGGAAGAGGGGAATGCTGGAACAGGAGCAGAAGGGAGTGATAGCCCCGAAACCCGCCCCTAAAAAATACCCGATCCCCCGCCCCTTGCCCGACAGATAATCCCGTACCCGCTCCACATGCAACGCAGCCCGCAGCCAACCGATGGCATACACCATGATGACGAGCAACAGCAGGATCTTTGCGGTATCATAGAAAAAGAACTCAACGGAATCACCAAGAGGGGTGCCTTTATCAAGAGAGAAAAGATCATAGGTGATCCATTGGGAAAGGGGCACAACTGTGGCGTACGCCACCCACCACACGATACAGGCCACGATCCCAATCCCAAAATAGCGAACCCTGTTTACTGTTTCTCTCTGAAGCCGTTCTGAGAAAACAGGCTGTTGACACGCACACTGACGGGGCGAAGAGGAAACCTGTTTTTCTTCCGGCGATCCTGCGCGGCAATCCGACATATTCAATCTCTTTTTCTTTTTGGCTTAATTGACAAATATACGGACAAAAACATTTTTACCCGTATCATCAGCAGATTAACGTCCGTCCAACATATCCATCTGAGCGCGGGCACGCCTTTCGACGAGCTCTCCCGTGCACTCCAGAAACGTTTCAAGGCAACAGAGGGAAAGCGTATAATAGATGTTCGTTCCCCGTTTATCGGAAGACACGATCCCAGCTTCCCGCAACACCGCAAGATGCCGGGAAATCGTTGACATATCGTCCCCGACAAGGGCCTGCAAATCACAGACGCACTTCTCCCCTTTCCGAAGAGCGTCCACCATCAAAAGACGGCTTGGATGGCCAAGTGCCTTGAATATTTTGGCTTGTTCCGCAATGTATTTCCTGTTGTGCACCATCGCATGCGCTCCATATTTGTCTTTTTTGCAAAATAGGCATGTGCTATTTTTTTGTCAAGGCTCGCTTCAGGCGAGCTCCGCCCTCATTCCCCCCTGCCGCTCAAGCTCACGCGGCTTCACCGCAGGTAACGCTACGCTTTCTCCCTTTTCCCACGTGTAGACCCACAACGCCGCGCCCCCCTCCTCCTGAGCAAGTCCGGTACACGGCGATGCTTTTCTCCATTCTCCATACCATACAGCCTGAAGAAATCGTCATCTCTCATATGCCGCATACGGCGAAAACGCATCCTGTTCACCCTAGAGCATTACCAAAGAGAAGAACCACACGGGATTACCCATTCAATGGGAGCAGTATCTCTACACATTAATGGGAAAAAGATAAAAAGGGACTCGACAAATTGACGAAGATAGGTTCTTTTACACTGGTGCTTTGCTTTTCGCCGTACTTTCCGGCCTGAAAACATTTCCATGCCACAATCGAATTTTTCTTTACAGCGAATACGTAAAATGACAATTCCCGTTCTTATACCAAGGAGGATATGCAACGATGAAGGCCCAAAAAAGACTTAATGTTTATCTTTTTGCACTGTTGGCCTGCTTCCTCCTTGCCGGATCGGTTCAGGCCCTGACGCCCAAAGACTTTGAGACACAAGAATACCGGAACAGCACGGGGCTCTGGGTCATCAATGCCGCCGAAGCCTATGCCAAAGGATACACAGGCAAGGGGATCACTCTGGGCGTTCTCGACACGGGGGTGAACTGGAACCATTTCGAATTTCAGGGCAAGGATATCACATGGGTTCCTTGTGAGGGCTATGTCTACGACTGGGTGAAAAACAACCACGGCAGCCATGTGGCGGGCATCATGGCGGCCAACCGGGACGGGACGGACATCCCCGGAAACATGCACGGCGTGGCCTTCGACGCCGACCTGCTCGCCATGGGAGCCCTTCTGGACGGAGAGCACGAATCCCCTATGGGAGAGCTGATAAAGGCGGTGCTGGCCCGGCCGGACGTAAAAATCGTCAACAACAGCTGGGGCGACTCCCTGTTCTATCTGGATAAGCTCTTTAAAGCCAAGGACGACGCGGAACGGGCTGAACATTTGGACGGACTGCGGGATGTCATTTCGGGATACGCTGCGGACTCCTTTCTGGAGAACCTGGCGGAGCAGGACAAGCTGATGGTCTTCGCCGCTGGAAACTCCGGTCACCGGGGGCCTTCGCTCCCCGCCGCGTTCCCCAGTTTCTTGCCGGATCTGAACAACTGGCTCAGCGTGGTGGCTCTGGACTCCACTGAAGGCCGGATCTCCATGGCGAACGACGGAAAAACCAAGCTGCTGACCGATTCGGCCGTGCCGACCTATTCGGAGTTGGCCATGGGGGCCGAAGAATACACTCTGGCGGCTCCGGGAACGTGGATCAATTCCGTGGATGCCACCGGCGGATACATGGAGATGACTGGAACCTCCATGGCCGCGCCCTACGTTTCGGGGGCACTGGGGCTGGTTCAGCAGGCCTTTCCCTGGATGACCGCCCGGCAGATGGCCGACACGGTGCTCTCCACCGCCGACCGGAGTTTCAAGGCCCCAGAGACTATTATTTCGTTGGGCGAGGATAAAACGCTCGACCCCAATACGGGAAAAACATTCACGAAAATCGAAATACGCCTCCAGCTTGTGGACGCCGCAGATCGCTACTGGGATCGGAATCAGGAAGAAAAGGGAATCCCTTCGGAAGGCACTCCGGAAAGAGCACGCCTCGAAAACTACCTCCGGAAGTATTATCAAGAAAACAGTGGCATGGTTTATGGGTACTACGGGCTCAAGGATGCCGATGAGTTCATTGCCGCGTTCTTCGCCACCGAAGATAACCCTTATGAGATTACCCTCTCCGACGGCTCCCTCTATGCCACGACCTACGGTTCCGTCTGGAAGGTGCCCTTCGATCAGATTTTCGGGCAGGGGATAGTGGATGCGGGCAAAGCCGTGGACGGCCCTTCTCAGCTCAACGCCAACCGCATGAGCCCTTCCGATCTGGCCGATGAAAAAATCCAAGCCTACACCGGCAAAGTGGAACTGCTCTATGCCGTGGATACGAAGGGCTCCATTTCCGCATGGAACAACGACATCTCGCAAGAACTCTGGCATGCCAACCGGCATACGTACATCATGCCGGAATTCCTTCAGGAACACCCCGATTATCTTGCCACCATGGAAAAACAGACCTCCGTGGGGCTCCTGAAAAACGGCGAAGGCACCCTGTATCTGACCGGCGCCAACAGCTACACGGGCTCCACGGTGATCGAAGGGGGCACGCTGTCGATTTCCCAACGGGCGGATCATTCCGGCGGGCAGCTGACTTCCAGTGACGTCTATGTATTGCCTGACGGACGCCTCCAAGGAAACGGCGTCATACACCAGGACGTCTTCAACTGGGGTATCGTCAACCCCGGCAACAGTATAGGCACGCTGACCGCCGGGAACTACACCCAGCATTCATCAGGGACGCTGATGATGGAGTTCGATGCCGCAGGCCATACCGACAGGCTGGTGGTCAACGGCACGGCGGATATTGACGGCTCACTGGCCCTGGCGCCAGTGATTGGCTACTACAGTGCCCCTATCTCATTTGCCTTTACGGATCTGGTTTCCGCCAGCGTGCTTTCCGGTTCGCTGCCCGGTTCATCCGCCGCGCCGGGACTCGGCCTTCTCTCGCCTACCCTGACCATGAGCGCGACCAACAATAATGGCGTCTACACGGTGACGACCTCGCGCGCCGCCGACGCCTACAGCCGGTATGCCGCCAACGGCAACGCCGCCAATGCGGGCCGGGCGCTTTCCTCCGCCGAGGGCGTGCGCGGCGATATGCGGAACCTGTATGCGGCACTGGACTTCTCCGCTCCGGACGGGCGCACCGTCCATGACGCCCTTTCCCAGCTTTCGCCCGATGCCTACGGCAACGCGGCGCTGGCGAGCTTCGACATGCACCGGATGCTGTCCGACCTGATCCTGCCCGGCACGTTGTCCCGCACCCCGCAAAAAGACGGGGAATGGCACGCCTTCGTACAGCCTTACGCCGGGACGTTCGATCAGCCCGGGCGCAGCGGAATGGGCGGCTACGACGCCACGAACGTCGGCCTGATCGGGGGCGCGGAACGGAGCACGCCCGGCGGGCTGACCGTCGGCGGGCACGTCGTGTTCAACCATCAGTCCATGACCGGCAACACCAATGGAAAGCTGCACGGCGAAGGGCTGTATCTCGGCGCGCAGGGCCTGTACGCCCCGGCTGACTGGGGCGGCTGGAACGTGTTCGGCATCGGACGTGTCGGCATGGAGAATTGGCGTATGAAGCGAACCGTATCCTTCACCGGCTACGACCGCGAAAACAGCA
>USCL01000116.1 GCA_900553145.1 uncultured Desulfovibrio sp.
TAACGTCCTTCGGGTCGTATTCAGTGCCGAATGCCTTGATCTGCTCGCCGTGGCGCAAGGGCACAACCTCGTCCAATTTGGCGAAAACGCCCGTGAAGGCGTGAATTTCATCTGCAACTGCTGCGGGTGCTGCTGCGAGGCCCTGCTCGCGGTCAAACGGTTCGCCATCGCCCGGACCATCCATTCCAACTTCATTGCCCGCGCCGGGGACGATTGCCGGGGCTGCGGCAAGTGCGAAAAAGTCTGTCCGGTCAACGCGATCCGCATGGAAGACGGCCCGGCGGGCAAGCGGTTCGCCTTCGTCGATCCGGAACGCTGCATCGGCTGCGGCGTGTGCGTGCGTTCCTGCGCCTTTGCGCAGCTTAAGCTCGAAGCCCGGCCCGAGCGCGCCATCACGCCCCTCAATACCGTCAACCGCGTGGTCGCCATGGCCGCCGAACGGGGCATGATCAAAGAACTTCTCGAAGACAACGACGCGATGGGCAACCACCGGATCATGGCGGCGGTCATCGGGGCGATTATGAAGCTTCCCGGCGCGCCGAGGGCGCTCGCCGTGGCGCAGCTCAAGTCCCGCTATCTGGAGAACCTCATCGGCAACATGGAATGACGGAAACGGGAAACCCAAAAGGCCGGCAGGGATAGCGCGTTGCAAACCGCCATCAGCTGGCCTTTCCTTTTGCCTGTCCGCCTGCGGCATGGGGGAACCGCGCAATCCACCGGGTGCGGGATGGCCCCGTTTCTCCACAGGCTGCGGCCTTTCCGGCAGTGCCGATACATTTTGTTACATTCCGCCGCATTCGGCACATTCTTGTGAAACACTTTGCGGGTAATTCTCTTTGCACAGGGCAACGAACCCTTAAGGAGAACTATCATGTTGAAGCATACACCGTTGATCGCCGCCGGAGCCCTCATTCTTGGAATGGGGCTTTCCACCGCATCCTTTGCCGAAATGCCGTCTCTGGACACCCAGTCCTACACATGGCCCGGCTCCGTCATCAACACCAGCAGCGACACCGACAAGATCGCGCCCGATCCGAAGACCGGCAAGCGCCCCGGCATCCTCGACTGGGAAGGTATGGGGCCGGACGTCTCCAAGCACCCCGACAAGCCCGGACATGATCCCCTGAAGTGCGGCATCTGCCGATAACCTCTTTCCGGCGGGAACGCCGTCCGCCGGAAACGTTCCCCCTGCGTCCCCCCGGCTGTAACGGGCCTCCTCAAGGGGGGACGCGGAGGGACCCACAAGGCGGGCTGGAACGTACGGCTTCCACGGGGCCGCCCGGAGAGAATCTTCCCTTTTCCCGACAAATGGAGCATGCTTGGATGCCCCGGACGGGGCCATCCGGCGACACGGCCACCGCCGGCGGACCGGAAGGCCCGGCGGGATGGGAGATGAACCGTGCCAGAACAAACACGCCTTCTCGTCGTCGATGACGACGCCGACATCCGCGAACTGCTCTCCGCCTACCTTGCCCGTTACGACATGGCCGTCGAAACAGCGGCGGACGGGGCGGGGCTTTTCGAGAAACTCGATCATGCCCACTTCGATCTCATCATCCTCGACATCATGCTCCCCGGCGAAGACGGCCTCAGCTTGTGCCGCCGCCTTCGGGGAGCTTCGCCGATCCCGGTCATCTTCCTGACCGCGCTGGACAGCTCCACGGATCGGGTGGTCGGGCTCGAGCTCGGCGCGGACGACTACGTGGTCAAGCCGTTCGATCCCCGCGAACTGCTCGCCCGCATCCGCACGGTGCTGCGCCGCGCCTCCGATAAGGGACAGCCCGCGGCGCAGTCCGACATGCGCCGTTTCGCCGGATGGACCCTCAACGTCCGTTCCCGCGAGCTCTCGCAGGGGGACGAGCGGATTGCCCTCAGCGACGCGATGTACCGGCTGCTGCTCGTGTTCCTCGACGAGCCGTTCGCCGTATTGAGCCGCGAGTACCTGCTGCGGCAGACGCAGGGACGCGACGCCGACGTCTTCGATCGCAGCGTCGACATTCAGGTCAGCCGCCTGCGCGGGCTGCTCAAGGACACGGGCGCGTCCAGAATCATCAAGACCGTGCGCGGCGGGGGATACATGCTTTCCGTCGATGTGGAGCATGACGCGTGAACTTTGACCGCCTGCTTCCGAAAACTTTCTTCGGACGCTTTTTCCTGACCAACGTGATCAGCCTCGCCTTGTTCTGGCTGCTCATCCAGCCCGTGACCAACTACTGGCGCAATCAGGCCCTGCTCTGCATGGTGGCCTCGAATGAAAGCCGCCTCTTCCTTACCCATATCCGCCTGCTGGACAAGCTGCCCGCGATTGCCGAGCGCAACGGGCTGTTCAATCCCAACGACGACGTGTTCTCGATCCGGGTTTCGCACTTGCCTCCAGATATGCCGCAAGACGGATCAGGCTATTCTCTGGGCCTGCGGGAACGCCTCGAACGAGCGCTCCGGCAGGAAAACATCCGGCATACGGACCTCCTGACCCGAATCGTAGTATCGCATGCGCCGATTACGGGCATGAAGGATCAGGAAAAAGACAACGCTCTCGAACTGCTTTTGACGCATCACTACATGCAGGCCGAGATCGCCCTGCGCAGGCCCGACGGGATATGGATTTACGCCAAGCATCAGATAGACATCATGCCGCAAATCCGGCTGTGGCTGAACACGGCGGCGCTGGCGCTGGAATTCCTGTTGGTCATGGGCGGGGTGGCCTTGTCGCTCAACTGGCTGCTGCGGCCCTTGCGCAAGCTGGTCGCGGCAACGGATCGCTTCGGGAAGACGCAAAAGATCACTCCGCTGCGGACGGATGCCGGCCCTGTGGAAGTACGCGAGGCCGCATCGGCGTTCAACCGGATGTTTTCAAGCATCCAACGGTCCTTTGAGGAGCGGGAGCGTTTCCTGACGTCGTTTTCGCACGATCTCCGCACCCCGTTGACCCGGCTGCGGCTACGGCTTGAGCAGGTGGCGCAGGGGGATCTGCGTGAAAAGCTGTGCGCCGATGTGGACGATTTGACGGATACGCTCAACCGCACGATTACCTTTTTGCGGAGCGCGCGGGACAAAGAAGAGATCCGGCGGCCCATTGCGGTGATGCCGCTGCTGGAGGCGTTGGCGGAGGACAGGCAAAGCATCGGGGAGCAGGTGACGCTGACCGGAAGCACGGATGCCGTGCTTTTGAGCTGGAAGCGCCTGCGAAGCGCCTTTGAAAACGTCGTGGACAACGCGCTGCGTTATGGGGACTGCGCCGACATTGAAGTCCATCACGAAAAGGACCCTCAAGGCCGGGAGTGGCTGTACATCGACTTCCGGGACAACGGGCCGGGCATCCCGGAAGAAAAGCTCGAGTTCGTGCTGGAGCCGTACGTGCGTCTGGAGACGTCGCGCAACCGGAAAACAGGCGGGCATGGGCTTGGGTTGTCCATCGTGCGCAATATGGTAGAGGCGAGCGGGGGCCGGGTGATCCTTATGAACCGCCCGGAAGGCGGGCTGCTGGTCAGGATGCTGTTCCCGCTCCAGCCCCGCCGGGCCGGCCTCTCATGAGGCAATCCGCTGGGAAAAGGGCATCGGCCCATGCCCGCCCTGCTTTCCAGCCCCTTTTTCCCCGTATAAAAAAGGCTGTGCTCGAAAATGCGGCTGGTGCGGCAGAGGCTGGAATCCCGCCACCGCGAATGTCTCGGCAATGCCCGCTGCCTCGAAGGCGGACGCACCTGAACTGCGCAAGAACCTTTTGATGCCGTACGGGCGTTGATCAACCGTAACCTTGAGCCCTGCCACAGAAAACACGGCCCGCCAAAGAATTGACGGGCTTTTTTCTTTTTTGGGCGCAAAAAATGGCAGGCAGCGAAAAGAGCGGTTCTATTCGCTAAAAGCTTCTAGACCTTTCCGGCAATCGGGCCTACTCTAAAAAGAAATCCATCCTATTTAAACGTCAACCGCCTTTCCTCATGCCAGACACCACCGCTTACAACTTCAGCAGGACAGGAACCATCTCCTCTTTGTTTTTTAAAAACTTATGGGTGCTCTTTTCCATTATCTTCGCCGTCAGCCTGATCGACCCTGTTCACGACGTATTTGTTCATAAAGAACACGGCGGAGGAATCCACGCGTTTCCTCGCCGAGGATCTGTCCTCCCAGTTGAACACCACCTATTCGTTGCTTGAAGGCATGAGCGAACAGCCGTTGATCAAGGATACGTCCATCCCCGTGCAGGAACGCGCCGCATCCATGAAAACGTATGCGGAGGCTTTCGCCTTCTGGATGATCGGCGTGGTCGATCCCGACGGAACCATTTCGAGCACCTTGCGGCCCAAAACCAGCAAGGTGCACCGCGACTACATCCCCCGCATCATGGCTTCGGGAAAGCGGGAAATCAGCGAGCCCTTCCCCGCCGGGGCCACCGGGGATATGAACTACAGCCAGTTCGTGCCCGTCAAAAAAGACGGCAAGGTCGTCAGCATCTGCTTTGTCTCCACGCCCCTCTCCAGCTTCAGCCAACGCATTACTCGCCGCGACCACACCGGAAACGGCTATTACCTTCTGCTGAACAGATCCGGCACTGTCATCGCGCATCCCAATCTGAAAATGCATCTTATGCCCATGAAGGAGCTTGTGGCGAAAGAGATGTTCCTCTACGGAAGCGATCGTGAAACATTTCTCGGCGACATCACAAACGGCCGGTCGGGGACCTTCATCAGCTTCTTTCACAATACGTTGTATTTCACGGCCTTCAGAAGCCTGCCCGAATCCGGCTGGACGCTCATCCACCGTGTCAAAATACTGCCGACGGTCAAGTACATGCTGCTGGCCTTCTTCCTGCAGACGCTGCTGTACACCTTGCTGTTCGCGGCGCTCTACCGCTACGGGCGCACCGCCATTTCGCAGGAGCTCAGGCCGGTGGACAACATCCTGCGGCAAGTCGAAGATCTGAACAGAAGCGTCAATGCCGTCGACGAAATTACGGAAGAGGATGTTTTCAAAATCATCAGCCTCAGCCGCAAAGGCCTGTACGACGCCCTCACGGGGCTGCCCACGCGCAACCTCTTCCACCAGAAGATCAACGATGCCATTGGAAAAATGCCGGGCAGGCTCTTCGGGGTTTTCGTCCTCGATATGGACAACCTTAAAAACATCAACGACAACCTCGGGCACAAGGCGGGCGACAGGGCCATTCAGTGCTTCGCCTCGTCCCTCAAGGAATTCACGGAACGCCACTTCGGGCTGGCCTGCCGTTACGGGGGCGACGAGTTCGTCCTGTTCATCCCGCTGGATACCCCTTCCGAAGCTTCCGTTCTGGCTCAGGAACTCCTCGAAACCCAGCGTGGAGGCATTGCCGGGCACGATGTGGACTATCCCTACGGCACGAGTATCGGGATCAGTTTCTATCCGCTTTCCGGCACGCTCGAAGACGCCCTCCACATGGCGGACACGGCTTTGTACGCTTCCAAACGGAGCGGCAAGGGAACGTTCACCTGCCTCCCCTCCTCTGTGGAATGGCGCTAGGCCCGGATCCCGCCGGTATCGGCGCACCCCGTCCCAAAAGGCATCCCGCGCCGCTTTCTGAAAACGATCCGGCAATCGCAACATGTTCCAAAGGGCTCCTCCCCCCAGTGGCCTGCCGCAGGGGGGACCCCGCCTAGCGAACGCAAATAGCGTTTTCATGTATTGTGGCCTGCCGCCGCAGGGAAGGGATCACACTCTAAGGGACGTTTTTGTGCGTTTCCCGGCTGTGGCCAGCCACCGCGGGGAGGCCGCTCCTTTCATTTTCAGCAGCGCACAAAGCCGTATCCACCGTGAATAAGGCTTTTCTCCGCAGCCTGCCGCCGCAGGAGGCCCCTTGCCCGGATTGAAATCGGAGTGTTCCGTATGTTTTCAGGTACGGGAAAAGCCCCCGCGCGGACTGGAAAGAAACCGCGCCGGGCTAACGCGTCAGGCTTGGGGCGGGAAGCGCTTTTATGCCGGTGAAGGGGTATCCCGCCTTCAACGGCACCGGGGAGAACGGGGGCCCGATCAGAAAACCCCGCGGCCGCATGTTACGGATGGGAGGCAACGCCTCAGCCCGCCGCCTGCCGGGTGAAAGCGCCGTCTCTTCCCGCTCCGTGAAAAATCAGAGGCGGAGACGGGCCAGTTCCTCGCGCAGCCGCCCGTTTTCCTGCAACAGCCTGCGGTTTTCGGCATAGAGCTGACGGTTTTCTTTGGAAAGCTCCCGGCGCTCGGCGCGTTCCTCATCCAATTCTTTGAGCACCAGAGGGCACTGGCGGCAGCCACATCCTGAAGAGGGATATTCCTTTGATTGTTCGCGCATCACGCCGCGCCCGAACAGCAGCCATTCGGGAGAGACGTCAAAAACGGTACACAGGTTAACAATAAACGCCAAATCTGGCATATTCGCGCCCCGTTCGTACCTTCCAAGCGTGGTGAGCGGCGTTCGCAGGCGTGTGGCAAATTCGCTCTGTGTCATGGCGCCCCGTACGGCCTTCAGCCGTTCCTGCAGTGATTCCATAGGCAGCGTGCATCCAAAGCCCGCAACCCCTCTTCCTTACTTCCGGCAGGGCGCACCATCGGATCGTCGTTGCCGAATCCGACCGGAAATTCCATTTTCGGTTGACAATAATTCAAAAATGGTTAATAAAGGGCGTGGGCGGTTGAGAAATGATGTGACAACAGTACTCTACCGAACCCCTACCAAATGATCAACGTACCCCCAAAGGAGTAAGGCCGAATCGGGCATGGCCTTTTCGCCGTATCAACAGTACTCCGTCGGCGTCTGCTGCATCCTTGCCGGGCAGGCGTGACGCTTCGTGCCCCAAGGGGTACGGCAATACATGGATATGTATACAACTTATTCTGTATTTGCTCTTTAGCGCGGAGCATGCTACTTCCTGTTTGTCGCGGAGAGACACCTTTGTAAGGACGTTCAATGACAAGGCAAGCGCAGAACCCATTGGCCTGCACCTCCCCTTCGGATGAGGTTTCTGAGGTCATAGCCGCTTCCCAACAGAAGGACACGGCCCAGCAAAAAGCCGCATCATTGCTTAATCTCTATAAAATCATCGGTGATACGTCTTCCGAAATCGTATGGGAGCAGGCCGCCACGCGGGATGCCGACTGCATCTTTTCCGGTGATCCCCGTTTTGCCTGCGCCAACAAATGCCTTTCCAGCGAAGAGGCCTACAAGACGATCCATCCCGACGATCAGCCTTTACTCCGCTCCGACCTTGATTCGCTCCATTCCGGCAAGCGGGATGTCTTTTCGCGCCGTATCCGCGCCCTCGGCTCCGACGGGAGCTGGATCCCCGTGGATGTCTGCGCCCGCAGCCTGCGCGGCAATGGCGGAACGCCTCTCTACCTCATCGGCGGCTTTAAGGGCGTCTCGATCCTTCCCCCCGTCTCCTCCCTCGCCTCACCGCGCGATCCCGTCGTATCCGACATCATCTGGGAACGCTGCGTTTCCGGCGGCGGCTTCGCCATTTCCGATGGCGTGGAGCGTTTCCTGGGCCACCCGCGCCATCATTTCAGGAGTGTCGAAGACCTCGTTTGCCTGCTCCACCCCAGCGATCTCGCCATCGTCCACGAACGTATGAAAGTCATTGATGCGCTTACCGGCTGTGACTGCCTCACCGTCCGGATACGCCATAACGACGGCACATGGCGGCAGGCCGAGGCCCGCGTGGTCGTCTTGCGCGGCCGGGCCGGCGAAGACCGGATCATCGGCACGCTCAAGGACATCACCCCCAAGGTCATGCGGGATCTCCCGTCACTCCAGCCCGCACAAATTTCTTCCTTGACGGGGTTGTACACGCTTGAAGCCGGACAGGCCATTATTGAAAAGACCCTTCTCTCCGGCCTCAACCTTCAGGCCCTCATCCTGATCGATTTCCGCAATCTCGACGAGCTCGAGCAACGCCACGGCAACCGCTGGAAGAACCTTTTTCTCCAGCACGCGGGCGCCATCCTCCGCGACCTCGCCCGCGAGAACGATGTGCCCATCCACTGCCGCGGCGGTTCGTTCATCCTGTTTGCGGATCAGTACGAATCCTTCCGCGAGGTGACCGACCTCACCCGCAATCTCCAGCGGACGCTCGGGGCCGCCTGCGCTTTCGACGGGGAGTCGGATTCCGTGGACTTCTCCATCGGCATTGCCGTCGCGCCTTACGACGCCCTCACCTTTTCCGGCCTCATAGATCGCGCCGCGCAAGCATGCAGCCAGCGTTCCGGGGTCAATTTTTTCGACAAGCAGGCCGCCGACCGTTTCCGGATCGACTCCGAACTCATTGAGGAGGAGCGCCGCCGTGAAAAAGAGCAAATGCGCGAAGCCCTCCAGACCATCATGGACAATGTGGACGCCTATCTCTTCGTCGTCCACCCGGCCCGTCACGAAGTCCTGTTCGCCAACCGCCAAATCCGCAGCATCCGGCCCGAATGCGTGCCCGGCTCACTCTGCTACCGTTCCTTTTTCCGTTTCGACGCCCCTTGCGCCGATTGCGCCATCCTCAACGGGCAGGACTGCCTCATCGAGAAAAACGGCCAGCAGATTTATCTCCAGCTCCGTCATAAAAAAATCCGTTGGCTCAACGACGAAATGGTCTATCTCGTCAGCGGCACCGACATCACCGAGCGCATGCTCCACGCCCGCAAGCTCGAGCACATGGCCTATCACGATTCCCTGCTCGACATCCCCAACCGGCAAGCCGCGCTCAAGAATCTCCAGCACATGCTGCGCGAGGGCAAGCGTTGCGCCGTCATCCTGTTCGACATCAGCGATTTCAAGCTGTTCAATGAAACCTTCGGCCACGCCAAGGGCGACCTGCTGCTCAAGGATGTAAGCCTGTCCATCGCCCGCTTTGTGCCCGAAGGCAGCCTCTACCGCTCCGGCGGGGACGATTTCCTCGTCCTCCTTCCCGACGCGGACGGAGAACAGGCCGAACGGCTCGCCCAAGCCGTCAGGAACTCCTTCCTGCGCGTGCTTACCATTGAAGATCTGGAATACACCTGCAACCTCGACGCCGGGATCAGCGTTTCGCCGCAACACGGGACCAACCCGAGCACCCTCATCACCCACTCCGAGCTTGCCCTTGCCGAAGCCCGCAAGGAAGGGCGGGGCATCTACCAGTTCAACAAGGAGCTGGATCAGATCCTCTCCCGCAAGAAGCTGCTCCAGATCCTCATCCGGTCCGCGCTGGCCAACGGCGACTTCGAGGTGCATTTCCAGCCGGTCTTCGAGATCAGCACGGGCCTGTTCCGCAAGGCCGAGGCGCTGTTGCGTCTGCGGGACGCCGCGGGCAGCTTCATTTCACCCGCCGAGTTCATCCCCGTGGCCGAAGAAACCGGCCTTATCGTCGATGTCGGGTATCTTGTGCTTGATACCGTCTGCCGCCAGCTTTTGAGCATGGCGGGCGTAGCGGGGCTTCCTTTCCAGATCGCCGTGAACATTTCCGCCATCCAGCTTTTGCAGACCAATTTCGTCAGCAGGGTCATGGAGATCATCCAATACCACGGCATCAACCCGCAGCAGCTTGAATTTGAAATCACCGAGAGCGTGCTCATCAATTCCTTTGAGCAGGTCAAGGGCGTCATGCAGCAGCTGCGGGACAAGGGCATCAGGTTCGCGCTCGATGACTTCGGCACGGGCTACTCCAGCTTGAGCTATTTGACGCACCTGCCCATCAGCACCCTCAAGCTTGACCGCTCGTTCATCAAGAACCTCGAAACGTCCGAGAGCAACCGGCAGGTATGCAAGGCCGTCATCGACATCGCCCGCCACTTCAATATGGCGATCGTCGCCGAGGGCGTCGAAAACGCGGAACAGTCTAGAATCATTTCAGAACTCGGCGCAACGAGCATACAGGGCTTCTACTATGCCCGCCCCTTGCCGGGGGGACAGCTTGTACCGTGGCTCTCCGAACACGAAGATCACGGCATCCCAACGCCCGGGCAAAGCAGGCCGAGAGAGAGAGAGAGGGAGAGAGAGAGAGAGAGAGAGAGAGAGAGAGAGAGAGAGAGAGAGAGAACGCTGGATCCGGCCGAAACTGAATGGCCTGCGCTCCTGCCCCCTTGGGGGAAACGATGAGGAGAGTGGGCTTTTTCACGTGGACGAGAAAATACAAGTGATGCCGCATGATTTTCTGTCGGCGCAAGCTCTCCCCATCATGGAGGATGCAGCATCTTCCCTCCTTCCCGATCGAAAGCCTGCGTCTCAAGGCGTCGGTGCGGAACCGTTGGAAAACCGGGCCGCCTCCACTCCGGGGGACACAGCAGTCGGTTCTTTGGAGCCATCCAGCAGCGATCGCCTCACCGCCCTTCAAGATCCTTTGGGGATACGGCGCGCTGCCGCCGTCGCTCAATCCGTGCCATATGATCCCGCCTTGGCCGTTTCCCTTCCGAATCCGACGTTGCCCCCGGATGAGGAAGCCCAAAAGAGCGGCGCCGTATCCGGCCCCAGCCCGGAGCGGGAACCGGGCGTTTCCTTTATCCAGCCTCCCGCCTCATTGCGCCCTTCGCCGGAACGGAGCATCCCGTCCTGTTTTTCCCGGTTTCCGGGTTCCCCGGCGGACTTTCCGGATCTGCCTCCTCAGCAGGAGATCTCCCCCGATACGCGGCTTTCTCCATCGGATATCGGAGAAAAAAGTATAGCATTTGAACGGACTAGAGAGAGAGAGAGAGAGAGAGAGAGAGAGAGAGAGAGAGAGAGAGAGAGAGAG
>USCL01000117.1 GCA_900553145.1 uncultured Desulfovibrio sp.
TCTGTGAAAAAACATGGCCGCCAGAACGTATTTCGTTCAGGCGGCCTTTTGGTTCGCCATTCGGAAAATCCGACGCGCTGGATCTGATAAACGTAGAAATCGTATGAAGATGAAGGAAGGGAGGCCGAGCGAGGAAAAAAACTCTTCTTCAGAAGGGGTTCTTCTCCCCTCCCCCGGCTTCCATGCGCGCCCCTTCCCCATCCGTTATGATGCGGACACCGCCGGGGAATTGAAAGACCTTCCGGCTGCGCGAGGCGACGGCGGCATCGTCCAGACGGAACAGCGTTTCAGCCTGCGCCTGCCCACGCCCAAAACGGTGGAACAGCCCCGCGTACACGCGCAAACGCGCCGCACGGGGCAGCGCGACGAACGCCGCACGCGGCAGAAAAAGGCTGCCGTTTTCCAGCCGGATCTGCGCAAACACCGGGACAAGCGCATCGTCCCAATAACGCTCGTCCTCACGGGCAAGCTCCCAAAGCGTCTGCACGGAACGGGAAAAAGAGGGATTCTCCGCCTTCAGCAGCGGGACGACATGATGACGCATGCGGTTGCGCCGGAACGCGTCGCTGCGGTTTGAGGCGTCTTCAATCCAGTCCACGCCGAGGGAACGGAGAAAAGCCTCCAGTTCCGCCCGCAGCGTCCCGAGCAGGGGCCGCAGGAGCCGCCGGGCCGGGTCCACGGCCTTCATCCCTCCGAGGCCGGGCCAGCCGGAACCGCGTACAAGCCGCATCAGGACATCTTCGCTCAGATCATCAAGATGATGCCCGGTAACAATCCATTCTCCACCTTCCGGCCCGAGCAACGAATCAAAAAACGCATACCGGGCACGCCGTCCCGCGTCTTCGAGGCCGATCCCCTCCGAACGCGCAAACGCCCCCACATCCACGCGCCGTACCGCACAAGGCACGCCGAGCCGGGCCGCGAAACGCCGCGCGGACTCCGCCTCTTCCCCGCTTTCCGGGCGGAGCCGATGATCGAGATGAGCCAATACAAGAGACACGCCGAGGCAGCGTAAAATCACCGCCAGAGCCGTAGAATCCGCGCCGCCCGAAAAAGCCACGACGGCATGGCGCGGAGATACGCCGCACCGTTCTTTCAGAAAGCGACCGACCGCCATGCACAACCGGGCACCGGCGGGGGGCAAATCCTGCATCCGGCGCGGAAGATCGTTTCCTCTCTCGGTCATCGTATACTTCCTCTCGCGCAGCTTTCCACCCATAAGGCGCATTGCGGCCGGAACCCCGGCTAATCCTTTTTCCAAGGGAGGCGCGGCATAAAGCAGCGGCACCGATCGCCACCAGCCCGCACAGCCCTCTTCAAACCAAGCAATCTCCGGTTTTCCCCCGCTCCCCAATAGGGATTCGATACGCGCAAAAGTCTTTGCGGGAGGGGGTGGGGGCGTGGAGGAAGGGGAGGGGCTTTCCGAAGAAAGCCCCTCCCCTTCCCCACATATTCAATCAATCCCGCGACTCAAGCCACAGCAAACGCAGCCCTTCGAGAACGAGATCCGGGCGGACGAGATCGAAGCAGTCCACGACACGGGCGACATCCGGGGCGAAGCCGCCGGTAGCGACGAAGGCGACCGGGCCTTCGAGCGTTTTGGTCAGGCGGGCATACAAGCCTTCGGTCATGGACGCAAAGCCGAACAGGAAGCCATGATTCAGGCTCGTCACGGTGCTCCGCCCCACGATGGGCACGTCCGCGTGCGCCGTCAGCGCGATGCGCGGAAGCTGCGCCGTGCGCGTGGCCAACGCCCCGAGCGAGGACATGACGCCGGGGCAGATCAGGCCGCCGAGGTAGGCGTTTCCGGTGACGCAGTCGAAGTTCGTCGCCGTGCCGTAGTCCACGGACACCACGGAGCGGACATCCGGCAGCAGGCGGCGCGCCCCGAAGGCCCCGACAAGGCGGTCGGCCCCCACTTCGTTGGGCCGCTCGTAGCGGTTCTCCAGCGGAATGGGCAAATCCCGATGCGCGAACCGGGGCGTCAATTCAAGAAACCGCTCGCAGGCATGGGTCACCAAAGGATTCATGCCGGGGACGACGGAGCTGATCACGCACCCGTCGAGCGCCACATTGCCCGGCCCGGTCGCGGGCGTGCCGAATCCGGCATGCCCGAGCAAATAGGCAAGCTGAAGGCCGAGGCCATCGCCGCTCTGCCCGGTATCCGTAGGCAACGTATAGGAGGCCACAAGCCCCTCTATGCCCGCCACGCCGATTTTCAGGGACGTATTGCCGATGTCGATGAGCAGCGCGTGCATGGCTACTTGTCCCACGTATGCGGGGCCGCTTCGCGTTTCCAGTCGGCGACGGCCTGACGGATTTCCTCGGCCTTGGCCGGATCATCCAGCTTTTTGTAATGCTCGGCGAACACGTGCAGGTAGGTCGCCCCGCGCGGCGAAAAAAGCCCCTTCACCCGGCACCACATGGGGTCAAGCGCCTCCACGAAATCCTCGAGGATGGTGTTGGTGATGCTTTCCATGAAGGACTGGTGGTTGCGGTACGCGAACATATACAGTTTGAAGCTCTTGGACTCCACGCACTTCCGGTCGGGGATGAACTCCACCACAACCGTGCCGAAGTCGGGCTGCCCGGTCACCGGGCAAAGGGACGTATATTCGGGGAACGCCATGCTGACGACATACGGGCGATGCGGGAAACGGTTGGGGAAGACTTCCAGAAGGCTGACGCTCGGGCCGCCTTCGGGCTGGGGAAGACGACCGGTGCCGAGGATTGTGAGTTGAGCGGTCTGGTCGCCGCCGTTGGTCATGGTCATGCAAAAACTCCTTGGGGCCGGACGGGGCCGGCAAAGGCTACGGAAAACGCTTCAGAAGGGATTCCGCGCTTGTCTGTGAAAGTAAGGGAGGATACAACAGGCTGAACCGCCGCACAAGTGACGGCCGGGAAGGCCTTCCGCGCTCCGCCATTCAGGTTCGGACATCCCGGACAGGGCAGGCCTTCATCCCCGCACGTACGGAAAAAACGCCGCGGCGGACAGGCGCGATCCGGGGCAAGGGGAGCCCCACGCCCAACGGCTTGCGCTGCGGACGGGCGCACGCGCTTCGGAACAGGCGCGTCCTGTGCCGCCAGCCATCTTCATCCAACGCCTCGTTGGCATCATACCGGAGGTTTCCGTGACCGAAACGATCCATACCCTCAGCCTGCACGCTTGCGCCGAAGGCGATATCCTGCCCCTTGCCTTCCTGCCCGCCACCGCCTCGCCCGCGCCGTTCCCGGCCCACGGCATGGCGGCCCGCCCGCTCCCCGACGGCAACCGGGATTGGCGCGTGGGAACCTGCCTCCACGACGCTTCAGGCGTGGCCCGGTTCAAGGTCACGGGCCGGGTGTTCCTGCCTCCAGCCGCCCTTTCCTCAGAAGATCCCCATACCCAAATATGCCCGCTGCTGGAGGCGCTCACGCCCATTGAAGCCGGAACGCGGACGCTCGCCGCCCGCCGCGAGCACTGGGCGCTGGCGTGGATTACGCTTTCCGACAAGGGCGCCGCAGGGCTGCGCGTGGACGAAAGCGGGCCGCTCATGGCCGCAGGCACCCGCGCCAGCCTTCCGCTCTGCCACGAACAGGGCTTCATGATCCCGGACGATCCGCAGGGGCTGCGCGCCCTCGTGGCCGAACTGGCGCTCGGGCAGGGATACGATCTCATCCTCACCAGCGGCGGCACGGGCCTCGCCCCCCGCGACACCACGCCCGAAGCGCTGCTCCCGCTCTTTGAGCGCCGCCTCCCGGGATTCGAGCAGACGATGATGCAGGCCAGCCTCGCCAAGACGCCCACCGCCGCCGTTTCCCGCGCCGCCGCCGGGACGCTCGGGCGTACCATCGTCGTTACCCTGCCCGGCAGCCGCAAAGCCGTTTCCGAAAACCTCGCCGCCATCCTTCCCGCGCTCGGCCACGCGCTCGAAAAGCTGCACGGCGATCCTTCCGATTGCGGAAAGTGAGCATAGGCCCCGCCGGCAAGGGAAACCGGGCCTCAATATCTATGAGGCCCGCAGGGGCGCTTGGCGGCCACGGCATTTCAAAGGGCATTTACGGGCTCAACGTCCTCATCCCTGAGCAAGGGAAATCCGCCGCTGTTACATGCTCTATTGAACATACGCCATAAAATACTTTTAGAAGACATGTCAGCCATCATTCCAGCGTAGTTTCGGCTTTTGGCAACCCAATGCCAGCCTTCATCAGACAATCGGATAGAGGAGAAAAAGCAAGATGTTAAGACAGGCAATAGATGCGGATCTGGATCAAGTCGAAGAGGGGTATCAGAAACACTTTCTGCATGAGAAGGAACACGGGGCATTCACTGTCTTTCGGGAGGGCGTTTACCCGACAAGAGAAGATGCGGCGAAAGCGTTATCGAAGGGCTCATTATATGTTTATGACGAGGATGGGAACATATCGGGGAGTATCATTTTAGACAGGAACCAGCCGGATGAATATGAAAAAATAGATTGGCCAAGCCACGCGCCCGCCGAGAAGGTGATGGTCATTCATCTGGTCATGGTATGCCCAGACGCCGCGGGGAAAGGCATCGGCTCATCTCTCGTCAGGTATGCGATGGAAATCGCGCGGCGGCATTCCTGTGAAGCAATAAGGCTTGATACGGGAGCGCAAAACATCCCCGCCGCTTCGCTCTACAAAAAGCTGGGATTTCAATTGGCTGAAACGGGCACGATGAAGGTCGGCGGATTGATTTCCCATGACGGGCACCTCTTTTTTGAAAAAACGTTATAAGCCACGGAACGTTCAGTTCAGATGACGGCGGCCCCTCAGCGCCGCTCCTATCCGTTGTCCGGGCGGCAAGGATTGCCCCTCCGTTTCCTCCTCTCGCCCGTCGGCCCGCACGCTGCCCCTGTGAGCCACAAGGATACCTTGCGCGGCAAGGGGCTGCCGCTCGATGATGGCCCGGGTTTTCCCCTGCGCGGGCTTGTAGTTGAGCACGGATACCCGCGGGATTTCCGGCATCTCGGAGAGCATTTTTCCGCCTCCCGGCCACCGCTTTTTCCTTGTGGGGCGGGACGGGTTGCGGTAGAGATGCGGTTTGAGCAAGGAGCATATCATGACTACAGCACACCCCAAGGTGCGCATCCAGTACCTGCGGGATTCGCAGGCCGTGTACGCGGCGAACGGGGCCGAAGGCTTGCGGTACGCCACTTCAGGTTCGGTAGGGCTCGATCTGAGGGCCTGCCTCGAAGGGCATGAGGCGGCCATCCCCGCAGGCGGGCGTCTGGCCATCCCTTCCGGCATCGCCGTCGAGCCGCTTACGCCGGGCATCGCCGGGTTCGTCTACTCGCGCAGCGGCCTCGGGGCCATGCAGGGCCTGACCGTGGCGCAGGGCGTCGGCGTCATCGATCCCGACTACCGCGGCGAAATCACCGTCGTCCTCCTCAACACGTCCGGCGAGGAACGGCGGCTCCGACGAGGCGACCGCATCGCGCAGCTCGTTTTCCAGCCCGCCCTGCAGGTGGAGCTTGAGGAATGCGAGACGCTGGGCGCCACCGGACGCGGTTCCGGCGGCTTCGGGCATACGGGAAAACACTAGACGGCCTTCACAGAATACGCCGCCGTACTTATATGAGCATTCCGGCGATCGCCGGACAGGAGACACCATCATGACCACTTCCTCCCTCGACACGATCAAGGCCCGCGAAGAATCCCTTCTCTGCCGGACGTACGGTCGTTACCCTGTCAGCATCGCCAACGGCAAAGGCTCCAGAGTCACCGACCTTGACGGCAAGGAATATGTCGACCTGCTGGCCGGGATCGCGGTGACCAGCCTTGGCCACTGCAACGAGGAAATCGCCAAGGTCATCGAGAAGCAGGCGCGCAAACTCATCCATGTGAGCAACCTCTTCTATCAGGAAGAACAGCTTGAATTGGCTGAGGAACTGCTGTCCCTGAGCCATTTTGGGAAAGCGTTCTTCTGCAACTCGGGCGCGGAAGCCAACGAAGCGCAGATCAAGCTGGCCCGCCGCTACATGCAGCGGGTGAAGAACGTCGACGCCTATGAAATCATCACGCTGGACAAGGCGTTTCATGGCCGCACGTATGCGACGATGGCCGCCACGGGGCAGGAGCGTTTTCAGGACGGGTTCGCGCCCATCCCGGACGGCTTCAAGACCGTGCCGTGGGGCGATCTAAGCGTGCTTGAGGACGCGATCACGCCCAAAACCGCCGCCGTGCTCGTCGAAATCGTACAGGGCGAAGGCGGCATCCGCCCCATGCACGCCGAATACGCCAAGGGCATTGAAGCGCTCTGCCGCAAAAAGGGCATCCTCTTCCTCGTGGACGAAGTGCAGGGCGGCCTCTTCCGTACCGGCAAGCCGTGGGCGTTCCAGCATTTCGATCTCAAGCCCGATGCCATTTCCTGCGCCAAGGCCCTTGCCAACGGCCTGCCCATGGGCGCGATAATGGCCACCGACGAAGTCTCCAAGGGCTTCGCCGCCGGGAGCCACGCCACCACGTTCGGCGGCGGCGCGCTGACGTCCGCCGTGGCGGCCAAGGTCGTGCAGATCATGAAGCGCGACCACCTCGACGAACGCGCGGCCAGCCTTGGCGGCGAATTCATGGAATCCATCCGCCGCATCGCCGAAAGCCACCCCGGGACCATCAAGGAAGTGCGCGGCCTCGGCTTCATGATCGGCATCGAGCTGGCCTTCCCCGCCAAAGGCGTCTGGGAAGAGCTCCTCCGCCGCGGCTTCATCTGCAACCTGTCCCACGAAGTCGTCCTGCGCCTTCTCCCGGCCCTCAACATCCCGGAAGAAGACCTGCGCGCCTTCGCGGACGCGCTGGAAGACATCCTTACGGACATCAAGCGGTAACGGGGCGTTCCCCCTATCAAGAGGGGAGGCGGGGCACCTGCGTCCCGCCTCCCCGCCAGCCCACACTCTGAAAAGGGTAAACCGGAAGAAGCCTTTTCCAAGAGGCCCTCTTCACCGTATCCCTTTTCTTTATGAAAGGATTTCAGGATGATCGTCGATCATATCAGCAATTGGCGGCGCTACGGCTTCGGCCCCGCGTGGGAAGAAACGATGCGCTGGCTTGAGAACTACGCGCCCGGCGGTTCCGGTTCCCTTGCAGCATTGGAAGACGGCACGCATCCTTTGGCGGACGGCTTCGTCAGCGTCGCCACCCTGACTTCGCGTCCGGTTTCCGGTTGCCGCTACGAATGCCACAAACGCTTCTGCGACGTGCAGATGGTCGTCGAAGGCCGGGAATGGCTGTTCAACGCCGCCGCAACGGGCCTTACCCTCGACGGGCCATTCGACAGCCAAAAGGACGTGGGCTTTTTCCAGCCCGCCCCTGCGGAAGTCAGCCGGGTTACGCTTGCGCCCGGCACGTTCGCCCTGCTCTTTCCCTGGGACGCGCATCTTCCGGCCATCGCGGTGGACGGCGTGCAGGCACGGCTGCGCAAATGCGTGGGCAAGATCCCCTTCGAGTCGCTGCGCCTTTCATAAAACTACTTGCAACGCGATCGATTTTCGGGCAAACCTGCGGCCTTCCCGGGGGAAGGTCTGGCCCGTACAGAGGGACTCCCCCCTGACGTTAAAGAAAGAGGACACGAATGGACATTTTCGATCAGGCGCAGGAACTGGAACGGCTCGCACGCGAAACCGCCCTCCAGCGCGCCCGTTCTTCACAGTACTGGGAAGGGCCGGAGTGGATCGACGGCCAGGCCTGCTGCCGTGAGTGCGGCGAGCCCATTCCCCAGAAACGTCTGGAAGCCCTGCCCGGCGTCGGCCTGTGCCGCGCCTGCCAGGAAGAACGGGAACGCGAAGGCTTCTGATTCCCGCACAACACCCGGGGGAGGGCCTCACCTCCCCCTTACCCTTTCCCGCGTCCGCGAACGCCGGTTTTTCCGGGATACGCCGTGACAATACCCCCGCCTCCCCCATCAAGAAACATCCCCCTCGGCCCCATACCGCGCTGGCTCCTCGGCCTCCTGCTCGGCATGGCGACCTATGCCGTGGCCTTCCTGCTGCGTTTTCAGGAATGGCAGTCGTGGCAGGATGTGGAATACCGTCTTGGCAACGAGATGCTCCTTGCCACGCACGACGCCTATCACTGGGTCGCCGGAGCCGAAGGTTTCGGTTTCGGCGCCGGGCACCCCATGTCCGAGCTGCTCCGCATCTTCGCCATGATCCTGGGCACCGAACCCGCGCAGATCGCCTTCTGGCTGCCTCCGGTCATGGCCAGCCTCATGGCCTTGCTCGTCTTCCTGTGGGCATGGAGCATGGGCAGCATGGAAGCCGGTTTTTGCGCGGGCATCCTCGCCTCGCTCTCCCCGGGCTTCCTTGCCCGCACGCTGCTCGGCTATGGCGACACCGACCTCATCACCCTCTTCCTGTCCCTCGTCATCGGGCTGGCCCCGGCGGCATGGGTCATGTATTTCCTGCGCCATCCTCTGGCCCTGCCGTTCCGATGGTTCCAGAGATGGACGAAACGCCCCATACCCATTGCGCTGGACGCCCCGAGCCATCAGCCGTACGCCCTCATCTCCGCCGGGTGGGTACTCGCCCTGAGCGCAAGCGGGCTGCTCGCATGGTGGTCGCAGGAATGGCACTCCATGTTCCCGTACATCGTGCGCTACGACGTGGCCCTGCTCGGCGGCATGGCGCTCCTCCTGCCGCGCCCGGGCGAACGCCGCACGGCCCTGCTCGCGGGGCTGGCGTATGCCCTGCCCGCGCTCGGGGGGCCTACCGGGGCGCTTTTCCCGCTGACGCTGCTCATCGCCATCGTGGGCCGCGAGCGCCAATTCGTGGCGCAGCTCCACCGACCCGCCGTGCTGGCGGCGTTCTGGCTGCTGGCCGCCGCGCTGCTCGTGGATCTGAGCGTGCTGAACACGATGTTCCATCACGTGCAAGGCTATCTCAAACGCGCCGGGGACGCCGTAACGGCAGGCACGGCCGATCCGCTGGTCTTCCCGTCCGTGGCGCAGTCCATCATCGAGATCCAGGATCTGACGCTCTCCGAAATCATGGTGTATTTCCACCCGTGGCAGCCCGTCGCCATCCTCGGCCTGCTCGGGTTTCTGTTCGTGCTCTGCGCCCGATCCGGCGCCCTCTTTCTCGTGCCGATGGCCCTGCTGGCCCTGCTCAGCACCAAGATGGGCGGGCGGATGGTCATGTTCGGGGCGCCCATCGTCGCCATCGGGCTCACCCTCCCCGTGGACTGGCTGGCCTGCGCCCTCGGCGACGTCCGGGCGAAGACCACCCGCAAGGTGTTCTTCCTCGCCTGCCTCATATTGGCCGGGCTCATCCTCCTTGTGCCGAGCTGCCGGGAAACGATGCTCGACCTTTGGAGTTCCCTCGGCTGGCTTCATTTCGTGATCATCGGGTGCCTCTTCGCCATGTTCGTCATCGGGCTGGGGCGTCAGCGCGGCTGGCGGCTGACCCGTTCGCTTGACGCCATCGGGCCCCACCTGCTCTACCGCTCGGCTGCGGTCATCCTCATGCTCGTCATAGTGGTCCCGCCGCTTGCGGATCTCGTGCCCGCCATGACCCACGGCCCCATCCTCAACCGCCGCCACGCGGCCGGGCTGAAGGAACTCCGCACGGCCGCGCCGGAAGACGCCATGATCTGGCACTGGTGGGACTGGGGGTATGCGACGCAGCACTTCGCGCGGCGCGAGACCATCGCCGACGGCGCGGAACACGGCAGCCCCTCGCTCTATCTGCCCGCGGCCGTCTATGCCACGGACGACCCGCGCTTCGCCCGCCAGATCATCAAGTACACGGCGGCGAAAGGGAACGTCCCCGGCAACGTGTTCAAGGGGCTGACGGCTTCGCAGGCCGCGGACATGATCACGTGGCTGAACAATCCCGACAACCCGCTCATACAGGCCGACGGCAAGCAGTATCTCGTGGTCAGCTTCGACATGCTGGATCTCGGGTTCTGGATCTCCACCTTCGGAAGCTGGAACTTCCTGTCCAAGGAAGGGCGCGGCTACGCCATCAGCATCGTCCCGCAGGCCCTCTCCTACCGCCTGGACAAAGGCGAGGTGGTGATGAAGGGGAGCAACGTCAACGTCCCCGCCGCCAGCATCGACGTCTTCTCCGACGGCCAGCTTGACCACCGCGACTATGTGACGCCGCCCGAGTACCTGCCGGACAACGCCGCCATCAAGGCGTGGAAAGAAGACATGGAACGCCGCCGCAACGTGCACTTCATGTTCAACCGCGTGACCGGGGAAAAGCTCGTCATCGACGACCGCATGTACAACACCATGATGGTGCAGCTCCTTATCTGCGATCCCGGCGATCCGCGCTTCGCCCCCTACTTCAGGCTTATCTTCGACAACGTTTTTTGTAGGATTTACGAGGTGTTGTAGAGAAAAACAGAAAAAAACAGAGGGAGACCTTTCCGAAGAAGGGCCGCGTTGCTTCGACGCCCGTAAGCCTCAAGGGCCCCCCCCGGCGGCTACGGTCCTTGCGGCCTCATTGCCCGCCTCCCCCGCTTTTCTCCAACCTGCCGGGAACCCCGTTTGCCTCCCCTTCCCGCAATATCCGCGTTTTGAGATCCCATTCGCGGATTTCCCAAGGCTCTGTCATAGCATTTGATTGATACGCATCCATAGCGTGTGGAATTTACAATAATTTTTTGTTGATAAACTCCACAACAAAGAACGTCTCTTTTAGTATCTCTCTAAAATCTTATGAAATAAAGTATCAATCGTTTACTGT
>USCL01000118.1 GCA_900553145.1 uncultured Desulfovibrio sp.
CCGGCGGAGGGAGGCTACTGATGGGCCAGAGGGAAAGGATTTCCATAACCCGTGTCCGGGAAACGCAGCTTGAGCATCTGATGAGGACAATGGAACAAGCCTCAAGCAGCGACGGGAACAGGCTGAAGCTCGCTGTGGAGTTCTTGCGCTACTATGACGGGCAAAAAGTCCGGGACGTCGAGTTGCAGGCCCGCAGGTACCTTGTCCGCAAGATGGTCTCGCAGGGCGTGCGGCGCGAGGACATCGCGGAAAAATTGGGCATCTCCATCCGCACGGTGTACAGACTTGCATAGTTTTTGACACGTTAGCTCTTTACTGACAGTGACAAGCGCTGCCGTAGGTGTATTATTGCAGGCAAAGGTCTCTGGCCCTTGCCTGCAATTTTTATCCCTGCGGGAATCACTATGCCTATTCCTCTTCGCCATTTTTCAGCCACAGAGTTCCGGTGCAAGTGCGGTTGCGGTGCGGGCATCGAGCAGATGCATCCCGACCTGCTCATGATGCTGGACGAGTTGCGCGACCGCGCCGGTATCCCCCTCGTGCTGTCCTCCGCCTACCGCTGTGACGCGCACAACCGCAAGGTCGGCGGCGTGAACGCTTCCGCCCATACCCGTGGCTACGCCGTGGACATCAAATGCCTGAACTCGCACACACGGTTTCAGATCCTTCAAGCGGCGCTTGAAGCCGGGTTCCGCCGCATCGAGCTGGCCCCGACGTGGATTCATGTTGATACCGACCCCGACAAGCCGTTTGACGTAGCTTTTTACCAGAGTGGGGGGAACTACTGATGGACTTTTCCATACTCTCCGATTTCCTGAATTCCCAGACCGGGGCTTGGGCTCTGTTCCTGTCCGCCGCCAGCGCCGTGTGCGCATGGGCCGCCACGCTCATGCCCGCGCCGTCGGACGCCTCCGGCGTCGTCTACCGGACCTTCTACAAAGTCATCAACTGGATCGGGGCGAACATCGGCAAGGCCACCAATGCTGACGATGCCGCGAAGAGGAAGCTTCAGTGAGGGAAACGCCATGCAGACGCTCGCCCGCCTTCTGGAAGCTGTGGCTGCCCTCTGGGCTTCTTTCCGCGCGTATGCGGAAAGCCGCCGCGCCGCTGCTGCTCGTGCTGATCTGCGCGCTGACCCAGTGCGGGTGCTCTGTAGCAAGCTCGGCGGCCAGCCGGACAATCCCGTTGTCGCCAGTGCTGACAAGCCTTCGCCCGGTGACGCTGGACGGCATTGAAGGGGCGTGGATGGACTGGCGTGACGCGCAGAGCCTCGCCGCGTGGATCGAAGATGTGGAGACGGCCAGATGACCCCTTCCGACGATTTCAAGATGCTCATCGAAGTGGCCACACCCGTATCCATCGCTATAGGCGGGTGGCTGCTCAAGCTGATCTGGGCCGAAATCAAACAGCTCCGGCATGACCAGAAAGAGTATGTGACAAAAGAAATGTGCCGAACCCACAGGGAAGCCATTCAACACCAACTGGACGGATACGGCGGCTGTTGCCACAAGCGGCAAGGTGATGAGGAATAATGTCCAGAACATATCCTGAGCCCATATCCGAACGGCAGCAGACGCCCGCCGACGCGTTGGGGACGCAGCTTCTGGCCGAGTTCTCCGATGCCAAGGCCGCGCGCCGGTATGTTGAAGACCGCTGGATGAAATCCCTGCGCCAGTACAAGGGGCAGTACGATCCCGACGTCCTCGGGAGGATTCCCAAGGATGCCAACGGGCGTTTCCTCAAGTCCACGGTCTATATCCGTCATACCAAGGCCAAGGTCGATACGCTCCGCGCCCGGCTGCTGGATCTGCTCTTCCCGTCGAACAATGCCCGCAACTGGGGCATCTCGCCGTCTCCCGTATCCGAAATCCAGCCCGACATCATCACGGAAGAACTCCAGCGCCGCCAGCAGGAAGGCCGGGCCATTCCACAGGATGAACGGGAATTCCTTTCGGAAATCGCCAAAGAACGGGCGGACAGGATGGCGCAGACCATCGACGACCAGCTCAACGGGCAAATCGGCAGGCTCTCCTACCAGCGCGTGTGCAACGCGGTCATCAATTCCGGCATCATCTTCGGCACGGGCGTCCTCAAAGGGCCGCTCGTCGAGCACAGGATCAAGAAGCAGTATGCCCGGGCTGAAGACGGGACATGGCTGTTGCAGCCCACGCAAGACCATCCCTATGCGCCGTACTATGAGCATGTGCCCGTGCATGTGCTCTACCCCGATCCGTCGGCCAGCGACGCACGGCAAATGCTGTACGTCTGGCAGACCCATCTCTTCACCCGAAGGGAACTGATGGATCTGTCCAAGAACCCCGGTTTCGATCAGGCGCGCATCTTGGAATACATCGTCTCCAACCCCGAGGGGGATGCCGAGGTCACGGAACATGAGCAGGAACTTCGTAACCTTTCCGATGAGCAGACGGCGTTCGAGCACAAGAACAGATACCGCGTCCTCGAACGGTGGGGTTACCTGACCGGCTCGGATCTCCTTACCGCCGGTGTCGATCTGGAGACGCTGCGGGCCGCCATTCCCGATTTCGTCGAGGCCGGTGCCTATGAGTCCTGCGTATGGATGACGCAGGGAGGCACGGTCATCAAGGCCGCCCTTTCCCCTGTGGAGGGGATGGCCATCCCCTACCATTTTTTCCAGCCCTACAAGGACGACGCCTCGTTCTGGCCGGACGGCCTGCCGGACGTCATCCGCGACCTCCAGACAATCATCAACGCGGCGGCGCGCATGATGATCGACAACGCCGCCATTGCCTGCGGCCCGCAGATTGCGGTGAACGTCTCCGCCCTACAAAACGTCGAAGACGCCCGAAGCGTCTATCCCGGCAAGGTCTGGCTGTTCAGCACCTCGGAAGATTTGGACAGATGCTTCAGGTCGTATGACGTGAGCGCGCATATCTCCGAATTGATGGCCATCGGGGAGCGGTTCAGCCAATACTCCGATGAAGTCAGCCAGCCGCGCTACATGAGCGGCGACAATTCCGGCGTGCGCGGCGCGGGCGATACGGCAAGCGGCTTGTCCATGCTGATGAACATGGCCTCCATGCCCGTCAAGGACATCGTGCGCCTGTTCGACTGCGGCATCACCGAGCCGTTCATCGAGGACATGTACCGCTGGAACATGCGGTTCTCGACCGACGAGAGCATCAAGGGCGACTATGAAATCATGGCGACGGGCTCCACGTCGCTCATCGCGCAGGAACTCATGGGGAAACGCCTCATGGAAACCATGGCGGTCATCGCTTCCCCACAGCTTTCCGAGGCGACCGATTTCGACGCGCTCTACTCCCACATCCTGCGGGCCATGGATCTCCCCAAGGACATCAAGCTCTCACCGGAAAAGGCGAAACAGCGACGCTACGAGAACACGCTCATGGAAAAGCAGGCGCAGATGGAGTCCATCATCGCCGAATGCGAAAAGCGCGGGCTCCCCGTTCCGCAGGTACTGCAAACCGTCGCAGCCCAGATTGCGGGCGTGCAGTCTCCCGGCGACATCCAGCCCGTCCCCGGCCAGCAAGCCATGCTGACGGGAGCGGAACCGTCCGTCGGAGGCGAAGTCAATGCCGCGTAGCAAGGCGGAAATCCTCAAGGACGTTTCGGCGCGCTTCGGCCCCGACGGTCTGGCGCTCCTCAATGAAATGTTCACCGCATTCGAAAACGACTGGAAGGACGGGATGGTGTCCGCTTCCGGCGTGGATGCGATGCTCCAATACCAAGGCCGTATCCGCGCCCTCCGCGAAATCGGGATAGCGGTGACGATAAGGGAACTCCCCGATCCCTCGGTGTCCTATTAACCCTGAAACGCCATCGGCTATCGGCGCGAACCCGGCAGGCCATTCGCAACCGACCCGAAGGAGAACATCATGGAAGAAAAGAAGGAAGACGCGCTTCACCCTGAAGCCCAGTTCGACGCCACATTCGATGCCGAACCCGTTCAAGAGCCCGAAGCCGACAAAGAGGAAGGGCAGATCCCCAGCGAAGAGACGCCGGAGCGGGACGCTGAAGAAAACGAACAGCCCGCCGCACCCTCTTCCGACGGCAAGAGCGAACCCGATCCCGATGACGAGCTGCGCAAGAAGGCCCACGGCTACGACTCGATGAAGGGGCGGCTCAATCAGGAACAGAAACGCCGCCTTGAACTGGAAGCGGAAGTCGAGCGTCTTCGCGCTTAGGCGCAGCCCCCCGCCCCCAAACCGGAACAGGCTGCCGCGCCCGCCGAAAACAAGGCGGCGCTGGATGAAAATATGCAGGCCTTGGTGGACGCCCTCCCCGAGAACCTGCGCGGCGTCTTTCATGAGGAGTCCGCGGACGGCACACGCCTTCGGAAGGTGCTGGACGAGTTCGGGCCGGAACAGGCGTCCATCCTCGCCGAGGTTGTGCTTGAGCGCCGGACGGAACATTCCGCCCGGCAAGAGCGCGAAACGTCCCGCGCGGAAGAAGTAAAAAGCACCCACTTTGCCACGTTGTCCGAAAAATTCCCTGATTTCGCCGGAGCCTTCTCCGGGGACGTTGTGCAGCTCCGCGTACTGCATGACGGCATCGAGGATTTCATCGGGCACCTCCCCTACGCCGAGGGTGTCCGGTTCTCCCGCATCGCAAAGGAAGGCACCACTGAGGAAGTTACGGAACTGCTTGAAAAATATGCCGCCTACCGCTCTGGCCCCGGTTCCGGGACGGGCACCCAGAAGAAGGTGGCGCAGGCCGCGCAGGACGGATACGCCGTCCCGACGCGCAGCGTTCCGCCATTGAACAAGAACGTCCCCCCGGACGATTTCGACTCGGCGTTCGACGAGGCTGTGAAAAGCCAACGCTGAGTTCTGAGGAGTATCTATGCCCACTACCGTCTACGGCGACATTTCCCCCCGTACCGCCGCCTACGCCTCGAAGGAACTTCTGGAGCGCGCCAACCCCCTGCTGGTTCTGGAACGCTTCGGGCAGGCCAAGCCCCTGCCGGAAAAATCCTCCAAAACCATCAAGTTCCGCCGCTACAACTCTCTCGATCCCACGCCGAATCCGCTGACCGAAGGCGTCACCCCCTCCGGCAAAAAGATGACGGCCACGGACGTTTCGGCGAGCGTCGTCCAGTACGGCGACTTCATTGAAATCTCCGACGTTGTGCAGGACACCCATGAGGATCCCGTGCTCAAGGAAGGCATGGCCGTCTGCGGCGAACAGGCCGCCAACATGCTGGAACTGGTGCGGTTCGGCATCCTGAAAGCCGGAACCAACGTCTACCGTGCTGGCGGTGCCGCCAGCCGCGACGCCATCTCCAAAGGGCTGACCATCGGCTTGCAGCGTGAAATCGTGCGCGGCCTGAAACGCCAGAATGCCCGCACCATCACCAAAATTGTGGGCGCGGGAGCGGGATTCAGCACGGAACCCATCGCCGCCGCCTACATCGCCGTCACGCATGTCGACCTCGAAACGACCATCCGCAAGCTGCCCGGCTTCGTCCCTGTCGAAAAATACAGCGACCATATGAAAGCCATGCCCGGCGAAGTCGGCAAGGTGGAAGAGGTGCGCTACGTCACATCCACTGTCTTTGCGCCTTGGGAAGACGCGGGCGGCGCGGTATCCAGCGCCAACTTCATCTCCACCGCAGGCACCAAGGCCGACGTCTATCCCATCCTCTTCTTTGGCGCGGACGCCTACGGGCTTGTCTCCCTCAAAGGGAAAAACTCCGTGACCCCCACGGTCTTGAATCCGAACTCCCCGCGTGGCGGCGACCCCCTTGGGCAGCGCGGCACCATCGGCTGGAAGACCTATGCCTCCTGCGTCATCCTGAACGACGCTTGGATGGCACGCGCCGAAGTGGCCGTGAGCACCGACCTCGAAAGCTAAACTCTTTCGCGGGCCCGGAGCGATTCGGGCCCGCCTCAAGGATATTGCATGAGCAAGAACGAAATGGACAAAGCCATTGAAGAAATGGGGGCTGAACAGCCGCCCCAGACGGAACCGGCCGCCGAACGCCCCGCCGACGGCACGGCGAAAGCCAAACCCGCCAGCCCCAAGGCCGTGAAGATGGTGAAGTGCGTCATCAACAGTTCCGAGGGGACTGAGGGGGCCAACGACGTATTCGTATCCCTGAACGGGGTGGCCTACCAGATCCGGCGTGACGTTGAAGTGGCCCTTCCCGAGCCTGTGCTGCAGGTGCTGAAGGAAGCCGTAATCCACGGGTATGTGACCGACCAGAACGGCGCCCCCGTCAAGAACAAGCTCATCCCCCGCTACGCCATCACCATCACGGGATAACCATGATAGCTTCCGACATCCTCGACCGCGTGAGCATGCAGCTCAACGACCAAGGGCGCGTGCGCTGGACACTGCCGATGCTCCTCAACTACCTGACGGACGCCATGCGCCAGACGGTTCTCGTGCGCCCGGACGCCAACGCGCGGGCTCATGTCGTCAAGCTGACGCCGGGGTCGACGCGCCAGAGGATACCGGAAGGCTCGCTCATGTTTCTTGCCATGGTTCGGAACATGGGCCCGGACGGGCTTACCCCCGGACGGCCCATTGAGCCGACCACGCGGGAAGCCATGAATACGCTGGCCTCCGGCTGGCATCTGGAATTCGGCTCCGAAGAGATTGACCAGTACGCTTTTGTTCAGGCCACGCCGGACTGCTTCTGGGTCACGCCGCCCCCCGGCGAATCTGTCTTCGTCGAGATCGAGTGCGCCGACGACATCCCCCAAGTACGCTCCCTCGCCGATGCCCTGCCCCTTTCCGGCATCTGGGCGGAACCTTTGCGGGAATACGTCCTGTACCGGGCCTACAGCCTGAACGCCACGTCCGCAGCGGACAGAGGCCGCGCCACGGAGCACCTCCAGCAATATTATGTCGCGCTCGGCTATGAGGATCGGGCCCGTGTGCTCGGCAATCCGTACAACCGTTCCTACAGCATTCCGAGTTCGTAATGGCTACGTTGCGCGATTTTTCTCCGCTTGTAACGGCGCAGGCCGCGTTGTGCCCCATGCCGTTCGTACTGAACAGCGTCCGCTGGGCCGTCAAGAAATTCCTTGAAGATACGCTGATCTGGCGGTGCCCCCTCATCAAGCTCGATGTGGTTTCCGGCAAGGCCAGATACCCGCTTGTGACGCCGCCCCATGCCGAAGCCTGCGCCATCCTTGGCGTCAGGTTCAATGGCAATCGAAACCTTTACCCCATGCCCGGAGATTTCTGGCCGGACTTTCCCGCTGAAGGCGAACCTGATTCTTGGCGCTACGGACACGGCATCCTCGAAGTGCACCCTGTCCCGGCCACAGATCTTGAAGCGGCACTTGAAGTTTCAGCGGCGCTGACCATCGACGGAAGCGCCAGATACGTTCCCGACTGGCTGGAGCAAGACGTCATCGCCTCGGGAGCGCTGTCGCGGATACTGCTTCAGTCCGGCCAGCCGTGGTTCAACGCGGAGATGGCCCTTTATCATCAAAAGGAATTTTCCAAGGCCATCGCGGAGGAACGCATCAAATTCCTTCACGGCGGAACCACAGGTTCCCTTTCCATCATCGCGCCTCCATTCGGCGGATAGGAGCCCCTATGGCTTACAAAGATAAACTCCCGATTCTGAAAAACTTCGTCGAAATGGGGATCACGCAGGACGTTTCCTCCGTCGACACGACCATCTATGTCTCCAACGCCTCGCTCTTCCCATCAGTGGTGCCGGGCGCGGACTACATCCCCTGCGTCATCCGCTGGTCCGGCTCCACACGCGAGGTCGTGCATGTCACTGCGGTGAACACCTCAGCGAACACCATCACCGTGGAGAGAGGCCAAGAAGGAACCGCAGCCCAAAGCTGGCCCATCGGCTCGTTCATCTACGCCACCCTCACCGCGCAGGCACAGGCGGATCTCCTGAACAACATCTGGATCCGATGCCGCCAGAGCGACGGAAACGCTGTTGCGGTAACCGTGGAATCCGCTACCTCCTTCTCGTTTCCGGGCGACTGGAGGGATTCCCTTGAGCCCATGATGGCCCTCCGCATCTTGGCGAACGGAGCCTTCCTCTCCACCGAAAACGGGATCTATATCGACTCGGTATCCTATACGGCCTCTACTGGAAAAACGCTTGTGGGCATCCGTGGTGCCACCCTGCCCGCCACCATCGCCGCCGTGGAGCACAGCCTTTCCTCCCGCGCCGTTTCCCAGTCGAAAGAAGTACAGGCTTACCGTGATCTCGTTGAACGGGTATCGGCAAACCTGAACGAATCGGAAAGGATCTGCACCGAGAAAGCCCAGATTGCCCAAGCCGCGGCGGACAGGCTCACGCTTTCATCCGCAGTCGATAGCACGAGAAACGACTGTGCCGCCACGCCTCTTGCAGTCAAGACGGCCTATGATGCCGCCAAGTCGAAACTCCCTTTGGCTGGTGGCGTCCTGTCCGGCAGCATCCAGATCAATGGCACTTCCAATGTTACTTCTGCCGCACCCGCCGTCGATTCCGATAAGGGCTTGTTTTTTGCTGATAAAAACGGCGCAAACATGGGTGGGGTTGACCTGATACAGCTGGCGAAGGATAACTCCAAACTGGCGCAACTTTTTGCAAAAAATAGCAGCGGCGAATATATAAGCTTTGCCGTGAACATCCGCGAGGATGGTACTGGAGAGGCCAGCGTAAATCGGCCGCTGCATATCGACGGAGATTTGTTTGTTAACGGGGCCGTTCATGGGAAATCCGATACTGCCGGACATGCTGATTCCGCCAACACTGCCAACTATGCGAACAGCGCCGGAAGTGCTCCTGCGAACGGAGGGACGGCATGGGCCGCGAACCGCCTTCGCAGGGAAGGGGGCGTCGACACCATCTGGAATTGGGCGGGGCAGGGAGGCCAACCCGGTTGGCTGTGGGGAGGCAATGACGGCGTCAACATGTACGTCTACAACCCCTCCAATTTCAGCGTGAATTATGCCAACTCCGCCAACTACGCTAATTCCGCCAACTATGCGAACAGCGCGGGCAGTGCTCCGGCGAACGGCGGGACGGCGTGGGCGGCAACGGTGACGCCGAATATCAAGGGGAGTCGAACGGGAATGGGTTTCAATTATGCGCCGGATGGTGGGGGCACATGGGCGTGCCACTCAAGTGGGAGGTCTATCGAGGTCGCCGCCAGCGGTGCAAGAATATCAGAAGGTTCTTGTTGTTTTAGAATAGCATAACATAGGAAAAAGATATGCCTATCGCATCACACATTTTTACAAGTGAAGGTTCCGGATTGCAGTTTGACCTATCGTCCGTGCTTGTACGCCCTGATGGGAGTTTCGTCATAACATGGATAAATTCCCCTTTTGGGGATGTGCCGTACCACGTCCCCGACAATGAAGAATTTCACGGTATGTATACAGAACTGGCGGAATACAGAAAAGCGCACCCGGAGTGTTTCTCCCCTGATCCTGATTTTCAGGAGCCTTCCCTTGACGATTTGAAATCAGCTAGAAAAGCACAGATCGACGCGGAAACGTCCGCCGCCATCCTTGCCGGGTTCGACTATGCCGTGGACGGGGCAACGTATCACTTCAGCTACGCGCTCGACGATCAGCAGAACTTCTCCGACACGGCGAACGTCTGCCTGATGAAGCAGGCGGGGATGCCGGGCCTGCCCGACTCCGTAATGTGGAACGCCTACACGGTTCCGGACGATGAGCTGGTGCGCCTGACGTTCGACGCGCCGGGCTTCCTCGCGCTCTACGCGGGCGGGGCCATGAAGCACAAGAACGAGACGATGCAGCGCGGCGGGGAACGCAAGGCTACGGTGGAGGCCGCGACCACGGCGGAAGAGGTTGAAGCCGCATGACATACGGAAAGCGAACGTTGATCGCCGTTGACCAGCTCCTCAATACGCTTCTCGGCGGCTGGCCGGACGAAACCCTGTCCTCGCGCTGTTACCGTTGGGCGCGGGACGGGGTGAGGGCATGGCCCCGGCGCGTGGTGGACGGGCTGTTCTTCTGGCAGAGGGAGCACTGCAAAAGCAGTTATGAGAGCGAGAGGGAGGGCAGGCAGTCGCCGCCGGAGTTGAGAGAGAAAAAGGCTATTCTATAAATAATAAGCAAGGATTGCCCTATTCCACTCCATACAGTACCCTCCTCCCCCAAAAAGGAGAGAGGTCATGCCACTACCTATGCCAGAGGAAGAGGAAAAGTTTCGTTGTTCGCACGGTGAGCGTAATCAAGCGTTGATGCTCTGCTCGCTTGATTGTGATTTGTCCGGTGCTCATCCCGATAGAAAGACGAAAGCGGATGGTCGGTTTATCATCACGCCGTGGTGGTGCCTGCATAAGTGCAGGTGGCTCCAGGAACATCGAGACGAGGTTCGATTTGTGGCAAAGAAGTCGGACTGAAGAAACCAAAAAACTCCCCCTCTCGGCGTAAACCGAGAGGGGGAGTTTTTAGGCACATATTCTGACACATATTTGCGGCCTATTTAGCCACATTTTGACACATTCTGCTGAGATTAAAGTTTGTTATTTTTAATATATTAAAGTATAGAAACAGGCCTACGCATGGCCCAGTTCGGCATCCTACCCACCGGGAAATAACATCCGTAAGGCGTTGCGCTTGTAAAAACCTTTCGCCCAGCGGATCCTTTCCTGTATACAAAAAAAGCCCGTTCTTCCAAGAACGGGCTTTTTTCAGGAAACGATTCCGCACCGCCCCCC